>CAWKYX010000070.1:0-14338 GCA_963854265.1 Acidimicrobiia bacterium
ACACCAACGCGCCGCATGCAGGCAAACGCCGCATCACGCATGGCTTGGTACTCGACGTCGGACAAGGTCTGGGTGGGCGCAACAGTGATGCTGTCACCGGTGTGCACCCCCATTGGGTCGAAGTTCTCGATACCGCAGACCACGACACAATTGTCGGCCGTGTCGCGCATCACCTCGAGCTCGAACTCCTTCCAACCCTTAATCGATTTCTCGATGAGGATCTCGCCGATCGGGCTGGCATTGATACCCGCGGCCGCCAGCTTCTCGAACTCATCAGGCGTCGAAGCAATCCCGGTGCCCTTGCCGCCAAGGATGTATGCCGGCCGGATGATAATGGGGAGCTCGAGCTCGGCCACCACGGAGCGTGCTTCCTCCATCGTGTGCGCGACACCCGAAGCGGGCACGTTGAGACCAATGCCGACCATCGCGATCTTGAACTTTTCGCGGTCTTCTGCGGTAGAGATTGCTTCGGCGTTGGCACCTATGAGCTCGACCCCGTATTCGTCCAACACACCCAACTCGACAAGTTCCATGGCGAGGTTGAGGGCCGTTTGGCCACCCAGCGTTGGAAGCAGGGCGTCAGGTCGTTCTCGCTCGATGATGCTGGTCAACACCTGCGCCGTCAGCGGCTCGATATAGGTCGCATCCGCGAAATCCGGATCGGTCATAATCGTCGCCGGGTTCGAGTTGGCGAGAACAACCGTGTACCCCTCCTCGCGAAGAACACGACATGCCTGAGTACCCGAATAGTCGAACTCGCAGGCTTGCCCGATCACGATTGGGCCAGAGCCGATGAGCAGGATCTTGTGGATGTCGTCGCGGCGAGGCATCAGCGCGCCCCTTTGACCTTGGTCATGAGTTCCTCGAACTGGTCGAACAAATACACGCTGTCGTGTGGGCCGGGCGACGCCTCGGGATGATGCTGCACACTGAACGCCGGCGCATCGCTGAGCTGCATGCCTTCGCACACGCCGTCGTTGAGGTTGACGTGTGTCATTGTTGCTTTGCCCGAGAACGAATCGGCATCGACCGCGAAGTTGTGGTTCTGGCTTGTGATCTCGACCATGCCGGTAGCGAGGTTCTTGACCGGGTGGTTTCCCCCGTGATGACCGAATGGCATCTTGCGGGTTTCGGCACCGATGGCCCGAGACAGCAACTGATGACCGAGACATATTCCGAAGATCGGCACCTCACCAATCAGCGCGCGGATGGTCGCTGTGCCATGTTCGACAGCTGCAGGATCGCCCGGCCCGTTGGACAGGAAGACACCGTCGACATCTCGGTCGAGAATATCGGCAGCAGCCGTCCAGGCCGGGACCACTTCGACGGTGCCGAGGCCCGACAAATGCGTCAGAATCGTCGACTTGATGCCGAAGTCCATCGCGACAATACGTCGCGCTCCACCGGTCGACGCAACGGTGTAGGGCTGATCACAGGTAACCGCGGCGGCGAGGTCAATCCCGTCGGTACCTGGCTCGTTCGCTGCTGCCTGCTTGATGGCCGATTCTTCAGCAGTCCCGAACGCACCAGGCATTGCGCCCAGGTCGCGGATATGGCGCGTCAATCGGCGCGTGTCTATCCCGGCGATACCGGGCACATCGCTCGCACGCAGGAACCCATCAAGGCTGTCGTTGCTTCGCCAGTTGCTGCGTCGACGAGCAAGATCTCGAACAACCACACCTCGACAGAATGGTCGCCGGCTCTCGTGGTCGAGTTCGCTCACGCCATAGTTGCCGATATGCGGATAGGTGAAGGAGATGATCTGGCCTGCGTAGGACGGGTCGGTGATCACCTCCTGGTAGCCGGTGAGCACCGTGTTGAACACGACCTCGCCGGCCGCAATACCGCCATCGGGGTCGGCCCCGATGGCCTCGCCTTCAAATATCGAGCCGTCGGCCAAAATTAGGGCCGCTTCTCGGATCGTCATCGTTGTGCCTCTCCGTCGATGACCATTGGTTCTCCGTGAACAATGGTGTGTCGTACTCGGCCGGTGAGTTCCCGGCCCTCATATGGGGTGTTCGAGCTTCGACTGGCCATCTCGCGGCCTGACACCACCCACGTCGCTGCGGGGTCAATGACCGCAATATTCGCTGGCCGGCCTGGCGCGATGGGCCCACCGTGGCAGTGCTCGATTCCGGCGATCGCCGCCGGCTGCCAGGACAAGAGTGCCAGAAGCGCACCGATGTCCATATCGAGTTCAGTCATCGCCAGCGCAAGCGCCGTCTCGAGACCGATCATTCCGCACGGGGCCTCATCGAACGGCAGTTCCTTGAGGTGTGGTTCGTGTGGGGCATGATCGCTCGTGATGGCATCCACGACTGAATCCGCAAGCGCCAATCGGACGGCAGCCACATCCTGCGCTGTTCGCAGTGGCGGGTTGACCTTGTAGAGCGAGTCATAGGACTCCACACAGCGGTCGGTGAGCGTGAAGTGGTGCGGTGCGATCTCCGCGGTGATGGACAGACCGGAGTTCTTTGCGGCGCTAACGATACCGATCGAGCCCGCCGTCGAGAGGTGCTGAAAGTGCACCTTGGCGCCGGTGAGGCGACAGAGGGTGACGTCGCGCATGACCATCAACTCTTCGGCCTCGGCCGGAATGCCGGGGATGCCAAGCACAGACGACATCGCCCCCTCGTGCATGTGGCCACCTTCGGACAACGATTCGTTCTCGGGATGCTGGGCCAAGGTAACTCCGAGACCACCTGCATATTCCATGGCTCGTCGCATCAGCCGATCATCTTGGAGGCCTTGGCCGTTGTCGGTA
The DNA here is from genome assembly GCA_963854265.1 of Acidimicrobiia bacterium. GTDB lineage: Bacteria > Actinomycetota > Acidimicrobiia > Acidimicrobiales > UBA8592 > CAWKYX01. The sequence continues at coordinate 2,765 of CAWKYX010000070.1, forward strand.
AAAACCTTGACACCGAGGTCGGCCATCTCGCCCATAGGCGAAAGCTGCTCGCCGTTGCGCCCCACGGTGATAGTGCCCGCCACCTCGATGTCGCACAGCGAGGCCTCGCCAAGGGTTTGGACTTCTCGGACGACCGAGGCGCTGTCGATGGCCGGCGTCGTGTTGGGCATGGCCAACACCGCGGTGAAACCACCAAGGACCGCTGCACGACTCGCTGACTCGACGGTCTCAGCCTCCTCGTTGCCGGGCTGACGAAGGTGGGCGTGGAGGTCCACGAGCCCCGGGGTCACGAAGCAACCTCCGGCATCGAGAGTGCGATCGCCGCTGAGATCGTCTCCAACGGCGACAATGCGACCGGCGGCGATGGCGACATCGGCCGTGCGTGAGCCAGTGGCGTCGACGACGGTGCCGCCCTTGATGACCAGGTCAGACACGTTCCACCTCCAACTCGGGAACCAGCCCAGCCCCTGATCCAAGGAGCTGGTACAGCACTGCCATGCGGGTCACCACACCGTTGGCAACCTGGTTGGTAACGACGGCGTTGGCCAAGTCAGGCACGTCTCCAGCGATCTCGACCCCCCGGTTCATTGGGCCGGGATGCATGACGAGTGTTCTGGGGTTGAGTGCTCGCGCTCGTGCCGAGGTCAACCCGAAGCGCGACGTGTATTCCCGCAAGCTGGGAATCAGCGACTCTTCCTGACGTTCGAGTTGCATGCGCAGCAGGTAAACGACATCAGCATGGGCACAGGCTTCGTCCATGTCTTGGGTGACCTTCACCGGCCACCCGTCGAGCGTCGGCGGTAACAGCGTGGGCGGTGCAACCAGCGTGACCTCAGCACCCAACGCAGCAAATGCCTTCACATTGGATCGAGCGACGCGAGAGTGCTTGATGTCGCCAACCAACGCTATTCTGAGGCCGGCAAGCGAACCGCGTTCTTGGCGGATGGTGTAACAATCAAGCAACGCTTGGGTGGGGTGTTCGTGCCACCCATCACCGGCGTTGACGATGGCTGCGTCGGTCCACTGTGAGATCTGCCGCGGCACACCAGCCGAAGCATGGCGTACAACAATGCCATCGATACCCATCGCACCGATGGTCTCGACGGTGTCGCGGAGCGACTCGCCCTTCTTGACCGACGAACTCGAAACGTTGAAGTTGAGGGTGTCGGCGCTGAGGCGCTTCGCAGCCGTCTCGAAACTCAGCCGGGTTCTCGTCGAGTCTTCCCAGAACAACCAGGCAATGGTCTTACCGCGAAGCACAGGCACCTTGGGGATTCGCCTGCCGCTGACCTCGAGGAAGTAGTCGCTCAAGTCGAGCAACTCGGTCAGACCTTCGGCACCAAGGTCGTCGATCGATATGAGGTGATTGCTCATTGGGGGGCCGCCGCTTCATAGGTGCCCAGCGCGACGCCTTCTTCGGTGACATCGACCAGCTCGTCTCGACGTGTCGGAAGGTTCTTACCGACGAAGTCAGGGCGTATCGGCAGTTCTCGGTGCCCCCGATCAACCATCACCGCCAACTGGACAGCGCGGGGTCGACCGAAGTCGGTCAGCGCGTCGAGAGCAGCGCGGATCGTCCGACCGGTGAACAGCACATCATCGACCAAGACAACGACCTTGTCGCCCAGCGCGAACGGGATGTCGGTCGGTGCTGCGGGGCCAACCGAACGGAGGCCGATGTCATCGCGATAGAACGCAACGTCAAGAGTGCCGGTAGGCGGCAGCGTCCCTTCGATCTCGCTCAAGTTCTGGGCCAAACGAATAGATAGTTCGACACCGCCTGTTTGCAAGCCGACGATCACGACGTCGTCGACGCCGTGATTTCGTTCGACAACCTCATGGGAAATTCGCCAAAGCGCTCGCCGAACATCTTCGACGTCCATCGGTTGGCTGTGGGCAACAAAAACGCCCCCGTTCGGGGGCATCGAAGTGCGTTCGCGTTCCGCCACTGGCAGTCCTCTCGTCCGTGTGAGCCTCTCTGGACCCACTTCACGGTCGAGACCCAACTTTAGCAGCGAGCAGACCCGAGCGCGCCTGCTCGTCGGCCCATTTCAGCGGGTCAATTTCTGGCCGACCCCGCCGAGCCTGCGCCTCAACCAGGCCGGCTCTCTTGCCAATCAATCGCCGTGGGCGTCAGCGGAAAGTGTAAACGCGACTGCCCCGATGTGATGCGGCCAGAAGCTCGAAGCCAGCGTTCTCAGCCGTACGTTGCGATGCCTGGTTCGCCGGATCGCACTCGGCAACCACCGCTGTGGTGCCGATTACGTCGCGAACCCACGTGCATGCCTCGCGAAGCGCCCGGGCCCCCAGGCCCTCGCCGCGGCGCGATGGCGCGATCCAGTAGCCCACCAAGCAAGCTCGACGACTGGTGTCGAAACTCGAGAATCCGATTTCGCCGGCCACGCCATTGGCTTCGACAACCAGGTCAAGAGCCAAGCCGGTCTCTCGGCGCTGCTCGGCTCCGTCGATCCAACGTCTGGCGCTTGCCAGGTCGGCGCCCGGTGGTGACAGCCAGGTCAGCACATCTGGATCGACCCAAGCAGAAGCGAGGGCGGCTGCGTCTTGTGCTGCCCACGGCCGGAGCGCAAACGCCGCATCACAGTTCTGGCCGGGTAGCGGCAGCGGGAGGGCAGGCCACTGTTCGCCAGACGAATCAATCGGCGACGGATGGCTCATCAGGACGCAGTTCGCCGGCCAGGCGAGCGAGTACTCCGTTCACGAACCGGCTTGACGAATCGGTCGAGTACTCCGAAGCAAGATCGACCGCCTCAGAGATGACGGCACCCGCCGGGATGTCGCCTCGTTGGTCCAATTCGAACGTCGCCATACGCAACAGCGCACGATCGACCGCGGGCATCCGCGGGACCGACCAGTGATGACTTGCCTTCTCGATGAGCTCGTCGAGGTCTGCCATACCCGCGCTGAGGGCCTCGGCGATCTGCGCGGCATACCCCGTGAGCGGCATAGGGAGATCGTCAATGATCTCGGGCAAATCCAGCCCTTTGGTTTCGGCTTCGTACAACAAGCCGAGCATTCGCTCGCGGCCCTCGCGACGCGACCCGGGTGCAGCGACAGAGCGGTCTTCAGCCATCAGGCGCGGGAAATGTAAGAGCCGGTGCGCGTATCTACCTTGACTACTTCACCTTGTTCGATGAAGAGCGGTACCTGGACCACAAGGCCCGTCTCGAGTGTCGCAGGCTTGGTTGCGCCAGACACACGGTCGCCTTGAATGCCGGGCTCGGTCTCGCTGATCGTCAGCGGCACCGACGCAGGGAGGTCAGAACCCACGACCTCGGTGCCGTACATCAACAACACAACCGATGCTCCCTCGATCACATAGTTGGCCGTGTCACCGAGTGATTCGACGGTCACCGACATCTGGTCATAGGTCTCGGTGTCCATGAACACGTACCCGTCTGGTTCTGAATACAGGTACTGCATCTCGCGCTTGTCGATGTTGGCTCTCTGGACAGACTCGCCGGCCCGGAACGTGTTCTCGATCACCGCGCCAGTCCGAACGTTCTTCAGCTTGCTGCGCACAAAGGCCGGACCCTTGCCCGGCTTCACGTGCTGGAACTCCACGACCTGCATGAGGTTGCGGTCCATGAGCAACGTCATGCCGTTCTTCAGATCGTTGGTGGAGACGGGGGCCATAGCGCTCCTCGGTACCGGCGTTTCCGGCGGCTCACTGTACCGGTCAGCAGCCCTGAACCTGACCGGGCCGCGCTACAGCCGCGGAGTTGATCGATACCTGGGTCGTGCTCAGGTCACAACAGGCGACTTGGGACTACCCGACAAGACGTCCGCACCGTCTTCAGTGACGTGGAGCAGGTCTTCCCAGCGCACCCCACCAACGCCGGGCAGGTAGACCCCAGGCTCGACCGTCACCACCATGCCGGCCTCGAGCACGTCGGTGGTCTGGCTGTTGACTCGCGGCCGTTCGTGGATATCCAACCCAACACCGTGACCGGTCCCATGGGTGAATCGGTCAGCCCAACCTGCTTCGGCGATGATGTCGCGGCAGGCCTTGTCCACGAGCTTCGCAGAGACGCCTGCTCGGACGGCCGCAGCGCCGGCTGCCTGAGATTCTTGAACAACGTCCAAATGACGCTGTTGCTCGGTTGTTGGTTCGCCAATGACAAACGTGCGCGTCATGTCCGAGCGATATCCATCGACCAACGCACCCACGTCGATGACCACGAGGTCGCCGTCGCCAATGACCCGGTCGGTTGGTCGGGCGTGCGGAAGGGCGCCGTTGGGCCCAGCGGCGACGATGGTCTCATAGGCCTCGGCGGTCGCTCCCCGCGAGCGCATGCCGTGATCGAGTGCAAGGGCCACTTCTCGCTCGGTCGGGCGAGCGCCGAGTATCAACCGGACCTCGGCAAGGGTGGCGTCGGCGATTCGGACCGCACTGGCGATGCGGTCGAGTTCGCCCCGGTCTTTGACCGCTCGCAGCTCGACGAGGGCCGCCGAAACGGCCACCAGTCCAGCTGAGCAAGCATCGGCGAATCGCTGCTGGGCAGCCCAGCTGATCGTGTCGGCTTCGAGACCGAGGCGGCTCAGGGATGCGACAGCTGCGATCGCGCCGCCGATGACGTCGGCGCCGATGACAACGTCGGCATCGACGTTGGCCCGGCTCAGCTGCATAGGTGCCTGGTCGCTATAACGGCCGTCGGTGAACAGGGTCAGTCCCCCGACAGCGACAACAACGGCAGCGTTTGATCCGGTGAACCCGGTGAGCCAGCGCACGTTACTGAGGTCGGTCACCACGAGGCCGTCCACCCCCAACAAATCAAACAGCCCGCGCACTCGGTCGACCCGATTACTCAACTGCATCGGGGTCAGCTCGATCGCTGGTCTCACGACAGTGCAGCCGCCAGCGCCTCGACTGCCAAGTGATAGCCGTGACCGCCAAAACCGACGATAGACCCCGTGGCAACAGGCGCTACGACCGACGTATGGCGCCACGCCTCGCGTGCATTGGGATTGGACAAGTGCAGCTCGACGATTGGCCCCTCAAAGGCAGCCAGAGCATCGTGAATACTCCACGCGTAGTGCGTGAAGGCACCGGGGTTGATGATGATCCCCACCGCGTTCTCGCGCGCAGCGTGGATGGCCTCGACCAGTACTCCCTCGTGATTGGACTGGAGGTGGTCGACGCTGAGCCCATGTACCTCAGCAGAGATCGTCGCCGTGTTGATGTGATCTGCCAGCGTCGCTGTGCCGTAGATCTCGGGCTCGCGGCTCCCGAGCAGATTGAGGTTGGCCCCGGACAACACCAGGATCGTGTCGGTCATCGCATTGCCTCCAAAGCATCGCGCAGTAGCGCTTCATCGTCGACGCGAACGGGCTGAACTCCGTTGGGACCATCGAGCACAAAGGTGACTCCGGTGATGGCCTTCTTGTCTCGCGCAAAGAGTTCGATGATCTCATCGGGGTCGAGACCAGGAGGCAGGTCGCCCACCAAGCCGTAGTGGGCCACAACATCGCGATGTTCAGTGACCCGGGCCGCATCAATACGGCCGAGCCGAAGCCCGACTTCGGCTGCATACACCAGCCCAATCGCAACTGCCTCACCGTGTCGGAGGTCGAACCCGCCGGATATCTCCAGCGCATGCGCCAACGTGTGTCCGTAGTTCAGGATCGCTCGGCGGCCGCCTTCGCGCTCGTCGTGGGCAACAACGTCGGCCTTAAGCTGCACGCAGCGCACGATCTGCTGCTCGAGCGGGACTGAACGCAGATCGCCGGCCCCCAAGAAGTGATACTTCGCCATTTCGCCGTACCCGCACCGCCATTCACGCGGCGGCATTGTTTCGAGCGTTTCGGTGTCACACAGGACGGCGCTCGGCTGCCAGAAAGCCCCGACGAGATTCTTGCCTTCGGGAAGGTTGACCCCCGTCTTGCCACCGACCGCCGCGTCGATCTGGCCCAACAGCGTTGTCGACACGTAAACGACAGGGATGCCTCGGTGATACACCGAGGCCGCGAACCCTCCAACGTCGGTGACGAGCCCGCCACCGACCGCCACGACCGCATCGGCGCGGGTAAGCCCCCACGACGCCCAGCTGCGACACAACTCCTCGATGCTCGACAACTCCTTGTGCGCTTCGCCATCGCCAATGATGAACGTTCGATGTTCGACCCCCGGGTCGACCTCGACGTCGATTCCTGCCTGGGTCACAACAGCAACCCGTCGGGCACCGGACGGCACCACAGATGCCAATTCGTGACGAGCTCCCCCACCCACGATCACCGGATAAGACCGGTCACCGAGATCGACGTTGACAACATGGTGCGCGCTCATGGCCCCGAGGTTACCGACGCGGGCCCGACCGGACGCGACTATTCACCCGAGCAGCGTCGCTGGATACAAGGTCACGATGATGGCGCCGACCATCAAGGGGGCCCCCGAACGAGAACGTCGTGTGGCGCAGGCCGTCGCCGGCGCTGCCTTCTTCGGGGTCCGGAAGGAAGCTCTTGCCAACCTTGGAGGTGAGGATCCGCCCGAACCCGAGGACTACCCCAAGCGCCGAGCCAATGAGCAACGCGATCATCACAGCCCGGAACGAATCAAGTTTGGATCCTGAAACCCAACCCACAAAGAGACCGAGCAACAACGCGAGCTTCACGTCGCCGAAGCCCATGCCTGCTGGGTTGATGAGATGCATGAGCAACAAGATGAAGCAGTACAGCACCGCGCCAACGGCGGCATGGGAAATCGCAACAGCGTGGCCATCGATGAGTTCGCCAAGAGCGACAATCACGGCCGACGCAACAAGCGCGGGAAACATGATGGCGTTGGGGAGCCGGTATTGGCGCAGGTCGACAATGCTCAGCGCGACCGAACTGACCAGCAGCACCAACACCGCAATGAGACGCCAAGTGTCGTACTGAGCCCCCGCGAGCCCGAAGAGTAAACCTGTCAGGACCTCAGGCGCCGGTAAACGAGCAGGCACGGCAGCATCGAACCGCTGCAGCGTTGGCCGCAGGGCCCAGCCGGCGACCACGCCGAGGACGACACAGATGCCGATGAACACACCGTCGCTCACTGATTGGCTCCGATGGCTCGCCCAGCGGCTTCGTGCATGACGGCGAGTGGTGCCGCATGAGTCGTCCACAACTCGAACTGTCGCGCTGCCTGGTGCACGAGCATCCCGACGCCTCCAATAGCGGTCGCGCGCCGGCGCTCGGCGCTTTGGAGAAGCGGCGTGGCAAGCGGGTGATAGATCAGATCGGCCACGACCTGATCATCAGACAGCATTTCCTCGGCGATCGGGCTCATCCCGGCAGTCGGCGTTCCGGCCATACCCACCGACGTTGCGTTAACGACGATGTCAGCGCCTGCGACATCGCCAAGCTTGCCAACTCGACCAACGGGCCCGGCTAGCGCTGCGGCGACAACCGCCTTTTCGCTGGTGCGGTTGATAACCGCGACGTCGGAGGCACCGGCTTGGCCCAACGCCAAGATGACCGCCCTGGCCGCACCGCCGGCACCCAACACCACACATCGTTGATCTCGCACGGAGCGACCGGTCTCGGCCTCGAGGCTGGCAACGAAACCTTCCCCATCGGTGTTGTGCCCGACGAGCTCGCCCTGCTCCCACGCCACACAATTGACCGCACCAAGCAGCGAAGCCTCTGGCGTCAGCCGGTCTACGGCCGCCGCAATGTCGGCCTTGTGTGGCATCGTGACCGAAAGCCCGCCGAGGTGCAACGTGCGCATCGCGTCGAGCGCCTTGTGCGCCTGGCCGGGCCCCACGTCGAATGCGACGTAGACCCAGTCAAGGTCCAATGCTTGGAACGCCGCGTTGTGAATCGGAGGCGAAAGCGAGTGACGGACCGGGTTCCCGATCACGGCGGCGGTCCTGGTGGAGCCAATGGGCGACTGCATCGAAGGCCAGAGCAACTCAGCCGCAGCCGAGGCCCTTGTCGACACAAATCTGCACTGCAGCCGCGAACTCAGCCGAGGTCACAGCAAATGTGTGGGTACCGGGTCCGTTCTCCTCGGTGAGAACGTAAAAGAACCAATCGCCGTCCTCGGGGTTCAGCGCGGCCTCCAGAGAAAGCCTGCCCGGTGACGCAATGGGATTCGGAGGGAGACCTGTGTAGAGACGCGTATTGAACGGCGAGTCGACCTGGAGGTCCGTGGCCGAAAGGTTGCGATCGCCGCCCAACGCGTAGACGATTGTTGCGTCGATACCCAGTGGTTCGTTGACGGCCAAGCGGTTGTAGATGACCCTGGCGATCTTTGCGCGATCCTCGTTGGCGCGTGCCTCTTCCTCGATCAGGGAGGCAACGACCAACACCTGATAGGGCGTCAACCCCAAGCGGGCTGCTCCGTTGACCAGGTCGACCTCGTCAGCGACATCATCGAAACGGGTGACCATCCGTTCGAGTAGCGCAGATTCGTTCGCGAGGCCTACTTTGTCTATCTCATAGGTATCGGGGAACAGAATTCCCTCGCTAGAGAACAGAATCTGGTCGTCAAAGATGCGTGGCTTACGGAAAGACGCGAAGGCGGTGCGCAGATCCGCGGCATCAAAGGTCGTGAGTTGGCTGAGGAGGCGCTCCTGGATCTCCGACACCCGAAGCCCTTCAGGGACCGTGACGGAGAACGTCTCGAGAATGCGGGCGCCTTCTTCGAGCCGCGTCTTGACGTCCCAAACAGCCATATTCGTCTGGAACGTGTACTCCCCTGCTTGGAACTCGCCGGCATCCTTGTAGCGCAGGTAATACCTGAACACGGTGCCGTTGGCCACGACACCCTCCTCGTCGAGGATCCGGACAATGTCGTTGGTCGAAGCGCCCTGAGGGACCTCGAGGACCACCACATCGCCGGGCTCGCCAGGCGGGTCGAGCCGGTCGTCCACCCAACCCCTCATGTAGAAACCGCTCACCGCGAGCACCGCAGCCAGCCCCGCCAGGAACAACAAGACGCGGAACAGCGTGCTGGTCCGTCGCGGCAGGTGTTCCCAGTCGCGGTCGTCGTAGTACTCGTCCTCGAACCACGGCGGGAGATCGTCGGGCGGCTCGAACTCGGTGGATGGATCGAACTGCACGACGCCTTGGGGGTATGGGTCGTAGTATTGGGGCACTGGTGCGCCGGCAACGCCCGACTGATACTGGACGTTGGGCGTGGCCCCGGGCCCCCAGCCGTCGGGGTAGGGCGAACCCCCGCCATCGGGGTAAGGCGAAGAGTGCGAGCCGACCGGTTCCCCGTCGTCCCCGTCGAGTGGCTGGTCCGCGTGAGCGACCTGGTCTGCGTTGTCGAAGACCGAACTCGGGTCGAGGCCACGACCATCGTCGTCGAGCAGTCGCTGCTCGGGTTCGTCGACGGGCGCGACGGCATCGGGGCGAATTCGTTCGACCTCTTGGGTCGCGTCGGGGTTTTGCTCGTCGGCTGTCATTGGTGGGTCATGAACGATCGGGCTGAGCGGCTTGTCCGTCCAGCCAGGCTTGCAGCAAGACTGCGGCCGCAACCTTGTCGACGACGTGCTTGCGGTCTGGACCCGCCACTCCCTGCTCTCGCAGAATCTGGTGAGCACTAACCGTCGTCAGCCGTTCATCGTAGGTCTCGGTGGGTACTCCTGTGACGACACCTAGCTGCTTTGCCTCGGTGATCGCACTGGCCGCCGCCTTGCCCACGGAACCGTCAAGTGACAACGGCAAGCCCACCACGATGCGCTGCACTTCCCACTCTTCGATGATGTCGGAGATCTTGCGGTGGTCTTCGTCGCGACGCTTGGCCCGAAGGACCACGCTGTGGGGGGTCGCTATGACGCCGCTGGCGTCGCTGAGCGCCAGACCAATACGCTTCGACCCGAGGTCAATGCCGAGCACGCGCATGCGCCCGAGAGGCCGAACTCAGCCGAGGCCGGCTGCAGCGCGGGCAAGGTCGAGAGCGGTATCGAGCGCTGCGACTTCTTTGCCGCCCGCCATTGCGAAATCGGCGCCTTTGCCGCCCCCACCCTTGATGGCTTTTGAGGCGTCTGCGATGAGCTCGGCCGCGTTGTGATCAGCCCCCTGGGTCACCGCTGCAACCAGGGCAACTCCTCCCCCATCGAGCGCGGACCCCAACACCACGGCGTCGACGCCCTCAGCGTCCTTGACGGCCATGGCCAGCTCTTTGAGGGTGTCGCGTGACAACCCGTCGACACGTTCGACGACGAGGCCGTTGATGGCCGCCGATGCGATTTCGGCGGATCTGCCGGCCGCCGCGGCAGATCGGAGCTTTTTGACTTCGTCTTGGAGGTCTTGGATCTCGCCGAGCCGTTTCTGGATGCCATCAAGCAATGCATCACGAGGGACACCGACGAGCGAGGCGGCGGCCGCTAGCTTGGCCTCCTCGTCACGAAGGAGACCAACGGTTGCGGTGCCGCTCACGGCTTCGATTCGACGCAGGTTGGATCCAATCGATCCCTCAGACACGATCTTGACCAGCCCGATGTCGCCCAGCGCCCGCACGTGCGTCCCGCCACAAAGCTCGGTGGAGTTGGGGCCCGCCTCGAGGACACGCACAATGTCGCCGTACTTGTCGCCGAAGAAGGCAATGGCACCGAGCTCTTGGGCCTGATCCATCGTGGTCTCGAAATGCCGAGCCGGGGCATTGGAGAGCACCTCGCCATTGACCAGGTCTTCGATCTCGGTGACCTGGTCGGGCGTCAGCGGCTCATAGTGGCTGAAGTCGAACCGCAGGCGATCCGGACCAACCCAGGAGCCCTGCTGTTTGACGTGGTCACCCAAGACCAGGCGCAGCGCCCAGTGCATCAAGTGGGTTCCGGTGTGGTTGCGACGAATAGCGTCGCGCCGCGATCCGTCGATGGTTGCGGTTGCCTCCTGGCCTGCATCGATGCTGCCCTCGACGTCAGACACGAGGTGGCGGTGTTGGCCTGCCGATGCGAGAACAGTATCGACCACATGGGCCCGACCGGTCTGGGTCTCGATGACCCCGGTGTCGCCGATCTGGCCGCCGGACTCGGCGTAGAACGGACTGCGGTTCAACACGATGGAGTCGTTGGTAACCAGCAGAACCGAAGCCGACGCGGTGTTGTCAGTGCGGCCAACGAACTCCGTTGGGCCATGTTCGGCGAGGACAGCCTGGAACGCACTGAGGTCTACATGGCCTGCCCCCTTGGCCGTATGGTCGTCCTTGGCGCGTTTGCGTTGTTGGGACATCGCGGCCTCGAAGCCGACGACGTCGACCTCCACGCTTCTTTCGGCCGTGATTTCTTGGGTCAACTCGAGCGGGAAGCCGTAGGTGTCATGCAGCTGGAATGCAACGTCACCATCAAGCGCGTCGCCTGTGCTGAGGGCTTCGAGGTGGCCGTCAAGGATGGCCGAACCGGACGCGAGCGTTCGACGGAAGCTCTCTTCCTCGCGGTCCAGCACATCACGGATGAAGTCGGCGTTCGCGACCAACTCTTGGTAGGCCGGGCCCATGATCTCGATCACCAGGTCGACCAGACGGGCCATGACCTGATCGTCCACCCCGAGCAAATATGCGTGGCGGACGGCGCGTCGAACGATCCGCCGCAGCACATAGCCGCGCTCTTCGTTGGATGGGAAGACCCCATC
>CAWKYX010000071.1:0-14121 GCA_963854265.1 Acidimicrobiia bacterium
CCTCGATCACGACGAGGTAGCCCGACTTGCCGAGTGCATCGGTGCAGCCTATGGATTGCTCGTAATGGTCGCCGCATATGGGGGACCTCGTTTCGGCGAGCTTGCTGCGCTGCGCCGCCGAGACGTGGATCTGTTGCAGCGTGAACCTCGGCTCCACATCCGGCGGTCGGTAACCGAGGTCGATGGTCGATCCATCATGGGCTCGAGAAAGTCGGGTAGGGACCGCGTTGTTACCCTCCCCGCTCCCTTCCGGTCCCTGTTGCAGGACTTCATGTCCGACCGTGGGATCATCGACGAACCTGACGGGCTGGTGTTCTCCGCATCGGATGTGAGTGCGCTACGTCGATCGAAGTTTTACCGCCGGATCTACAAGCCTGCCGTGCGTGCAGCCGGGCTGCCGGAGTCCTTGCGCTTCCACGACCTTTGCCATACATGTGCAGCTCTGTCCGTTGCCGCAGGAGCCCATGCCCTCGTGATCAAGGAGCGGCTTGGACATGCTTCCATCACCACAACGCTCGACACGAACGGGCACTTGCTCCCAAGCCTGGAGAGTGCGCTCCTCGGTGCCCTCGAAACGTCGATGCAGGAGGCCAAAAAGAACGAGCCGCGGCCTCACCGCGGCCAGGCGGGCTGAGACGCCAAACAGGTCAGAGCCGGAAATCCTGCTCTGACCTGCCTCGTGCAAGTGTCGGGCTGAGAGGATTTGAACCTCCGACCCCTGGTCCCCCAGACCAGTGCGCTAACCAGGCTGCGCCACAGCCCGTGACGGTTGGTTAGCCTACCTGTTTCGACGTTGGACCCCACAGCCGATCGCGTCGAACACCAGGGTGGAGGCCCAGCACCAAGGCGGCCTCAGAACAACAACAAGACGCCTTGGAGGACGCGCCAGGCAAGGTATGCCGTCACCGCAAACACGCCTACCCAGAAGTGCCACGGGACAGCACGCTCGACGGTCTCGCCGGCGGTCGCCATCTCGCCCACCACCACGGGCGCACCACAACTTGGGCAATTGCCGTCTTCGGTTACCGAGTTTGGGTTGTAGAACGTGCCGCAAGGCTCGCACGAGGGCATCAGGGGCTACTCGCGGCGCACGGCCATAATGGCGACGTCGTCCTCGATTGCTTCCGAGGAGAAGTCTCGAGCGCCTTCGAGCAGGGACTTGGCCAGCACATCGGGGGCAATCCCGGGGTCACGGCTCAGGTATTGGGCGATCCGGTCTTCGCCGAACTGGTCTTCGCCATTGCGAACCTCGGCGAGGCCATCGGTGTACATGAGCACCATGTCACCCAACGCCAGCGGGATCTCGCGGCTGATGTAGGTGGCATTTGGGTCGAGCATCAGAAGCGGACCTGTAGCCGCGAGTGATTGGACCTCACGCTCGTGCCACAGGAATGCCGTGGGGTGCCCTGCAGAGGCGAAGCGGAGTGTGCCTGCCTCGGTGTCGAAGACGACAACGACGAGCGAGATGAACTCTTCGATGCGTTCGCCACCCGACATCTGCGAGTTGAGCTCCTCGAGCGCCTGTGCCGGGTCGCGGAATGACTCAAGAAACACCCGGAGCAGATACTTGGCCTGGAAGGCGGTGATGGAGGACTCGATCCCGTGTCCAGCCACGTCTCCCACGACGGCAGCGAGACGGGTCTTGGAGATCCGGAACAGATCGAAGAAGTCGCCCGCCATCAGGCCCGAACCGGCTTGGTAGACACGTCCGACTTCGAATCCGGTGAAATCAGGCAGCTCCTCGGGGGCCAGGCGTCCTGCCCAGGCCCGCGGCGCCAGGTTTTCTTGGGTGAGTGCTTCTTCCGCGCGTCGTTCGATCTCGAAGCGTTCTGCGCTGAGGCGCGCTTCTTTGACGGCGTTGCGAGACCAGCCGAGCGACAACGCTGCCGGAATGGCCAAGAGGCCGAAAAGCCCCGCCCATGCGATTTCGTTGGTAACCGCGACCACGATCGAGGCGCACGCGACCAGCACGTACGTGAATGATGCATGGGTGTCGCGGCGGAAATCCCCGCGAGTCAGTGTGATGGCAGCGCGCTGGGCGACAGAGTCGCGTTGATCCAGTTCGCGAAGGTCGGCCTCGAGTCGGCCAAGGAGTCGCAAGCGGAGCCGAGCAGATCGGCCCCACACATAGGCGGCGCCAATAGCGAGCACCGCAAGGATCACCAAGATGGGCGTCTCCATGAGGTGGACATGGTAGCCCTCATAGAACCGAACTCATAGAGGCATCGGCCGTATTTTGCTGAAATCGGCCCTGACCTGCTCCGAGGGAAAGCGACTATTTCGGCAGGTCACCTGAGATATTTGCTAGTCATTCTTCTTGCGGACCCGCAACTTCAGGGGTGTTGTGCCCATGTTCAGATCCTCACGAAGTCGGTTCTCGAGGTAACGGACGTAGGTGTGGTGCAGCGTCCGGTTGACGAACAACGTGAATGTCGGCGGGTCGATGGCCCCCTGGGTGGCGTACATCACTCGTGCCCCGCCTGGGGCTGGGTGTGCAGACTGGGCAGCCCTGATGACCTTGTTGACCTCGCGTGTGGGGACTCGGCGGTGGTAGGCATCGATGGTGTCTCCCAAGATGGGGAGCATTCGGTGGACGCCCTTGCCCGATATCGCCGAAATCGTCAGCATCGGAGGATCGGCAAGGAAGTGAAGTTTGGTCTTCGCGACATCGAGCGCATTCTCGCGCTCCTCGGCGTTGAGAAGCTCCCACTTGTTGAGCACCACGATGATTGGACAGCCGGCCCCGTCCACGCGTTCGGCCAGGCGCTGGTCCTGGTGGCTCACACCATCGGTTGCATCGATTACCAAGAGCGCAACGTCTGCACCGTCGATGGCACGGAGTGCTCGGAGCAGCGAGTAGTACTCGGTGTCTTCGTCGATCCTGGCTTTGCGGCGCATGCCGGCAGTGTCGATGAACCTGACCGGCCCTAACTCGGTGTCAACCACCGTGTCGACAGCGTCACGCGTGGTCCCGGGCTGGTCGTGGACGACGCTTCGGTCCTCGCCGATCAGACGGTTGAACAGCGTTGACTTGCCAACATTCGGTCGGCCGACGATGGCGATGCCTACATGGCGGTTGTCGGAGTCCCCAGGCATCGGCAACAGGTCGTCGTCGACCAGCTCGGGGAATTCGGCGATCACCACGTCCAGCAGGTCAGCCGCACCGTGGCCGTGCAACGCCGAGACCGGGAATGGGTCACCGAGTCCAAGGCTGAGGAACTCCCAGATGCTCGCATGGTGGTTGGACGAGTCACATTTGTTGGCCACGACAAAGGTCGGCCCGGTCCGCCGGCGCAGCAGGTTGGCCACGCTCTCGTCGTCGTTGGTGACGCCGACGCGGGTGTCGACGACCAGGAGGACGACATCGGCCTCGTGAATGGCCTTCTCTGATTGGCGGCTTACCTTGTCGTCGAGGGCCGAGGTTCCCCCGCCCTCGGGCATCCAGCCACCGGTGTCGACAACGATGAATTCGTGCCCGGCCCAGTCGGTTGTCAGTTCCTTGCGGTCACGGGTGACCCCCGGGCGTGGCTCGACGATGGCCTCGCGGCGGCCGACGATGCGGTTGACCAATGTGGACTTGCCGACGTTCGGGCGCCCCACGATGGCCACTATTTTCGGCTGCGCTGGGGCTTGTTGATCTGGGCTGGTCATCGTTGCACTCCGAGCGCGTCGCGAAGCGCAATTCCGTCGGTGGCCACGATCTCGACTGGCCGTGGGAGATCTTCGGGCGAGGTGCCGTCAAGAAACATGCCCTTGGACAGGCAGACATCAGGGATCAAGTATCGATGCCCGACTGGCTCTGCTGCGAGCACCCTGGACAGGTCCTCGCCGACCATCAGGCCGGCAACCGAGACGTTGCCGCCGAAGAATTTGTTGGGGACCGTGATGACGCGGATGTCGTCGCGGCCGAGGCCGGCGATGAGAGGCTCCATGATCTCGGCGCCGTAGGAGCCGGTCAGGATCGCTATAGGTGCGCCGGTTCTTGGGCGGAGTCCCACGCGAACTGCGCCTGCGGACTCGAGGGTACGAGGGGCCCGGTAGCCCTCCGGTGGGGCGCCTTCGACCCAGGCAAAGAATCCGGCTGCGGGTCCGGTGGCTTGATCGACCTCGCCCTGAAACTCGAGTTCGAACGTACGCACGATCCCGACGCCGTCTTCGTGCATCTCGAAACCTTCGTACACAGCAGTCTCGGGGAACTCGCGTTCAGCGAGGAGGTAGTACTCGTCGGCCGCATGTACCACGCGCCGACTGGTCGCGGCGAGGAACTGGTCCTGCCAGCGTTCCACGGTGTCGAGCACGGTTCTGGCCTCGACGACGGTGTGCTCGCGTAGGCGGGCCTCGCCGTGGTGCTTGCTCACACCGAGTGGAACGACGCACACCGAGCGGAGCCCGCGGTACTGCTCGAAGAGGGTACATAAGGTGTCTTCGAGGACTGCACCGTCATTAACGCCGGGGCAAACAACCAGCTGGCCATGGATTTCGACGCCGTGGGCCAGCAGCGCGCTGAGCCAACGCAAGCTCATTCCGCCCCGACGATTTCGCAACATCTCGCTGCGGATCTCCGGGTCGGTCGCGTGGATGCTGACGTTCAGCGGTGACAAACCCTCGGTGACGACACGTTCCAGGTCGGCCTCGGTGAACCGGGTGAGGGTCGTGAAATTTCCGTACAGGAACGAGAGCCGGTAGTCGTCGTCTTTCATGTACAGGCTCTCACGCATGTTTGGCGGGAGCTGATAGATGAAGCAGAACTCGCAGTGGTTGTCACACGTGCGCACCTGGTCGAACAAGGCCGAATGCACTTCGACGCCTAAGGGCTCGCCGGCCTGCTTTTCGATCCGAACATCGATGGACATGCCGCCCCGATGCAATTCGATATCGAGCCAGGGCTCATCGGTGAGCAACTGGTATTGAATGACATCGCGCGGGGCCTCGCCGTTGAGCGACAACAAGACATCGTCGACGACGATGCCAGCATTGGCTGCTGGAGACTCGGGCGCAACGGCCACGACGCGAGGGGGTGACATCACCCCAGGCTACGAGCGGGGGTCGGTGGGACCTCCCCCACCAGCGGTTCGTGCGACAAACTCTCCCAGACCGCTGCTTTGGGCAATCGATCGGCCACACTGGAGCGGTGACGGTCGACCGAGTGCTTCTCGCCGCGCCCCGTGGATTTTGTGCTGGGGTGGAGATGGCGATTAAGGCGTTGGCCTGGATGGTGCGGTCTTTCGAACCGCCGGTCTTCTGCTATCACGAGATCGTTCACAACAAGCGGGTCGTGGAACGGTTCGAGGACCTCGGCGTCGTCTTTGTCGACGATATCGAGGAGGTGCCTCCCGGGCGGCCCATCATGCTCAGCGCACACGGCTCCGCTCCTGAAGTTGTCACGGCTGCCGAGGAGCGTGGCAACTATGTGGTCGATGCGGTCTGCCCGCTCGTGACCAAGGTCCACCACGAAGTCCGAGTTCGGGCAGGCAAGGGTTTCCAGATCGTCTACATCGGCCACGCTGGCCATGAAGAAGCGGCGGGCACGATGGCGGTCGCACCAGGCTCGACCCACCGGGTCGAGAGCATCGACGAGGTCGCCGCCCTGCCCGCGTTCGACGAGCCTGTGGCTCTGTTGGCCCAGACCACGCTCAGCCACCGCGACTGGGCCGATGTCCTTGCCGCAACCGAAGAACGCTTCCCCGACCTCTGGACTCCTGGCCGTTCCGATCTCTGCTTCGCGACGACAAATCGCCAAGGGGCGCTCCTCCAGATAGCGACTCGGTGTGATGCCGTCATCGTCATCGGCAGCGCCAACTCGTCAAACACTCGTGCTCTGGAACGGCTCGCCATCGAGGCAGGTTGTGCCCGCGTGCATCGCGTCAATGCCGCCGACGAGATTCCCGAGGGACTTACTGGAGTTGTTGGGGTCACAGCCGGAGCATCGGCTCCCGAGGACCTGGTCAGCGAGGTCCTCACGGTGTTGGCGCCCGCCAACGGCGTCGAAGAGGTGCGCATCACGCGCGAGGACGAGTACTTCCCGCCCCCTCGTGCTCTTCGGGAACTCATCTCAACCATTGGACACTTTGGGTCGCTCGGCTTGGGAGCACCTCCTGCAACCGTGGAGCTCGACGATCGCAGGCTCGATGCATCAGACGTTCTCGCGTCGTTGCGTTGATCCGACCGGCGCATGAAGATTCGAGCCGGGATAGCGACCACCGCGGTGATCGCTCTGGTGTCGGGGGCTTGCGGCGGTCGGTCGACGGCTGCGAACTGCAGCGACACACAGCGCCTCATCGAGCCGGGCTCGATCCATGTCCTTCCCGGCAACGATGTGCGCTACGACTACTCACCACCCACCTCGGGTGCCCACCAGGTTCCTGCCCCTGAATCGGGGGCTAGCTCCGAGCCCATCGCTGAACCAAGACAGGTCGCGGCGCTGGAAGTGGGCTTCGTCTTGGTGCAATACAGCTCGGCGGCTTCGGCGGAAGACATCGTGGCTCTTGAGTCGTTGGCTTCGATCGATGGCGTCATCGTCGCACCCGCGGTTCGTCCGTTCGATCAAGACGCCGCCTATGCCTTCACTGCTTGGACACAACAGCAACTGTGCGAGGGGTTGGATCTCAAAGCTGCCGAAGCCTTTGTCGACCGCTACCTCGTTGCGTTCTTATCCGCGCACGAGTGAGCCCATCCACCAGGCGGGACTGCCCAGGCCCACGCCGTGCTAGGAGACGGGATCGAACTCGATGTGCAGCGACCGCAAACCGCGCATGACAAAGGTGTCCTCGTAATCGAAGGTGTTCTTGTCGGGAGCAAGTCGGATGTTCTCCATCCGGTCCAAGATGCGCTCGACCGCGATGCGAGCCTCCGACCGAGCGAGTTGAGCGCCCGGGCAAAAGTGTTCGCCGTGGCCGAACGCGAGATGGTCGCCAACGTTGCTGCGCTCGGGGTCGAAGGCGTCCGGGTCTGGGAAACGGTCGCCGTCGCGGTTCGCTGCTGCGTAGAGGATCCACACGTGGTCGCCGGCCGAAATCATCTGCCCGCCAACTTCAACATCAACCTTTGCCCGCCGGAACAGGCCGACCACTGGAGCCTCGAACCGCAATCCTTCCTCGACAAACCCGGGGATGAGCGCCCGGTCTGCCCGCAGGCGTTCCTCGAGTCCGTCTTCAGTCGCGAGGTAGTGCACAAGGTTGGTGAGCAGTTTCGTGGTCGTTTCGTTACCTGCGACCAAGAATTGGGAGAGCATCGACAACATCTCGGCTTCGGTGAGCTGGGAGCCGTCGACATCTGCATTCGCAACATCGGACACCATGTCTGGCTGAGGCGATGCCTGACGGTCGGCCAACATGTCGCCGAAGAACTCTGCGAACGCGACTGAACTCTCGAGGTAACCGCGCACCTGGTCGACACTGGGCTTCGGGTTGCCCACTGGCATAACGAGGTCGTCAGACCACTGCTTGAACGTGGCGAGGTCGTCGTCGCCGACGCCAAGGGCATAGGCAATGATCGTCATTGGGAGGCCCACCGCGAAGTCGGCGACAGCGTCCATCTCGCCGGTCTGGACCACCGCGTCGAGGAGTTGGTCTGTCACTTCGGTGATCGTCGGTTCCATTCGGCGGAGCTGTGAAGGGCGGAACGCGCCGTTGACGGCCTTGCGTTGGCGCCGGTGTTCGGGCGGATCCGCATTCAACAGGACAGCTGCCTGGCCGCGTTGGCTGATTACCTTCTCGAAGGTCTCGGCCATGCCCGGGTCTTCCTTCAGTTCGGCCATTGCGTCGCCCATGACTTCGGCGAAGTTCCCCGGCCCGGTCGGCATCAGCGACGAGAACCGTTCCGTGTCGTGCAGGACAGACAGGATGTCCTCGTAGCGCGTACAAACCCAGGCGCCGAGATGGTCGCTACGGTGTACCGGATCCGTTGCCCGCAGCTCGGAAAAGATGGGGTACGGGCAAGCGATCGCCCGTTGATCGCGGTCGATCAGGTCATCTAGGCCTACGTCGAGATCGGTCATGTCGGCACCCCCGGATGGCACGGCCACAAACGGGTCCGTAGCGTTGAGAGATCCATAGTGCCACGGTCGTAGCCGCCGCAACCGCGTTAGCTGGTGACGCCTACTACCGAAGCGCCTGACAGATAGAGCTCCATCATCGCTCGGCGCTGGGCACCAGTCGCGCCCAATAACACCGATACACGGTCGACGATCTCGGGCCTTGGGCGTTCGAGTTGGTCGGCGATCTCGATCATGTCCTCGCGGCGGAGTGTGATGACGTCATCGGGGTTGGCGCCACGAAGTTGGCGGATCAGACGGAGATAAGCCTCGAGAAGCAATGCGACATTATTGGGCTCGAAGGACTCGTCCCGCCCGCCAGTCGCGATGGTGCCGGTGGCCATCAACAGGATCGGCTCGCGTTTTGGCAAGAGGTTGTCCAGCTCGGCGCCGTACCGACCTGCAAGTTCATTGACCAGCATTGGGCTCAGGTCGTGGTTGCCGCGCTCGACATCGCGCAACGTCCCGCTGCTGAGATCGCGGTCGGAAAGGTGGCGGATTCGTACGCCACGCTCACGCCGCACATCGCGCAAGAACCGGCCCACACGGCTGGCGAATTCGGCGGTTGTCACATCGACGGTCAGGTTCTCCACCCCGCCCCATCGGTGAGGCTGTCGCGGATTTGAGGTTTGACGGTCCATTAGGCCCAAAAAAGTGCCACCGCAATGGCAGTTCTTGGCCGTCAGTTATTGGTCATGCCGCCGTCGGTCTTGATGGTCTGGCCGGTCACGTAGCTGGCCATACCCGATGCCAGGAAACATGCGACGTTCGCGATCTCATCTGCTGTCCCCCACCGCAAAAGAGGCACCCGCTTCACGAAGGACTGGCGCACAAACTCTTCGCCGAGGCGGTCGAATGTCGCTTCCCACATCTCAGTGTCGACCAAGCCGGGAGCGACACCGTTCACACGGACGCCCTTAGACGCCCACTCATTGGCCAAGTTCTTCGTCAGGGTGTTGAGACCACCCTTGGATGCGGCGTAGGCACCCTGTGTCCCACCCGCTCCGGTCGCCGCCGTCGAGGACACGTTGACAATGTTGCCCTGTGTGGCGAAAAGAGGCTTCGCGAACGCCGAGCACAGCATGAACGCCTGACGGAGGTTGACGAACAAGGTTTCGTCGATTGCTTCACCGGTGACTTTCGAAGCCGGCTGGTTGCGCTCCACAGCCGCGTTGTTCACCAGGATGTCGAGACCACCGAAGGCGTCCAGCGCGGCTGAGGAGATCCGGTCGATACTGTCGGCTTCGGACAGGTCGCAGGCAATCACGACTGGGTCGTTGGTCAGCTCGCTCGCAATACGCTCGAGCTTGTCTGCGCTACGCGCTACCAGCGCGACCCGGGCGCCCCCGGCATCGAGTTGGCGGACGATCGCCTCGCCGATTCCTCGGCTGGCTCCAGTCACCACGGCTCGCTTGTTGCTGAAATCGAAGGTCATGGCGCGCACGATACTCCGTGTCCGACATCGTGGGCGCTCCGCTTGGATGACGAACCTCAGGAAAATGCGACGGCGACATTCCGAACCGACGCCCTGAGGACTACGCTGGTCGTCGTGTTGATCACACTCCTTGCTCTGCGACTTACGAACCCGACGCCCTGACCTTTGGGGCGATCGGGAAGCCGTTCGTTTTGTTCGTAAACCAAGTCGAGAGAGGTCCTTGATGACTACACCCCCCGCACCAAACGCGGCCCAAGACCCAAGTGGTATGCCGTTCCAGCGCTACCGCCCGTTCCCCGCCGTCGATCTCGCTGATCGAACCTGGCCAGGCCAGGTGATCACCGAAGCCCCACTTTGGTGTTCGGTCGATCTCCGCGACGGCAATCAGGCACTCATCGAGCCCATGGACTCAGCGCGAAAGTGGCGCATGTTCGAGGCGCTCGTCGAGATGGGTTTCAAAGAGATCGAGGTCGGATTCCCATCGGCGAGCCAGACTGACTTCGACTTTGTACGCGAGATCATCGAAGGCAACGCCATTCCCGATGATGTGACCATCCAGGTCCTCGTGCAGAGCCGTAAGGAGCTGATCGAGCGCACTTACGAGTCGATTGCCGGGGCCCGCCAGGCCATCGTGCATTTCTACAACTCCACGTCCACCCTCCAGCGAGAGGTCGTCTTTGGTCTGAACATGGCCGGGATCACCAAGATCGCGACGGACGCGGCGGGCTACGCCAAAGAGCTCGAGGCCAGCGTTCCCGGGACAAAGATCCGCTACGAGTACTCCCCTGAATCATTCACCGGGACCGAGCTTCCCTTCGCGAAGCAGGTCTGCGACGCGGTCACCGAGGTGATCGACCCCACCGTGGACAACAAGCTGATCATCAACCTGCCGGCCACGGTCGAGATGGCAACGGCCAACACTTACGGCGACATGATTGAGTGGATGCATCGCAACCTCAATCGCCGCGAGCAGATCATCTTGAGCCTGCATCCGCACAATGATCGGGGTACCGGCGTAGCCGCCGCCGAGTTCGGCATCATGGCCGGCGCAGATCGAGTCGAAGGCACATTGTTCGGCAACGGCGAACGCACGGGCAACGTCGACATCGTGAACATTGCGATGAACATGTTTAGTCAAGGCACCGACCCCATGCTGGACATCAGCAACATCAATGAGTTGCGCCGCACTGCCGAGTACTGCAATCAGCTACCCGTCCATCCGCGTCACCCCTATGTCGGCGAGCTCGTGTACACCGCTTTCTCCGGGTCGCACCAAGACGCGATCAAGAAGGGCTTCGACGCTCTGGAGAAATCGGGGTCAACCATCTTCGAGGTCCCATACATCCCGATAGATCCGCTCGACGTGGGGCGCTCATATGAAGATGTGGTCCGGGTCAACAGCCAGTCGGGCAAGGGCGGCGTGTCCTATCTGCTCAAGGTCGAGAATCAGTTCGACTTGCCACGACGGATGCAGATCGAGTTCACCCGTTCGATCCAGCAGATCGCCGAGGACACTGGCAAAGAGATCACCGGGTCCCAGATCTATGACGAGTTTGAAGGGCGCTACCTGGGCCTGGACGCGCCGTTCTTGCTCCATGGATACGAGTCGGCGCAGAACGCCACAGGCGAAGACCGCACGCTGTTGACGGCACGCATGAGTCGCGACGGTGAACAAATGGTGGTCCAGGGTGACGGCTCGGGTTCGCTCGACGCCTTCGTGTCTGGACTCCGTGACGCGTTGCACCAAGAGCTCCGGGTGCTCGACTACCACGAACATTCGAAAGGCACGGGCGTCGATGCGGTGGCCGTCGCCTATATCGAGATGGTCGTGGATGGGCGGGAGTTGTGGGGATGCGGCATGCACACCGATATCACCACTGCTTCAATGCGGGCGATAATCAGCGCCATCAACCGACACGCCAACGACGTCGGCTGATCTCAGTTGGCGTCGACCGGGCGCCACTCCCCCGGCGGACCTTGGCTCAGGCCACCTGGGAGATCTTTGGTGTTGGTCCGGGTTGGAGCCATGGACCTGGCGTGAGGATCAGGTGAAGAGCTCGACCAGCGCGCCAACATCGGCGACGCGCGGGTGATCAAAACCCTCATGGAGGCCATAGGGGTCCAGTTGCACGACCTGCAGGCCGGCAGCGCGAGCTCCGATCACATCAGACTGGTAAGTGTCACCGACGTACAGCATGCGAGCGGGGTCGCCCCCCAGCAGTTCGAGCACGGGCTCGAAGATGGCTGGGTCGGGCTTCGAAACCCCGATGACGGCCGAGTCCACCAAGATCCGAATGGACGGCAGCGGCCCGGGGCCGACCTGGCAGACCCCGTGGTCTCGCATCTGTTCAACAGCGGTGCCGTCATTGTTCGAAACGATGGCGAATTGCAGGTCGGCACGCTCCGCTGCGAGTCGGTGGAACGCTGCGACATTGCTGAGCAGGGGGTAAATCCAAACGTCGTTCACGGGATAGGCACGCTTCTCGCGACGACCATGTGACGCAGCGTCGAGTTGATGTGCCGGCACACCGATCTCGGCGAAGTAGGCATTGTCGTAGATCAACCACAAGTCCGAGGTTGCCTCGTCAGGCTTGACTTCGCCCGAGACCACCGCTGCGGCAATGGCCCAAACCCCCACGTGGTGCGCACGGTGAAAGGCCTGCTCATCTGCTGGGACGCTGATCCCCGCGCCCGCCAGGGTCTGTCGGACCGGGTCGTGGTGCGGGATCAGGAAGACCCCTCCGATGTCGAATACAACGACGTCGATGGTTTCGGGGTCGATTAACAAGGGGTCGGCTGAGGCCATGGACGGAGGATACTGGCGCGTCAGACTGGCGCTGTGCGCCGGATGCCGGTGACTGGGTGGGTGAATGGCGACCGGTACAACACTGCCGCGCAGAGCGTGATGAAGATGGCCACCAAGTACATCCAGCGATAACCGACGCTGTTCGCCACAGCGCCGAGACCAAAGGCAGCCGCGCTGTTGGCCAGGTCGCCAAAGGCGATGACCGTCGCCACGACGCGGGAGCGCTCGAGAGCTGAAGCGCTGTCTGCCGCGACGATGACCATGAGCGGCACGTTGAACGAGAGGCCAACAGCCAGGACGGCGCCACCGACGTAGAGAGCCCACACCGTATTGAACACGACGATGATCCCAAGGCCCGATGCCGCGCAGATATGGGCTGCTGTCCCGAGTGCGAGACGGTCGGCGCTGGCAATCAGACGTCCGCCCAACGCCCGAACGACAAGCGATGTGACCGCGTAGGTGAGCAGAACCCATCTGACCTGGTCCAGCCCAAGCGATTCACCGTAGGGCGTGACAAAGGCGCTGAAGGCAATGAACCCGGCGAAGACGAGGAAACATACCGCACCTGCCCTCGCAGCTACAGGATGGATCAGGCTCCCGATGCCATCGATGCGGGCTGTGACGCCTATCGGGCGAGTCTCGGGCAACATCAAGACGAGGCCCGCACAAAGCAACGCCATCGCGGCTGCGATCCCAAAGGCGGCGGAGAACCCCGCTGCCTCGAGGGTCGCCTCTCCAACAACCGGCCCAATGGCGAACCCGACAAAGACGGCAACGCCAAAGACCGAGAAAATCTCGGCACTGCGCTCCTGAGGGGGTAGTTCGGTCGCCGTGGTTGCTTGACCAACGTAAACAGCCGAACCTGCCATCCCGAGCCCGAACCGCACCAAAAGCAAGCACCACAGGCCGACATCGGCTGCCGGGACGTGCAGCAGTTGCATGACGGCGATACCGAGCGACCCGACCACCATCATGGGCTTTCGACCATATCGATCCGCCAAATACCCGACGAATGGGCGCATCACGAGCATGCCCGCAGCCATCACACCAAAGGCGAACCCGATATCGAGGTCATCGCCCCCAATCCGGCGCTCGACGAGACGGGGCAGAACCGGGAAGGAGATCCCCGCGACAACGAAATACGCGACCGCAGCCATCACGAGCGTGGAGACCTGGCGACTGAAGATGCTGGGCCGCCTGTCGCTCCGGGTCACCTCGCCACGATGTCGATCACCTGATGCATCAGCGCACGGTTGACCGACATCTCGCCGTCTTGGGCCATGACACCAACAGGGCGCGCGAAGGCCGAGGACCGCGCTGATGCACCGCCGGCGCCTAGCAAGGAGAGATCAATCACACAGGCACACTATCTGGCAGCATGGACGGTGGATGACGATCGCGATGCCTAGGAGTTGTTGACATGACCCGACCGGAGTTTCACCTCTTTCTGCCCCAGATGCGGATGGATTTCTGCCCCAGCTGCGGATGGAGTTCTCTGCGATGATCGAGAGAGCACAGGTCGCCGAGGAGTCCGGCTTCGACGGCTTGGCCCTGATGGACCACCTGGCGCCACCCATGGCTGAGGGGCATCCCATGCACGACGCCATGATTACAGCTGCGTGGCTCGGAGCGAACACGACAACGCTGACGCTCAGCCATCTCGTCCTCTGTGATGCCTTCCGGAATCCTGCAGTACTCGCGAAACAAGCCGTGGGCCTCGATCACGCAACCGGTGGTCGGTTCGAGCTCGGGCTTGGTTGGGGCTCTTGGGCACCGGAATTCGAGTCGTACGGTTTGCCGACCCAACCAAAAGAGCGGTTCGATCGACTGAGTGAGACCGTCGAGGTC
>CAWKYX010000072.1:0-14109 GCA_963854265.1 Acidimicrobiia bacterium
TTGGCTCAGGTGTGCCTGACCGCAGGTCAACGTGGCTTCGTGGGGCGGGTCGCCATGGACCATCCGGAGGGAACGCCGGATTTTTATCGAGACGCTGACGCCAGCGATGCCGTCGAGCGGTCGCATCGCTCGATAACTGCGATCGAGGCCTTGGATCCCTCCGGGTTGGTTCGGCCCATCATCACCCCGCGCTTCATACCGGCGTGCACAGATGCCGCGCTTGAAGGTCTTGGCGAGCTTGCCGAGGCAACTGGCGCGTTGGTGCAAACCCATTGCTCAGAGAGCGACTGGGAGCATGGTTACGTGCTCGATCGCTTCGGGGTCACCGACACCGTTGCGCTGGAGCGCTTTGGGTTGGCGCGCGACCACAGCGTGTTGGCACATGCCGATCACGTCACGCATTCAGATCAACAGGTCCTGGCTGGCTTGGGCGCGGGCATTGCGCACTGCCCGTTGTCCAACTCGTACTTCGCGAACGCCGTTCTCCCGGTCCGCCAGGTCCTCGACAACGGGGTTCGGTTGGGCCTCGGCACCGATGTCGCCGGTGGGCCAGATGCCAGCATCCTGGCATCCGCGGGCCATGCGGTGACTGTGTCGCGTATGCTCGAAGATGGCGTCGATCCGGTGGTCGCGGCGCACGACCGCGCCACGCCCGACAGCCGAATCGATGTTGTCACCGCGTTCTATTTGGCGACGGTCGGAGGAGCCGAAGTTCTGGGCCTAAACGCGGGTCTTCTCGAACACGGACACGTCTTTGATGCCTTCGTGGTTCAAACTGGAACTGGCCGGTCCGTGGAGGTCTGGCCCGAGGTCGACGATGACGGGCGCATCTTTGAGAAGGTGGTTCGCGGGGCGCGTGGCACCGACGTCTCTACGGTGTGGGTCAACGGGCAAACCGTCGTCGATGCCGACTGACGTGAACCCCTCAACGGATAGCCAACGCCGGTGCACTCACAGAGAGGGTGGGATTTGAGCTCAGAATCGGTTGACGAGGTCGTGCATACGACGAGGTCATGGGCGGACGCGCGCCATGCCTATCGCTCCAAGTCACTTCGCCAGGGCCTGTTCGATGGCAGTGTGGTCATGGACGACGTGCTCATCAATCTCCACGATCAAGACCACCGCGATCGGCGACGCATCGAGAACCCCTTGTTCAGGCGTGACGTGCAGCGCGTGTATGAGGCCGAAGCATTCCCAGCGGTCCTCGCGGCTACGCTGGCGCCTCACCTAGCGGTCGGTCACTGCGAGCTGCTCGCCTTTGGGCACCGTGTGATGCTCAACCTCAGCTGCATCAACGCAGGTATCGATCGTCGCGTTGGCGACGAGGCAGAGGCATCACGGCTCCTCGACTTGCTGGCTCAGTTCATCGAGGGAGCCAGGATTCGTCACTACCAGGGTGACCATGTGGCGAAGGCGGCTGAGATAGGGGCCGCCGTCGAGGCCTTCGAGGTCGAGTTCATCGCTCCGTCGGCGTCGCGTCGCGAAACGCTTCTCCATAGCGGGGCTGCAATGCCACGCGACATCCTTGGTGTGCTCGTGAACCAGGGCGACGTCCCGCTCGATGTCATGGGTCGTGAAGTCGCGTTCTACCTGACGGCTGGGGCATCAACCAGCGCCGTTGCGCTCACGAAAACGTTCGACAACATTTTCCGCTGGTTGGAACTCCATCCCGGCGATCGCGCCCGCCTTGTCGAGGATCCGGACTTTGTGCGCCGGTGCATTCTCGAGACGCTCCGGCTGTCGCCTATCAGTCCCATCGGCGGCCGTCGCGCCACCGAAGACGTGACGTTGGCAGATGGGACTCGGGTACGCGTCGGCGAACGCGTCGACATCGACATCGAGGCCGCCAACCGTGACGTATCCGTCTTTGGTCCAACGAGCGGCGCATTCGACCCCGAGCGCTCATTGCCAGAGGGGGTACCTCTCCACGGCTTCAGTTTTGGTCACGGGATGCATCACTGCATCGGCGCCGAACTCGCAGCGGGGGTCGACCCCGATCCCGGCAGCGGTTTTGAAGACCGGCTGTTTGGCCTGGTTGGTGTGGTTGTTCGAGAGCTCGCCCGTCACGAGGTTCGCCCCGACCCGGCCAATCCCGCCGAGCGCGACACAACGACGCTCCGCACGGCGTTTCGGCAGTTTCCCGTTTTGGTCGGACCGGCCTGATCGGCCCTGCTGGAGCCGAAGGCCCCTAGGCCGAGCTGAGGGTCAGCCCCGGAGCCGTGCCCCGAGGCCAGGGCCGCCGGTGCCAGCGAATTCGCTTCCTGGTTTGCCGCCGAAGATGATCGCTCCGAGGTCCTGATACAGCGAGTGCGAGACCCACCGGTGTGAGGCCGCGCCGTGGGCGTCTCGGAGCTTCCGCTCGAGCGGGTTCTTCATGTACGCCGCGCTCGTGCCGCCTGTGGTGTGGAGCAGGTCGACGACTTCGAGGCACGCGTTGGTCGCGAAGATGCAGGCGAGGCGGGCGTTCTGGGTGGTCATGGCCGATGGTGATTCGGCGCCACCGTGGAGCTCTTCTTCGAGCTGTGCCATGGCTTCCATCACATAGGCACGTGACGCCCGGTACTTCGCCTCGCCCTCGGCGATGCGAATTTGTGCGATCGGTCGTTCGGTCAGCTTCGACGGCGACAGCATGGGCACCTTGTTGTTTGCCAGCTCGATCAGCGCGTCGATCGTGCCGCGAGCGATACCGAGCGCAATGGCCACCTTGTTGTACGACAGACGCATGGGGATCGGGATACGGAACACCGGGTTGTCATAGTGCGGTGGCGTCACAACCAGACCGACCTTGGCGTGCTCGGGGAGAACCCGAGAGCCGCTGGCCTTGATCGTGTGACTCCCCGAGCCGCGGATACCGGCCACGTCCCAGGTGTCGAGGATCTCCCATTCGGACCTGTGCATGAATCGCATGCGCATGGTCGACATGTCGGCATGGGTGATGTCTTGGCCTTCTTCAACCTCGGGCGCGGGCATGAAGCACCATTCCGAGTTCCAGCAGCCGCTCATGAACGTCGATTCGCCGGTGACTTTGAATCCGCCGTCGGATTGGCGGACCGCGGTGGACGGGATTGACCCGGTGCCACCGCCGCCACACATCACAATCCGGGGGTTGTCGAGGAAGATCTCTTTGGCCAAGGCCTTGTCCATGCCTCCGGCGGCCATGGCGTTGATCTCAGAGCCCAACATGACGTTCCAGCCCACGGATGCGTCGATGGCGCTGATGGCCTCGATGATCTCGACGGTCTCCATCGAGCTGGCGTTCTCGCCGCCGAGTTCTTCGGGAAGAGCGAACCGGAATAGGCCCTCGTCGACGAGGGCCTCGACACAGTCATCGGGCAACCGGCGCATTTCTTGGGCCTCGTCGCCGCCCTTGACAATCACATCACGGAGCGTCTCGACGCG
This sequence comes from Acidimicrobiia bacterium, assembly GCA_963854265.1. GTDB lineage: Bacteria > Actinomycetota > Acidimicrobiia > Acidimicrobiales > UBA8592 > CAWKYX01. Next base: position 3,400 of record CAWKYX010000072.1, read on the forward strand.
CTCGAGTGGCGTGCCTTGTAGTCCGTAGCGCGCGGCACCCATCTGCTCCACCTGTGACATGAGGTTGGTCTCCCGCTCGGGTCGTGTTGTCTTGATGGACGAACCTACCGGATCCAGCGAAGGGTGACCCCGTTGGACCGGCGATGTTACCTTGCCAGAGAACGAGCCCGCGGTGCTGTCAGCAGGCGTCGGTGTCCTCATCGGTGGCGCACAGGCCTGTAGCAAACAGATCGATGGACGAGCCGTTGATGTCGCAGCACTGCACGCCCGGCCAGATGCCGGGATGGAAGACAAATTCGAGCCACCTGCTGTCAGCGCTCCCGTTGACCTTGTAGTCCGTAAGGCGCACATCCACGAACCCGATTACCTGGAATTCGGTGTTGGCGCCGTTGGCCGAGACACTGCCGAACATCGGGACGGGGAAGGTCTCTCCCGTCGCGCCCTGGATGATCAACGAATCGAGAGCACCGGCGACGGAACCGGCCAGTGTGCCGGGATCGCCCTCGACAGACGTGTTGGGCAGCACGGTGCCGTCGTAGCCGTCCTCGGCCCAGTCTTGCTGGTCGGCATTGGAGTTGCTACCACCGTCGAAGTCGAGGCTGCCCCAGTTTCCGGGGACAGGATCCCCGCCGTTGCAGGCGTCAGGTTGTGCAGCCTTGCCGTACGGAACCTGGATTGGACCCATGGACGTCGCGCCGTTCGCGTACCAGCCCGCGAGGAGCCCGGACAGTGACGCTATGCACAGGGCGAATGGCCGCGCGCCCTGCACGCCGATTGGCCCCCACCGGGCGCTGCTGATCGACTGGACGGTGCCCGATCCCACCCCGATGACCTGCGCGAACACGTACTGGACCTCTTCGCGCACCTCGACGCTGACAATCGTGGCGCCGTTGTTACTGGTCTCGCTCGTGCATGAATGCAACGTCGACCCGGCTTCGTTGGCGGCGACCACCGTTGCCGCTGCCGTGCAAGCTGCAGCTTCAGTGGAGCCACTTGTCAGCTCGATCGCGGCAGCCAGCGCAGCGGCCACTGAAGCCGTGGTGGTTCGGCCGTGGGTCGCTCGATGATTGCCCAGGTCGACTGCGAGGCTGGATGCCCCCAGGATGGCGACCAGCGATATGCCGATGATGACGGCCGCTGCGCCCCGGTCACGTTTTGTGGTTCGGTCGCGCCTGTGGATGGTTCTGATTCGCGTCGTCATGGTGTTGGGGTAGGGGCTGGCGCTTGATTGTTCGAGCAGATAAAGGAGGCCGTTCCGCCCAGGTTGACCGAGACGGTCGTGATGAAGAGCAGGTCGAGGTCCTCGGGAACGCTGACGTTTACGCTCACGGGGTCGCCAGAGTGGCCGTCGCAGGGCTTATCGACGTCAGGATCGACGGTCACCGTTACACCGGCCGCGTTTTCGAGTGAGCTCATAGCGCGTGTGGCGATCTCGGCCTTGGTTCGGTTGTCGTCGTCGCTCGCGTAGCGAGCGCCCTCGCGGGCAGCGCCCTCGAGGTCCTGAGTCCGATTGAACATCAACGCCAGCTCGGTCGACCCCACCAGCAGCGCACCGATCATCGGCGTAAGGAGCGCCAACTCGACCGCGGACGCGCCGCGCTCGCCGCCCCCTCGTCGGCACCGAGGCCGTCTCATGGTCCGACCGTGATGCCGGAGGTGCATGGCTGGTCGCTTCCAGCAGACAGGGTCTGGCTGTGGATCTTGTAGTTGCCCGAGCCGGAATCGAACGAGATGGATCCGGTGAACCCAGCGCCCGTCCACAGGGCTGTCGCGTCGTTCTTCCGGACGTTGTCGAAGTCGGGGACCGTGCAGACCGGCGCCGGCGTGGGCGTCGGGGTGGCGGTGACGGCCGGGGTCGGTGTGGGCGTTGCGGTCGGGCTTGCCGTGGGAAGGGGTGTGGGCGTCGCCGTCGGGCCTGGTATGGGTGTCGCTGTGTGCGACGGAATCGGGGTGGGAGTCGGCGTAGCAACGGGGGTCCCGTCACACTCTTGGGCCGAGACTCCGCTGTAAGCCGCTTCTTATTCGAGCTGCGACCACGCCGTGCTGGTGACCTTCTTACCGCCCAGGACCGGTTCGAAGAAGCCCGTGACCTGCTCGAGATCCGTTGTCACCGTGACTTCGATCCGGTCGCCGGTGTTGGTCCCTTCCGGGAGATCGATCTGGACGACAGCTTCATTGGTCAGGTCGAACTCGGTGCAGAGCGCAGACAGCACTGCGTTCATGTCGTCGATGTCGCTCAGTGCGAAATTGATGGCTGCCTCACGGGCCAGGTTCTGCGCGTCCTCGCGGACATCGTGGCGCTGTTCCAGTGCCCACCCGGCCTCGATGACGCCGAAGACCAGGGCGATGACCAGCGGGAACACGAGCGCGAACTCGACCGCTGCGGCACCACGTGTGGCGCGTGAGTGTGGCGCTCTGAGGCGCATGCAAGGCTCGTCGCTGTGAGGGGCGCCTCACGAGGCTCATAGGTCTCGGAGGCCGTTTGTGCAATGAAGGTTGCATGGTCGGCCATGTTCAGGTGTCGGCTCGGTCGGTGACTTCTTTGACTAAGCCGTCGCGGTCCTCGACGGTGAGCGCTGAGTGATCCTTACGCCCGATCACACGCTTGACTCGTTCATCGAAATGGATGCAGACGCCGCCGTGGGCGGCCGTCGCCAAAGTACCCATGGCGCACCCCCTGCATCGTGGTCTGCTGGTCAGACCCGACCTGGAACGTCGTCGGTGCAGTAGCGTTGGACCTATGGTCTGACAAATGATCCAACCGATGATCGTCTGTCAGCGGGAAGGGACTCTGTAGTCATGGCCGATGAGCAACCGTTCGAACCGATCTCGCGAGAAACCGTCAGCTCCCAGATCAGGGCCCAACTGCTCCAGCGGATCACGACCGGCGAACTACGCCCGGGCGAGCGCATGCCTTCCGAACGCCAGCTCAGCCAGAGCTTCCAGGTCGCCCGCACATCGGTTCGAGAAGCCATGCAAGGTTTGGTTTCGATCGGAGCTGTCGAGCGTCACGGCAATCGTTCCCATGTCGCCGAACACCTCCCGACCGTGGTGGTTGGCGTGGACAGCGAACGGAAGTCGTTCGTATCCGAGCTCTTCGAGACTCGTCGAGTCTTGGAGGTCCCGGTCTTTGCGCTGGCCGCAGAGCGTGCCGATGCCGACGAGCGAGTTCGAATTGGTGACCTGGCAAGGCGCTTCGATGGTGGCCTCGACATTGTCGGCTTTCGTCGCCTCGATCGTGAGTTTCACACAACCATTGCGCAGAGTTGCGGCAACCCCCTGTTGATCGAACTGTACGGGAAGGTGCTCGATCAACTCTTCCGCTCTCAGGAGTTCGACACCTTGTTGAGCTCAGAGGACAACCGGGCCGGAGTCGCCAAGATCATCGCTGATTCGGGAACCGCTCACCGGGCGATCGCTGCGGCGTTCGTGGCGGGTGACGTCGAGGGAGTTCGTCTGGCCAGTGAGGCTCACTTGTCGGCGGTCGAACAATCCATGGTGGACGACCTCGAGTGAGCGGTGCTAGCCATGCTCATGACGCGGCAACGCGTGATTGGATGAGGGCGCGGCAACGTGTGATTGGATGAGGGCGCGGCAACGTGTGATTGGATGAGGGCGCGGCAACGCGTGATTGGATGAAAGTAGGTTTCAATGAAGACCGAAGTGCTCGGTAGGACCGGTATCCATGTCAGTCGCTTTGGCCTGGGCACGATGGTGTTGGGCGTATGGGGCAACACGGATCTCTCAGCGTGTCAACGAATCATTCACCGAGCCCTCGATGCAGGCATCACGTTGATCGACACGGCCGACACCTACGGAGATGGCGAGAACGAGGCCATTGTTGGATCGGCGTTGTCGGGCAGACGTGACGACGTCGTACTGTGCACCAAGTTCCACAACCCCGTCGGCGCACACGATGATCCCAACCGGCGCGGGAACAGTCGACGATGGATCATGCGCGCGGTCGAAGACAGCCTGCGGCGGCTCGATACCGACTACATCGATCTCTATCAGGTGCATCGGCCGGACCCGACCGTCTCGCTAACAGAGACCGTCGAGGCCCTGAGCGACTTGGTCCGTGCCGGCAAGATCCGAGCTTGGGGGACATCCACGTTTCCCGCCGAAGACCTCGTCGAAGCGCACTGGGTAGCCGAGCGCGGGGGAGCGATCGGGCCTCACACCGAACAGCCGCCCTATTCGATCTTGTGCCGCGGGATCGAGCGCGATGTGTTGCCCGTCGCCCATCGTCACGGCATGGGTGTGCTGACGTGGAGCCCGCTGTCTGGGGGATGGCTCACCGGCAAGTACCGCCGCAAAGACCCTGCACCTGCCGGCAGTCGGGGCGAGACCAATCCCGATCACTTCGATGGCGGGAACGATGCAAAGTTCGATGCCGTCGAAGCGCTCGTCGCGTTGGCCAATGAAGCGGGGCTGTCGCCGGCCCATATGGCGCTGGCCTGGAACGTCGAGCACCCCGCTGTCACGGCGGCCTTGATTGGACCACGTACCGAGGAACAACTCGAAGATCTCTTGGGCGCCGCGGAATTGCGCCTCGACCCCGACTTGCTTGATGCCATCGACAACGTGGTCGCCCCCGGGACGACGATCAACCAGGCCGATGTGGGCTGGAGCCCACCAGGCCTCGGGCGAGCGAATCGGCGGCGCCCGTCGGGCGAAGGCTGCTGAAATTCGACGCAGGAATCACACCCGGAAACCAAGCGGTCACAGAATCGGGTACTTGGCCTTGTCGGGGAGACCACTCCGGCCAACGATGGCTTCGCCCGCCTGCTGGCACCTGTCGTAGAAGTTGTCCTCGTCAATCGTGGTCATCCGTCCGTCTTCGACCACCTTGTTGCCGTCGACGAAGACGGTATGGACGCCTCGTCCGTCAGCGGACCAAACCAACTGGTTCATGACGTTGAGTAGGGGGCGCCACTCGGGCCGGTCAGTGTCATGTAAGACGACGTCTGCCTTCTTGCCGGGTTCGAGCGAGCCGATTTGATCCTCGAGTTGCATGCTCTTGGCGCCGCCGAGCGTTGCCATTTCATAAGCCTTTTCGGCCGGGAACATCTGGGGGTCGGTTCGGGCATCCTTGAACAAGCCCGCCACCAAGTATGTGGCCCGCATGAGGTCGGAATAGTTGGAAGCGTTGTTGCCATCGGTGCCGATGCTCACGTTGATGCCGGCCTCGACCATTTCGGGGAACTTGCCGACCTGGGTGACCCCATAGGCAACCTTGAGTGCAGTGGTGGGGCAATGGGCCACGTTGGTGTGGTGGTGCGCCATGAGTCCGATTTCGTGATTGTCCACGTGGACGCAGTGGGTCATCACGACGTTGTTGTCGAGCACGCCGATTTCGTCGAGGTGGACCATTGGTCGCTGACCAAACTCGGCCAAGAAACCGTCGGGGTCCGACTTCGCCGGTGACATGTGGAAGTTGAAGCCGGTGCCGTGGTCGTCTGCGAGCTCCTTGGCAGCCTTCCAAAGCGGGTCCGAAGCCGTGGTGTGGCCCACCAGCATCGACCAGGCCTGGATTCGTCGATTTCGCGATCCGTGGTCCTCCAGTGTCTTCTGCAGGTTCGCAATGGCGGTGTCGGTGTCGTGCTTATAGACCTCGGGTTCGGGCGGGAGATCCCAGATCCATTTGCCAACGCGGCCGCGGATCCCGACTTCGTCGAGGCCGTCGACCACCTCATCCACGAACCGGATCGTCCCGGCTTCGAGGAATGACGTGGTGCCGGACTTCAGCATCTCGACCGACGCGAGCTGGCCAGAAAGTCGTTCTTCTGCCGGGGTGTAGACCGAATACAGCGGGCAGAGCCATTCGAAGACATTCTCTTCGAATGGGGTGTCGTCGGGGACGTACCCCCGGGTCAGCGGCTCACCGGTGATGTGGATGTGGGTGTTGACCATGCCCGGGGTGACGACGAACCGGTCACCGCCGACCGTTTCGGCGGCTTCGTAGCGGCGCTCGAGGTCGTCGGCCTTTCCGACAGCGACGATTTTGTCGCCGCTGATGGCGACGGCGCCATGTCGGATGATGTCGCGCGTCTCATTCATGGTCACGATGTACCAACCCTTAATCAGGGTGTCAATCGCTTGGCGTTCGCTCATGGGGACCTCCGCGGTTTTTGTGCGCTGTAGACGAACTGGAATCCAATGGGTTCGATCAACCGGATGGCTTCGAACCCGCGATCTCGCAACCAGGTGGCCACCTGGTCGTTGCGAATTGGAAAGCCATTGACCGTGCTGGCCATCATTGTTGTACCCATCAGGACGGCGTGTGGGTTGAACTTGCGCTCAAGGTCGATGAAGTAGTCGGCCAGCAGCAAACGACCATCGGGCTTGAGGGCATTCCAGGCTCGGTCGATCAGACTGACTGCGCCCTCTTCTCCCTCGGTACGACAGACATGGCTGAGTACGACGATGTCGTAGGCATCGTCTTCGATAGGGATTGAGTGGAAGTCACCTGGCCGAAACTCGCACCGATCGTTGACCTCGAACTCCATCGCCTTACGTTTGGCAACATCGAGCACCGCTGGGAGATCGTTGATGACGGCGCTGGAACCAGCGGCCCGTTCCAGCATCGCGATGGACCATGCGCCTGCGCCGGCGCCCAGGTCCAAAATGCGGGGGGCATCCAACGCGCTGTAACGGATGCGAAGATCGGCGCGCATCGCGGTTCGGTAGATCGTCGTGAACGTGCCCTCCACAAGTGGCACGTAGAACGCTTCGGGGTCATTGTCGATCGGCGTCGCAGGCGTTCCTTTGCGAATGGTGTTTGCCAGGTCTTGCCAGTTCTCGTGAGGGCCAGGGGCCACCGCGATGAGGTCGGCCATGGTGGCTGGCCCGTCTGAGACGAGGTACCGGCGCGTGGTGTCGTTGACCTCGTAGATGCCTTCGTACTGATCGATGAGCGTCAGCGCGGTGAGCGCGTCAAGGAGCGACTCGAGGTGCGGCGGCGAGACCGAGAGCTCCTCGGCCAGTTCACCCGACTGAGACGGCCCCCGAACGGCAAGGGCGTCGAAGACATCGAGCTCGAGGGCTGCGAGCAGGATGTAGTACGAACCGAGCCCTTGAATGACACCCCAGATCGGCGCCGAGGGCGGGGGTTTGTAGTCCGTCCATGGACGGCCTTTGCGAGCCATGGTGTGGGTGTTCTTGAGCTCCGGATATGGAGCATCTCGTGGGCCGTTCATTGCCCTATGGCGTCAGGATGATCTTGCCGAAGAAGTCCGACGCAAGCATCTTGTCTTGCGCGTCAGCGGCATTGGACAAGGCGAACTCGGAGTCGATCACCACGTCGAAGTCGCCCTCGCAGTACTCGGCCCAGACTGGTCCGAATTCTTCGGGGCGGTAGGGGTCGGAGCCCTTGATGGTCAGCCCTGAGTGGTAGAGGTAGCCGAGCGACGGGATGACGGCCTCGTCGCCTGATGCTTGGCCACAGTTGATCAGGCGGCCATGGACACGGAGCGAGAACAGCGACGGGCCGAACAGGGCAGCGCCGACGTGATCGAACACCATGTCGACGCCCACACCCTGGGTGATCTCTCGTGACCAGGCGACGATGTCGCCTGTGCGGTTGTTGCAGACATAGTCCGCCCCGAGGCCGAGGGCCCGCTCGCACTTCTCGTCGGTCCCTGCCGTCGCGAAGACCGTCGCTCCAGCCTTCTTGGCCAGCTGGATGCCGGCGGTCGAAACGCCCGAGCCGGCGGCGTGCACCATCACGCTCTCGCCTGCTTTCAAGTCACCGGTGGCGAACAAGGCGTGGTGGGCAGTGAGGAAGCAGGTCGGAAACGCAGCCGCATGGGTCAGCGGCATCTCGTTGGGGACGGCGAAGACGTGGGAGGCGGGGACTAGGCACAGCTCTGCGTAGCCACCATCGACGGTGGCGCCCAAGATGCCAAGATTGCCGTAGTAGTCGCCCATGCCGGCGAGCTTGGAGTTGTCGGCGACGCCGGCAAGCGATGGGTCCACGACCACGCGGTCGCCAACAGCCACGGTGGTGACCTCGGCGCCGATCGCTGCGATCTCGCCGGCCATGTCCATGCCGGCGATGTGGGGGTAGGTGAAGCCGGGCATCTGGAACCACCCGTTGCGCTGCATGACGTCCAGCCGGTTCAGCGCCGTTGCCGCGACGCGGATGACCACGTCGCCAGCACCGGGTTCGGGGTCGGGAACATCGATGTACTGGAAGACTTCTGGTCCGCCTGCTTCGGTGTACAACATTGCCTTCACGTGATAAATCCTCGTTTGGTGGGTTGAGAACTAGGTCGGCTCGGGTCGGCCAGCATGTGCCAAAGCCTTTGGTTCCTCGCTGCGGTGAGCGAAGATCGCCAGGGTCACGATGGTGATGACGAACGGAGCTGCGCAGCGTCGCGCGTTGGCCAGTGGCGGCGGTATCGCTGGATCAGCCAGCGATTGAACTGCACGTGGCTCTCTTCTTGCCAGGAGTAGCGGCCCTTGGGAGCGAATCGCGAGCGCAGTCCGCGCTGGACCTTGGTGGTCGCGTCCTGATCTTGGCGAACGAACACCTGCACTCCGGCATCGGAGAGGGCCATCTTTTCCTCGAACAGCGGATCCTCAAGCGCGTTCGGATGGAAGATATAGCCGATTTCGACGTCGATCGTTTCGGGCCCTGTCGGTCGAACAAGAAAGAAGAAACACTGGTCGGGCGCTGTCCCGAGACAGAGCAGCGGAGGTACAAGCGCGAATGTGGATCGGGTTCGCTCTTCATTGGTGAGCCCAGGGAAGGGCTCCATGATGGTGCGGTGGGTTGCGTTAAACCCACCGTCCATTTCGACGTATCCGCCGGTCCGGAACACGACGTTGGAGCCGTCGTCCCATGGCACGGGGAACTCGGACATGTCCGACGGACAGAAGTCCTGCAGGAACTGGTGGAGGCGGTTCGCGTGGTAGCCGTCGTTGAAGTTCTCGAACATGATCTTCCAGTTCCATGGCATGTTCTCGAGCGTGAACGTGCCGGGGCACACGGCGTTTTCGAGGTCGTAGTTGGAGAGGTAAGGCTCGTAGCGCGCGAGTGTGGGGCTGAGAGGCTGGGCGGCAGCGTCGAAGTTGACGAAGACGAAGCCCTGCCACTCCTCGACCAGCAACTTGGGCAGGCTATAGTCGGCCTTGTCGAAGTCCTGTGTCCGTTCCATCGCTGGTGCGCCCAACAGGCGGCCGTCGAGCGCGTAGTTCCAATGGTGATAGGGACATTTGAGCGTTGTGGAGTTGCCTTCGCCTTCACACACCTGCATGCCTCGGTGCTGGCAAACAGCTGAGAGGCATTGAACCGTGCCTGCCTTGTCGCGGACGACGACGAGTGGCTCTTCGAGCAGCGTCACGGTGAACCAGTCACCAGGGTTCGGAATACGTTCTGCACGGCCCACGCACAGCCACTCGTGGTCGAAGACTGCTTCCTTCTCGAATTCGAAGAACTCCGGCGAGGTGTAGACGGCGGGATCGATCGTGGTTGAGACCTCGAAGGAGTCGACGGAGTCGTCGAAAGATGCCAGCAGGGCCGGGCTGAGAATCGTGTCGCTCATAGGCACCAGCTTAGTCCCGGTCGCTTGGCCCGGCATCTGTCAACCCGACTGAAAGATGTGGAACTGTCGCACCTACGGCTATCGGGTCGTTTGTGTTGCATCGCGCGACGACGTCAGAAATTCGAAGGGTTTGTGACAGGGTGACCTAGGAAATTCGCAACCTTCGCATTTCGACGATTGAGGACTTTATGCGGCTTTGGCCCGAGACTTTCGAAGCATTGCGATCCGAGGCGTTTGCCGCGGCTGAGCAGGTCTATGGGGCCATGCCCGGCGACGGTGTCCAGCCCGACGTCGATCCCTATGACGGGATCCTCGCCGCCCGGGCCGGCGGGGACGAACTGTTTCCCTATCGCTGTCCGTCAGCATCGGACCGCCTCATCGACGGCGTGCGGTGTCGCATCATCGAGCCTGAGGGTGAGGTCAGAGGGGTCTACCTGCACTTTCACGGCGGCGGCATGGCTATTGGAACACCCGAGCTCAACGACGATGAGAACGAAGTGCTGGCTCGCGAACTCGGTGTGGTGACCGTATCGGTCGATTACCGACTCGCTCCAGAACACCCCTATCCGGCGGCCATCGAAGACGCGCTCGCCGTGGCTGGATGGCTGATCGCAAACAGCTCGACCGAGTTCGGGACGGAGCGCTTGATTCTCGGCGGAGAATCCTCGGGCGCGTATCTCGCGGCGATGACGCTGCTGGGCATCAGGGACCTGGATTCCATCGATCGGGTCGTCTGCGCCAACCTGGTGTTCGGTGTGTTCGACTGGGGTCGCTCACCCAGCCAGCGCGGCTTTCGTGCCCAGTCGGGGCCGGACTGGCTGGCGCCTGAAGCCATGGCCCAGTTCGCCGACTTCTACCTGCCAGGGCGCACCGACGACCAGCGTCGTGACCCGACGATCTCGCCAGCGTTCGCCGAGCTGCACAGCATGCCACCGGCACTGTTCACGATTGGCACCCTCGACCACATGTTCGACGACACCATCATGACGGCGGCCCGGTGGTCGGCAGCGGGGAACGAGACTGCGTTGGCCGTTTACCCTGACTGTGGCCACGGCTTCCACTGGTTCACCGATACCGAGCTCAAGCGGATCGCCGTGCAGCGCATCCACGACTTCCTGGCCGAGAAGCTCAGTCGGAGCTGAGTAGGTCGCTCAAGACGAAT
>CAWKYX010000073.1:0-14044 GCA_963854265.1 Acidimicrobiia bacterium
GGAATTGCGCTCGCTCGCGTCGGTCGACTCGACGAGGCTGAAGCGACGCTGACCAGGGCCGTTGATCGTTCCGCCGCGGCGGGTAACAGCTATTGCGCGGCAATCGCCTGGGCAGGTCAGGCCATGGTGGCGGCCGCGCGTGGTGAAGACACGTCGCGTGCAACCGAAGTTGCCGCTGAGTTGTTGGGTGGCCTCGGGATTGTGGGCATCCCTCCCGTTGCACGGCGTATCTGAACAGTTTGGGATGGCCCTTGGCGGGCCCAACCCAGTCTGGGAATACCCCAGTAGCAACATGGGCCACATTTCAACAAAAAATCAGGCTCCACATCGACCAGGCCCGACTCGCGCGGCACATAGACTGATTGCTTCTCAGCGCACCAACGGGAGTAGGGGCATTGGCAGAAATTGAGATCGGTTTGGGTAAGTCCGGTCGTCGAGCCTACGGATTCGATGACATCGCCATCGTGCCAAGCCGGCGCACACGCGACCCCGAAGATGTGGATATTACGTGGGAGATTGATGCCTTCACGTTTGACATGCCGCTTATGGCATCCGCGATGGATGGAGTGGTCAGCCCCGAGACCGCTATCCGGATCGGGCAGCTCGGTGGCGTGGCCGTTCTGAACCTCGAAGGCTTGTGGACTCGTTATGAGGATCCAGAACCGATGCTGGATGAAATTTCCGAGCTCGACACCGAGAAGGCCACCCTCCGGATGCAGGAGATTTACAGCTCGCCGGTGATCCCCGAGCTCATCCCCGAGCGCATCCGCCAAATCAACGAGGCCGGTGTGACGTCCTGCGTTTCGGTCACCCCGCAACGCACCCAGGCCTACAGCAAGTACATCCTCGCGACAGAACTCGACCTCTTGGTCATTCAGGGCACGGTGGTCACCGCCGAGCACGTGTCAAAGACGGTTGAGCCCCTCAATCTCAAGAAGTTCGTTCGTGAGATGCCGCTCCCGGTGATCGTTGGTGGTTGCGCCTCCTATGAAGCAGCGCTTCACCTGATGCGCACCGGTGCCGCCGGCATCCTGGTCGGTGTCGGCCCAGGCCACGCCTGCACCAGCCGTGCTGTCCTCGGGATCGGCGTACCGCAGGCAACCGCTATCGCCGATGCGCGTGCGGCTCGTATGCGACACCTCGACGAAACGGGTGTCTACGTTCACGTCATCGCCGACGGCGGCATGGCAACCGGCGGGGACATCGCGAAAGCTATCGTGTGCGGCGCAGATGCCGTCATGGTCGGCTCGCCGCTGGCGGCAGCTCAAGAAGCCCCAGGTCGGGGGTTCCATTGGGGCATGGCCACCTTCCACCCGAGCCTCCCACGCGGCGCCAGGGTCAAGACCAGCACCCGCGGTTCGCTCGAGGAAATCCTGGTTGGGCCCGCTCGTGAGAATGATGGTCGCCTCAACCTGATGGGCGGTCTCCGCACATCCATGGCCACTTGTGGCTACAGCTCGCTCAAGGAATTCCAGAAGGCCGAAGTGATGGTCGCTCCGGCCCTGCAAACCGAGGGCAAGTATCTCCAGAAACAACAGGGCGTCGGCATGGGTTGAGTCGGTCAACGACTCCAGTCGCTGCTTGACATCGCAAACGCCGCCCGGACGCCAGCCGGCATCCTCTTCGCCATCCCGGATTACACCAATGACTGATACTCCTACCGTTCTTGTCGTCGATTTTGGGGCGCAGTATGCGCAACTGATCGCCCGCCGAGTCCGCGAAGCCAATGTTTACAGCGAGATCGTGTCGCACCGGACCACCGCCGAACAGTTCTCGGCCAAGGCTCCTGACGGCATCATCTTCAGTGGAGGACCGGCGTCGGTGAACATCGACGGCGCCCCCCAAATCGACCCGGGCGTGTACGAGCTGGGGATCCCGATTCTGGGGATCTGCTACGGAGCTCAGATGATCGCCAAGCAGCTCGGCGGCACGGTCAGCCGGTTTGAGGCGGGCGAGTACGGCCGGACCGATCTGCAGGTATCGGGCGGTCAACTCCTAGCTGGTCAGCCCGGCGATCAGAACGTATGGATGAGTCACTTCGATTGCATCACCGAGGTCCCAGACGGCTTCGAGATCACGGCGTCGACAGCAAACGCGCCCGTTGCCGCGTTCGAGAGCGACCGGGTGTTTGCTGTTCAGTATCACCCCGAGGTGTCCCACACTCCCCATGGTCAGGGTGTGATTGAGAACTGGCTGGACGCGGCAGGCATTGACCGCACCTGGACGATGAGCAACGTGATCGACGAGCAGATCGCGCTGATCCGGTCTCAGGTAGGCGAAGGGCGAGCGATTTGTGGCCTCTCGGGCGGTGTGGATTCCGCGGTCGCGGCAGCCCTCGTGCACAAAGCGATCGGGGATCAGCTGACGTGTGTCTTCGTCGACACCGGCCTGATGCGCAAAGACGAGGGGGCGCAGGTTGTCGAGACGTTCCAGAAGACGCAGGGGATCGAACTCATTCACGTCCGCGCCGCCGACGAGTTCTTCGACAAGCTTGCTGGTGTCACCGACCCGGAAGCCAAACGCAAAGTAATCGGCGAGCTTTTCATCCGGCTGTTCGAACGGGCCAAGGACGGTATTGAGGGTGCGAATTACCTGGTCCAGGGCACGCTGTACCCCGACGTGATCGAGTCGGGCGGTGAGCATGCCTCGACCATAAAGAGCCATCACAACGTCGGCGGTCTACCCGATGACATGGACTTCGAGCTGGTCGAACCACTCCGGGCACTCTTCAAAGACGAGGTCCGTGCAGTCGGCGCCGAGCTGGGCTTGCCTGACGAGATCGTGTGGCGACAGCCCTTTCCCGGTCCAGGCCTGGGCGTCCGCATCATTGGCGAGGTGACCCCCGACAAGGTCGCCGTCCTTCAAGAGGCTGACGCGATTGTGCGCGACGAGCTCAACAAGGCCGGCCTCGAGCGTGAGATTTGGCAGTCCTTCGCCGTGCTCCCCGACATCCGTGCCGTCGGCGTGATGGGTGACGAACGGACCTATGGCTATCCGTGCATTATCCGTGCGGTAACCAGCGAGGACGCTATGACAGCCGACTGGGCCCGCATTCCTTACGACGTGCTCGAGTCCATGAGCAGTCGCATCATCAACGAAGTGCCCGGGATCAACCGCGTCGCGTACGACATAACGTCGAAGCCCCCCGGCACCATTGAGTGGGAATGATCATGAGCACGACGAGCCTCGACCCAGTCGGCCTGTATCGACGAGCCGCCGCATTCTTTGGTCAGCAAGTGATCGCCATCGGCGATGAGGAGTGGGACCTGCCTACCCCGTCTTCGGAATGGATCGTCAAGGCGGTCGTAGCCCACATTGTCGTCGCCGAAGCGCAGATGCCTGACGTCATCGACGGCCGACCATTCGAGCGATTCGATGTCGATGTCTCGATCCTCGGCCATGATCCGGTCTCGGTCTGGCGAGGTACAACGGTCAATGCGCTGCATGCGATCGCCGAGGCTGATCTGGACACGCTGGTCGAACACCCTGAGGGAACGATGCAGCTGCGCAATGTGGTTGGCTTCCGGATCACCGAGAACCTCGTGCACGGTTGGGACATAGCAACCGCCCGCGGGGCGGAGATCGAACTCGACGCCGAGATTGCCGCCTGGTGTCTGGAATTTTGGCTGCCACTCGCGGATGGTCTCGCTGACTCGGGTTTCTTCGCCGAGATGGTCGAGCCGGCAGACGACGAGCCGGGATCGCGGCTGCTCGCTTTGCTCGGCCGCGCTCGCTGAGCAGCCGAGCTTTCTTGGGCGAGCCGGCTACTCGCCGGCGATGATCACGACGGTCGAATCGGCGTACTGGTGTCGGAGTGCGGCGACGGGCGCGTACTCTTCGCTTTCGATGAACCCGCGAGCCGAGGCGACATCAGGAAACTCCAGGAGCACCATCCGGGTGGGTGCCCAAAGCTCAGCGTCGACGACGACCATCTCCCCGCCCCGAGCGAGGTAGCGGCCACCGTGTTTCTCGACGATTGGCCTGGCAAGGGCCTTGTAGTTTTCGTACTCGTCGGGTTGGTGAATCTTTGTGTCAACGATGACGTATGCGGGCATGGTCTCAGCCTGTCAAACAACCGCGGATGTGGTCAATGGCGCACGAAACCAGCCAGGAGTCGGGGGGCTAACCGCGTACACGAATCGGGTCTGACCCACCCCACATGGCGGCCTCGCCGATTCCGGTTTGGCGTCCGGCGCGCACCTTCGGCGGCAGATCACCGAGTTCGATGACGCGGCCGTTGTCGCCACGCAAGTACGCAAAGCGGATGCCCCACAACGCTCCCTCCTGGCCAACTCTCATGCCACTGCGAGCTGCGGTTTCCATCGCAGCGTCGTAGTCCTCGGGGTAGAAGCAGACGTGTTGCACACCTTCGCCGTAGGTGTCTCGGAGCTCGCGGTACATCGATGGCGCATCGTTGAGTTGCTGGATCAACTCGATCTGGATGTCGCCCGAGTACGCCATGGCGATCCCGATCTCGACCTCACTGTCGGCCCCGTTGTAGGTGAAGTGGTCGAGCGGCACGTGAGGGAGAACCGTCCACGGCCCAATACCTGTTGTATCGACCCACCGCTGCGCGGCCTCTTCGAGATCGTCCACGACATAGCCAATCTGCCCAACAGGTCCAAAGAGCGTGCTCATGAGCGGACCCTAGCCCCGCTCGGCCAGCCCCCACGATGAACCACACCGTTCTTGCATTTCTGACGGCTTCGCGCGGCGCGCGGAGCCGTCAGAAATCCCAAGCCGGGGGCGGGGCTAGACTTCTGGCATGTCAAAGCGCTCGGTCATTGCCAAGCTCACGTGTGACCCTGAAAACGTCGGAGACTTCGAGGCTGCACTTGCCGGCCTCGTCCAGGGTGCCGAGGAGGAGACAGGGCTCGAGATCTACTCGGTGCACAAGGACAATGATGAAGCGGGGACCTACTGGTTCTTCGAGCTCTACACCGACGAGGCCGCGCTCGGCGTGCACGGACAGGGTGACGGCATGAAAGCCGCCATGGGTGCGGTTGGCGGCCTGCTGAACGCGAAGCCCGATGTGAAGATCCTGGCGCCCACGGTGGCCAAGGGTCTCGAGTTGTGAGCGGCCCCGGCGGGTGACCGACGTTCAGCGACAGGATTCGCAGGCGCCTCGGTAGACGATCTCCGCGCGGCGGATCTCGAATCCACGCTACGCGGGTGGCACCCACGGTGCGTCTTCGCGGGCCAGGAACGCACGCATCCCGGCTGCCGCTTCGTCGCTGGCGAAGAGATCGCCCGACACCTTGGCCGTGTATTTGAACGCCTCACCCTGCTCCATCGACGGAACTTCATAGACCAGCCTCTTGGCTGCAGCCAGTGCTTGGGGCCCGCCACGAACAACATCTGCGATCACGGCGTCGACCTCTGCGTCGAGGTCTGCTTCGGGGACGGCGTGGTTGATCAGCCCCAACTCGACGGCGCGTGTTGCCGAGAAACGGTTGCCCCGCAGGAAAGCCTCGAGCGCCTCTCCTCGTCGCATCTTGGGCAGGCAAACCACCGAGATCATGGCTGGAGCCACACCGAGGCGAACCTCAGTGAACCCGAACTTTGCGTCATCTTTGGCGACCGAAATGTCGAGTGCTGACGCCAGGCCTAAGCCGCCGCCAACCACATGTCCGGCGATCTTGCCGATGATTGGCGTTGGTGACGCTTGGATCTCTCCGAGCAGCTGCTCGAAACCGTTTGAATTCGCGGCTTGGGATGTGCTGGCAGATCGTTCCTTGAGGTTGGCCCCGGCACAAAAGGTGTTGCCTTCATTGGTGAGAACCACGACCCGGACATCGGGATCGGCGTTGGCGCAGGCCAGTGCGCCACGGAGGCCCTCTACCAACGCGAAACCAAGCGAGTTCTTGTTGTCGACATCGGCAAGGGTGATCGTCGTAACGTCGTCGGCGGTTTCGGTTCGGACTGGTGTGTCCATCAAAAGCTCCCTGGAGGTGGTCCATTGGTTGCGCCGCCGGCGAATGCCTGGGCGACAGTCATCCATTCCATGGCTCGATCGCCGACGATGGCGAGTTCGGTGTCGTCGACGTGGCGGCGTTGGGTGACGACCTGGCAGAACGACTCGGCGGGTCCCGAGACCCTATCGGGTGCGCCCTCATCGCCCCAGGTCCAGGTGTCGCCCGATGGTGCTGCGAGCGTCACCAGGATCGGGGCGTCGGCTTGGTCCATTCTTCGGATTGCATAGGCCCAACCTCGAGTTATGAATCCGAGCTGCGCGATGTGGCGCAATCGGTCGGTCGGCGCCCGGGTGATGCCCAGCGTGTCGGCCACATCTTGGCCGTGAGCCCAGGTCTCCATCAGTCGCGCCGTCAGGAAAGACTTGCCGCTCATCTCGGGGCCATACCAAGGCACGCGGGCAGTCTCAGCGAGCGTCCCGGCAGCCTCGACGAGGGTGGCCCGGCCGTCGCGCCACCAGCTCAGCAGCACCGCTGGGGGCATGGTCCTTGTCTCGTCCAGGGTTGTGTCGTGACCTGCTGCCATGGCTTCCAACAGCGACCTTGACGAGGCTTGGAACCCCTCAGGGTCCATGATGGCCAAGGCTGCCGTCCGGTCGAAATAGCCAAGATGGCCGATCTGGTCGCCGACGGTCCAGCCCGGGCTGGGAGTGTCGAGCGCCCACTGCTCGGCTTCGAGCGAGCCGAGCACGACATCAAGGTCGGTGTGTTCGGCGGCGAGGTCGGAAGTGATGTAGCGCACAGTTGGCATGCGAGCAGATTAGGGGCTGATGCTGAACGACGCTTTGACCCCACGGTCTTGGTCGATCAGCCATCCGGCTGTGGAACCGCCGACGATCTCGAGTTCGATCCCGGGCTCCACGGCGTCTCGATATTCGAGCTCGGCGCGTAACCCGTTCGAGCGGTCACTCTCGACCAGGAGCTCTTCGAGAATGGTCCAGTACGCGGCGTTGTTGACGTGGCCAAGTCGGTCGATGTCCGCGGCACGGAAGCGCCACGCCTGACGGTCGCCATCGTCGGGGGGATCGCCGTGCTGTAAACGCGCGGTCACCTTGCGGCCCTGGGCGGCCTCGCCATAGGCAAGCTCGAACGTCTCGGGCAGCCGCGCTGGTGCCCCCGTCTCAGGATTGATGGCCACCCAGATCACCGCGCTGTCCACGCGGGCGCCGTGATCTCCAACGACCGAGGTCCGCCGCTCGGCCCAGCGGCCACCGAAGCCGGAGCACCATGTGGTGAGCTCGCACAGTTCCTCAGAGACCGCAGGTTTGGTGATCTCGATGAGGGTCCGGCGGACGACCCAGGCCAAATAGGTAGCGGTCATGGTCTGGCGGGCATCGTCACTGGCGACGTCTTGGATGTAGCGAGCCAGCGCGTCCAGCCGAAGGTAACCATCGGCAGTGGTGTCCGATAGGCGCACGCGACGTTCCGTGCTGAAGGCTCGACCCGAACCTGGCCGGGGGAGTAACACGGTGGCACCATCGTCTCGAGACATCTCGACCATGGTGCCAGGGTCTTGTGGTCACGGGAGAACCGGACATTTCATGCTGGCCCGGACATGGTGTCGGGGAGGGCCCATGGACTTCGATTTCCACATGAAGAGGACCCGCGGCGACTGGAGGTTCGCAGATGGTTGGCGGATGGCTTGCGCCTCAACAGGTTGCGGCCATGTCGGCCGGTTGTCGGGCAAGCACCCCGGACCAGGGGTATGGATCCCGAAGCTCATCGACGATGAGCACGGTCGACACACGATGGAGTTGTCCCGAGAGTGGGTGGGTGTTGCCGGTCTGTTGGAAGGCGCCGGACCAACCCGAGATGTCCCGGGCAATATGCGCGCTGGCCGGTAGGCCTCCCGCGTCAGCGACCGAGCTTTTCGCGAATCTTGCCAACAATCTTGCCGAGATTGGCCTGGACGAATTCCGGCGAAGCCGCTTTGCGCAGCTTTTCGCGTTTCACGTTGACGGGGAGTGAAACCGACCCACCGTGGGCTGCCGACAGCTCGATCGCGTTCATGATCTCGACATCGGCGAGCGCGTCCGAGGGTGAATAGAGGGGGCTGCCGTGTCCGGCGCTTGCGAGAACCATGGCAGAAACATGGCTCGCCACGGCGATCTGCTCGTCGGTGAGCACGGTGTCGCCGAACGGATTCTTCCACTGCACCGTGCCGAGGGTTCCGAGGTCGATGGACATGCTGACGAGGAACCCGCCCTCTTCGTTTCGCTGGACGTCTGCTGTGACAACGTCTCCTGAGGACCGGTCAAGAAAGCGGACCTGGTTATCGACCATCGACCCGAGTTCGCCATCGATGGTGAGGTGGTGGTTGAACCGCAGCGGTGGGTCATAGAAGTTGATGAATCGTTGCGAGATGACTGCACCGTTCTCGCAGGTGATTGTGGCTGAATAGCCGGGCCGGGCCCGAGGCTCCTCGCCTGTGGAGTCGGACAACATCGGGGCGAAGCTCGCGGCCTGGACGGCCGTTGGCTTGGTCATCGGTCCCACGTAGCGGCGCAGCTGCGCGATCCCGTGGTAATCCCAGCTGGCTGATTCGTTGTGGACGGCCTGTATCTGGCCGAGGACGCCATCGCTGATTAGCGTGTCGCGAAGTTGTTCGAGAGGGAGAAAGGGAAATTGTTCGGCGACGCCGATGACCGCATGGGGTTCCACCGCGCTGAGCAGGTCTCGGCCGGCCCCTACCGACCATGACCACGGCGTCTCCACCAACATGGGAATGCCGGACGCCAAGAGGTGGCGAGTCATTGCCTCGTTGACATCGTCGGCCACTGCGACAACAAGCAGATCGGGACGTGTTGCGGCCACCAGCGCGTCGGCATCCTGATACCCGGGGGCACCGCAGATGTCACCGAAGGCTTGACGGCGATCTTCGGTCCTCGACGTGAACCCCACGATCTCGGTGTTCTTGAGCGCGGCCAATGCGGGGAGGTAGATCGTCTCTGCCCGGTGGCCGGAGCCAATGAGACCAATTCGGCAGGGTGGATTCGGTGGGTTGGACGTCATCGACAATCTTTCAGGCTCGAGGTTGGTGGTCGAAGTATCGCTAGGTGCGGCCTCGTGATGAACAGCGGAGCTCGTGTTCGAAGCCTGGTGCCGGGCACGGGCCGCGTCAGCCACCTTGATGGCCATCGCCACCAGCATCAGCGTCGGGTTCGCTGTACCAACGGTGGGGAAGAGCGCACTGCCGGCCACGAACAGTCCATCGATGCCGAATACATGGCCTGAGCTGTCGGTGACGCCCGTCGACCCGTCGTTACTCATTCGGACTGAGCAGCTGTGGTGTGCAGTATCGACGAAATTGGCACGCCAGTCAGGCGCTCCGAGCCAATCGTGGGGCTTGGGAACGGGCAGTCCGTTGCGGTCCAGGTCGGCTCGGACAAGGCCTAACATGGTGGTGATGGCCAGCTCTTGATCGTCCATACGCCAGTCGACGCGGCTGAGCGGCATACCCAATGCGTCGGTCTGGTCTGACAGCGTGATCCGGCTGTCAGGGTTGGGTCGCTGCTCGGCGTTTGCGCCGATGATCACGCGTTTCGGCGGAGGGATTGGGGGAATCCCATCGACCTGGCGGCGCTTCGCCGCCTGGGCCAATTCCATTGGACTGGCGAGAAGAGTACGGACATCGTGCATAGCGTGGCCATCGCCTGAGGCCAAGCGTCGAGCGGCATGAATGGCCGCATGCTCGGATTCTTCGGGGAGTACGTACATCGCGCAATTGAGGAGCTCCCGCTCACGTTGAACGCGTGGACTCAGCGCAAGCCCGCTCATGAAGACGCGCCGACCATCGCCGCCATCGTGCCAGAACAGTCCAAAGCGTGACAGGAGCGCCACCATGTCGTCGGAAAGATCGAAGACGCCGACCTCGCCGTAGGGATGTTCCATGTAGTAAGGGCCGACGAGGTCTCGGTCATTGCCCAGCCCGGCCGGCGCTATCGACCGTGACGCTAAGAGCAAGCGAGCCGATTCGATCGCACCGGCGCACACCACCACGGTGGTGGCTTGCTTGCCGTCCAACGTGGCGACCACAACGTGGTCGACTTGGCGGCCCTCTGCGTTGGGCACGATCTCGAGCACGTTCGCGTGCAAGATCGCCGAGATGTTCGGCGCGGCCTCGAGCCGGTCTGCATAATCGATGTTGATTCTGACCGGCTGCCCGTCGACTGCCCCGGTAGAGAACTGCCAGAGTTCGTCGACGACGTTGGCCGGATCGAGACGAGAGCTCGGCGTCTTCCCGGTGATGGCCGACCAAGCGTGGCGGTCGTAGGGCATCGCGGCTAGGCCCAAGTAGCGGGCCGCTCGACCGAGATAGGGAGCAAAAGCCTCGGGACCGAAGGGCCACCCGCTGGAAGGGACCCAAGGCCGGGCCTCGTAGTCGATGTCGCCGAAGGGCGCGCAACGACCGGTCCAGACCGTCGACGTGCCGCCGAACTGGCGGACCCGAACCTCATGTTGGGGCACCCGGTTCATGCCCACGTTGTCGATGTCGTAGAGGGCGTTGGTGTCCGCTTCGAACTCGACACCGCCACTCTCGACCACGGTGACCTCGACGCCGGACCCCGCTAACTCGAGAGCGATGGTTGCGCCGGCCGGTCCGCTTCCGATCACGCACACGTCTGTTGTGATGACGGCGTCATGGTCGTAGTCGCGAAGATCGGACGGTTTCATACGGAGAAGGCCTCGGCTGTGGATCGTACGCGCAGCAACGTCGTGGCAGCTCCATCGGCATCTCCGAACTGAACTACAGCCGGCCTGGCCATATGACACTTGGGCTACGAAGCGAGTGGCTTCACCCCGAACGGCTTCGAGGTCGACCAAGATAGGTGTGTCCGCCACCGGTAGGAGCGTTGCTCGATGCGTCTGATCGCCTATCAACAGGCCGCTGGGGCCATGATCGGTGCCGTGGAGGGCGACCCGGTGCGCCCGCTCGCTCCGCTCGACGCGTTCTATGCCGGCATCGACAGCCATCGCGGGGCGCAGGGTGGCGAGCCGATTCTCCTGGCGTCGGTCACCGAGGTTTCGCCGGTCCCGGCGACGGCGCGGGTCTTGTGTATTGGGCTCAACTACCCGCTCCACATCGAAGAGACGTAGAGCACACGGCCCGACCACCCCAATATCTTTGCTCGATGGGCCTCGACCCTCGCGGTCGATGGCGCCAACATCGCGGTGTCACCCGGCGAGCCTGGCCTTGACTGGGAAGTGGAGCTTGGCGTCATCATCGGCAAAGAGATGCTCGGGGTTGATCGCGCCGACGCGATGGATGGTGTCTTTGGATACACGTGCTTCAACGACATCTCGGCGCGTACATTCCAGCGCGCGACCTCCCAATGGGCATAGGGCAAGAACGCTGACAACTCAGGCCCAATCGGCCCGGTGATCGTGACAGCCGACGAGCTTGGCGATCCCTACAGTTTGCGCATCGAGTCGCGCTTCAACGGTGATACCGTGCAATCGTCGGTTACCGGCAACATGATCTTCAAGATCGATGAGACGATTGCGTACATCACCCAGGCGCTGACACTCCGGCCCGGCGATGTCATCGCCACACGCACTCTCGACGGTGTCGGATCGCGGATGGAGCCTCCTGTGCTGATGGGCCCGGGGGATCGCATCGAGATTGAAATCGAGTGCATCGGGTCGGTCACCACCAACATCGTGTGAGCCTGCAGCGTTCACCGTGGACGTTGACGGAGCGTGCCATCCCACTGCGACACGCCCCGCCTCGCCCCACCACATCTTCATGACTGCGAGCTTGGTCACTGTGGGCTTCGTGACCAGCCCATGATCTAACACCCACTCTCGTCTATCGCACGAGCCAAGGTGACCGGACGCCGTCCCAAGCTGGCATCAGACGAGACTGGCAGCGGTCGGGTCGCTCACCGGAATCGCGAATCCAACCTCCGCGCCGACACCCAGCGGGTTGTCCGCGGCCCATACGTGGCCCCCGTGATTGCGGGCGATCTGAGCGACGATGGCCAACCCGAGGCCTGAACCTGTCATGGCGCGTGTCGCATCGGTTCGGTAGAAGCGATCGAATACCCGGTCTCGCTCGTCAACCGAGATCCCCGGGCCTTCATCGCGCACCGCCACCCGACCTTGATCGACGACGACATGGATCGGCGTATTTGGTGGGCTGAACTTGTGCGCGTTACCCAAGAGGTTGGAGACCGCACGTTCGATCAGCGTCGCGTCGCCGAGCACCATGGCGTCGTCACCGCGGACTTCGATGACGCGATTGGAGCGTCGATCGAGCCGAGCCACCGCGTGCTCGACGACACCGAGGAGTTCGAGGTGGCGATGTGGCTCGGCGTCCTGGCTGTCGGTGGCCAGCTCGATTAACTCGCTGAAGAGCTCATTCAGCTCGCGCAGCTCGGCGTTGACCGCGCCGAGCAGTTCGGTCCGATCTTCGGCCGACATGGAGTCGGCGCGTTCGAGCATCGCCACGTTTGCCCGAATGCTGGTGAGCGGCGTGCGGAGCTCGTGGCCCGCGTCGAGCACGAGTCGGTGTTGTTGTTCACGACTCGTAGCCAGCGCGTCGAGCATCTCTTGGAAACTGCGGGCGAGCGCGCCGACTTCATCGGATCGGTCAATCCCAATTGGGGTGTCGAAGTCTTGGGTGGAGGCGACTTGGCCTGCTGCCGCGCTGAGTTGGCGCAGCGGCTTGGTGGTCTGACGGGCCACGATCCATCCGGCTACTCCGGCCAGGCCTGCCATCAACAGCCCGATCAGCAGGAACTGGTTCCGGAGTGAATCCAGGACGCGGTCAGCCTCCGACGTCGCCCGCGCGACTTGGACGGCACCACCATCGGCCAGTGACCGGGTGTACAAGCGGTAGCGCACTCCGTCGACTTCGATGTTCTGGAAGGCCGACTCGATACGGCCGTTCTCCCCACCAGTGTCGGCCGCCGCGAGTTGGAGATCGACTGCAGAGATTGGGATATCGGCGGTGGACGACGAGCCGGTGATTTCCCCGTTGGCATCGATGGTCTGGACAATGGCATCAGGATCGAATGCCAGCGGAGACGGATTGTCGGGCTGGTCGCCACCACGGCCACCGCGGCCGCCCCTGGGAGGCTCGCGGAGGCCTTGGGCCACTTCGGTCGCCCGGTTACGCACGAACTGATCGGTTTCGGTGCCGAGCTCGGTGCTCGTGGATCGGAACGCGAGGATGCTCACCAGACCAATGCCGATGCCGGTAATCAAGAAGAACAGCAGGGCCAGCCGGGCCCGCAGGCTCACGATGATCCCCGCACGGGGCGGATCACGTATCCAATGCCCCGGCTGGTGTGGATTGTGCGGGGTTCGCCGTGCTCTTCCAGCTTGCGGCGAAGGTACCCCACGTGGACGTCGAGGGACTTTGAGGAGGTCTCGAAGTCGTAGCCCCAAATCCGCTCGTACAGCACGCTCCGACTCATCACGATCTCGGGGTTGGCCATTAACAGGTGGAGGATCTCGAATTCGGTTCGGGTCAGTTCGATCTCTCGCTCGCCATTGCGGACGATGCGTTTTTTGATGTCGAGGGTGACGTCGCCGGCGGTGAGATTGGTCTCGGTCGAGCCCATGTCGGAGCGACGGAGGAGGGCACGGACACGAGCCAACAGTTCGTCGAGTTCGAACGGCTTTGGCAGGTAGTCATCGGCGCCGGCATCGAGCCCCGCCACCCGATCAGAGACATCAGTACGGGCAGTGAGCATCAAGATGGGGCGACGATCGCCACGGTCTCGAATCTTGCGGGCGACCGACATGCCGTCAACGAACGGCATCATGACGTCGAGAATGAGCGCGTCTGGGTCGTGTTGATCGACGGCCTCCAAAGCCGCTGCTCCATCGCCGACAGCCAAGACGGTGTAACCCTCGAATTTCAGGATGCGTTCGAGCGCCTCGCGAATTTGTTTGTCGTCTTCGGCGACAAGGACCGTTGCGTTCGTCATGGTTCCTTCACAGTCTGCCCGGGCCGTCGGCGGATGGGTACGAGTGTCGGGCTGAGCCGTGCTGTCACAGCCTTGCTTGTGGTGCACTGGGAGGGGGGCTCCGTGTCATGCGGGCGCCGGAGCCGCTTGGGGAAG
>CAWKYX010000074.1:0-13964 GCA_963854265.1 Acidimicrobiia bacterium
GGCCTTGCCCCAAGGCGGCTGTTCGGGGTTGGGCTGGCCCGGCCCGCGCCCGATGGCCTCCTTCGGCCCCGCGACATCGGGCTTGCGGCCACAGTGTCGCTGCTCGAGTCTCCCGAGACGCTGAAGTTCACGGTTGTCACGAACCCCTACCGCCGCGCAGCTGCGGCCTTCGCCGAGGGTTTCAGCGACGAAATGGGCACCGACCCTGCAGCTGAGGCGCTCCGAAATCACTATCTCCACGAGTCGGGTTTGGGTCCGACTGAGGATGCCGATTATGATTTGACGGCGTTTCTTCGAGATGTCAATGCCCAGGCTGACCATGAGCGCGACCGGCAGTGGCGTGGGCTCAGCACCGCGCTGGCGTGGGGTCGAGTGAACTACGACGTCGTCGGCCGTACCGAGACCTTGGCTGACGACATGGGTGTCGTGGCCGAGCGGTTGGGACTCAAGCCGCCAAAAGGGTTGCCCTCGCTCGCCGGCTCTGGCCCGATGCATAGTTTGTCCGACGTTGACGCAGAGTTAGTTCGTCGGATCTACAGCGATGACTTCGACAACTTCGGATACTCGCTCCACCCTTCGACCAACGAACGGCCCGGCTCATGACCACCGTCGCAGGCTTTAACGCGCACGCAGATCTCGTCGAATTGGCAGCGACAGTGGTTGAACGCAGCGACCTAGTGCGGCCAGAAGAACTCGTGACCGACCGAACGGTCTGGATGTTTTGGGGCGGGCCGCTCCCCGAACATGTCGCCGCTTGCATCGGCAGAGCCGAGCAACGCAGCGGTGGGTGCGATCTGGTTGTCGTGACGCCACGGAGTGCCCGCACGTTTGCGCCCGAGCTGCCTGCTCGTTGGGAAGGGCTTGGTTCCTGGGCGCACAAGTCCGATATCTTGGCGCCGCATTTGCTGCGGTCTTATGGCGGGTTGTACGTCGATGCCGACACCATCGTGTTGCAACCGCTCGACGTGATCATCGACGATTTCGATAGCGGCGAGCGCGAGTACGTCGCCTATCTGAATGTGGATAATGAACCGTCGGTGGGCGTGATGTGGGGTCGGGCTGGATCTCCGGTGGCCGATGCCTACTGCGACGTCGTCGACCAGGCGCTCGCGGAGCGAAGCGACGATCCCGATTGGGTGGCGTTCGGAACGCCCCTGCTGGCTTCCGCCTTCGCTGCCTGCAACGTCGATCTCGCCCAGCTCGACCCCATGCTGGGCCACGTTGCGCTATTTTCGTGGCAGGCTTGGCGCACACTCGCCCTCCCTGCAGCTTCGCTCGATCCCTACTTCGCGGCTCTGAGTAATGGCGGCAAATCGTTAGCTCTGGTGGCCATTTACCACAGCCGTAGCGGTCCGTTGCTCGAGGCGAGATCATCGCCGACGATCTTCGACGAGCTGTTGAGCGGGGAACCGCAAGCAGCCGCCGATCCGGCTCCAACTACCTCCGACGCCCGGGTTACGTTCCTCATCAAGACGTTCAATCGGCCTGCGACCATCTCGCACACCGTTGCCAAGCTCCGTCAACGTTTTCCGTCGGAGCCAGTCATCGTCGTCGACGACAGCAGCGACGGTTATCTCGCCGATCTCGCGCCCTTCAGCGTTGCCCACCTCGTGATTCCTTTCGATGCCGGCCTCAGCCGAGGGCGCAATATCGGGATCTTGCACATCGACACTCCCTATTTCTTGATGCACGACGACGATCAATTCCCCGCTGAGAATCTGGACCTCGGCGCGGCGCTGGGCGTTCTGGACGCGGACCAACGCATTGACATCGCTGGCGGTTGGGAGGACGAGACACCACACGTCCGCGACAGTTTTGAACTCACTGACGATCGGGTTCTCATCCAGCGTCGACACACCCCGTGGGGTCATCTCGACGAGGGCGCAGATGCGACACCGCTGTTCCATATGGTGCAGAATCAGACCCTCTGGCGGACCAGCAGTATCAGGGATCGAAAGCTGAAGTGGTCCAACCAACTCAAGGTCGGCGAACACGTCGACTTTTTCTTCCGGTATCGAGGAGCCATCAACATCGTGTTTCTCCGGACGCTCCACTTCGCCAACGTGCCGCCAGGAATCCGGAGTAGCGACTCGGTCCTGACGGACTACGGGTCGTACCGCAATCGCCAAAGAACGATGTGGAACCGAAGCAAGAAGATAAACAACATCGAGCGGATCGAAGTGATGACTGCGATGTTGCCAGTGTTCCCGTACCGAACGGCTCCGATAAGAACTGTGCTGCGCAATGTCGGGCGTTTGTTGCATCGTCGAGCGGACGCGTGATGACGCGTTCGCTTCGATCGATGGTTCCGGATTCGGCTCGGCGGAAGCTGCGCCTCGCTCGCATCGGCACCGTCGTGCTGCGCCCGCGCAATCACCTCTTCTTGTTTAGCCACATGCGCAGCTACTCGAGCTTGCTGGGCCACATCTTGGGGAGCAACCCCGAGATCAATGGATACGCTGAACTGCAGCTGTCATATGAAACCGAGCTCGACTTCATCAGGTCGAGCCTGAAGGTCTACGAGACCAACGGCAACCAGCTCCACGGCAAGTACATCTTCGACAAGATCCTGCACGGGCACCTCGAGGTCGGGAACGTCGTATTGAACCGTCCGCAGGCCGTAGCCATTTTCTGCGTGCGCGACCCCCGCGACACCGTGCGGAGCACCGTTGCCATGGCACGGCGCCACAAGAAGCCCGACTGGAAGGGCGACGTCGACAAGGTCGCGTCGTATTACAAGCGACGCACCACCCAGTTGGTTGAGTTGGCCGACGGGTTCACCGGGCGCACGTGCCTACTCGAGGCCGAACATGTACTCACCCACTCGACCGAGACCCTCGATGGGCTTACCCAGTTCCTCGAGTTGAAGGAACCGTTGCGGGCCGACTACGACGTGTTCTCTCATACCGGCAAGCCGCAATTCGGCGATCCAGGCAAGCACATCAAATCTGGGAGGCTCGTCAAGGATCGCGACAGTCATGACGAAGTAGAGCTACCGGCCGGCATGGCTGCCGAGCTTGGAGCCCACCGAGCAACCATTCTCGACCAACTTCGCAATGCGTGTGACGTCAGCCTCTGACCACTGCCGATAACTCGTGAGACGCATCTTCGACGCTGACGGCCGCCTCCCTGAGCGCTGGACAGCTTTCTCAGCAAAGCACGTGCTACGGGCGCTGGGATAGGTTCGGGCAATGCCTACCTACGGAGACGTGGACGTCACCATTGACGCCGACCATGTCGCTACGGTCGAGATCAACCGGCCGCCCAACAACTTCTTCGACACCAACCTGATCAGCTCGCTTGCCGACGCGTTCGAGGGGCTCGATGGCAATCCCGAGGCTCGAGCTGCAGTCCTGTGCTCCAACGGGAAGCACTTCTGTGCGGGGGCGGCTTTTCATCGAGATGATGACCGCGACGAGGGGAATGAAGTCGTCAACAGGCTCTACGCCGAGGCCGTCCGTCTCTTTGCGACCCACACGCCGGCGGTCGCTGCGATCCAAGGCGCGGCGATCGGGGGCGGGTTGGGCGTTGCGTGTTTCGCCGACTTCCGCGTTGCCGCGCCCGAGGCGCGCTTCGCCGCGAACTTTGCCCGGCTCGGCTTTCATCATGGGTTTGGTCTCACCGTCACGCTCCCGGCCATCGTTGGTCAGCAGGCGACCTTGGACCTGCTCTACACGGGTCGGCGGGTGAAGGGCGAAGAGGCTGCCCAACTGGGCTTGGCAGACCGACTCGTTCCCTTGGACGAGTTGCGTGCGCAAGCCAATGCGCTGGCCGCCGAAATCGCGGCGTCGGCGCCCCTGGCGGTCGACAGCATCCGTCAGACGATGCGTGGGCACCTTGCCGAGGCGATCCGGATCGCGACCGACCACGAATGGCCCGAGCAGACGCGCCTTCGTGCGACGAACGATTTCAGCGAAGGCGTCCGCGCCAGCGCCGAGCGCCGCAAACCGAACTTCAAGGCTTCCTGAGCGCCCCAGTTTTGCAGATCGTGACCACTACCCTGTGAGCCGATACCCCCGTCCCGTGCACCGAGATCTTTCATGGCTGGCCCAACCCCAATTTCAGAGATCACCTTCATTGGCAGCGACACTAGCCTTGCCACCCGGGTCGGTCGACCATTCCGACGCTTCCTCGAAGTCGAGGCAGCAGGTGGTGTGCTGTTGTTGGTCGCCACTGCGGTCGCGCTCGTCTGGGCAAACTCTCCGTGGAGCGACAGCTACGCAGACCTCTGGCACACCGAGTTCGAACTTGTTGTGGGCAACTTCCACCTGGGTGAGAACCATCATCTGAACCTCGAAGTGCTCGTGAACGATGCACTGATGGTCGTCTTCTTCTTCGTGGTGGGTCTCGAGATCAAGCGGGAGCTAGTGACCGGGCAACTCAAGGATCCCAGGGCTGCTGCGCTGCCGGCAATGGCGGCTCTGGGTGGCATGGTTGTCCCCGCGTTGGTTTTTGTCGCGTTCACCTCGGGGACCGACGCTTCCGGTGGCTGGGGCATCCCAATGGCCACCGACATTGCCTTTGCAGTCGGGGTTGTGTCGCTGCTCGGCAACCGCATCAACCGCAGCATGAAGGTGTTCCTGTTGTCGTTGGCGATCGTCGACGACATCGGGGCGATCCTGGTGATTGCGCTGTTCTACACCGACACCCTCTCGTTGGGTTGGTTGCTGACAGCGGGGATCATCGTGATGATCATCTTGGCGCTCAAGCACCTACGGGTCTGGTACATCCCGCTCTACATCTTCCTCGGCGTGGCTCTTTGGCTCGCGACCTTCGAGTCCGGGGTGCACGCCACGATCGCCGGCGTCGTCTTGGGTGTCATCACCCCCGCCAAGCCCCTCCAGACCAAACAGCAGGCCACTCAATGGGTGCAGTGGATGCGCGAGAAGGGTGACGATCTGTTCGGGGTCGACATCCACTACGCCGCGTTCCACATGCGCGAATCGACCTCGGTGGCAGAGCGTCTCGAGACCGCGCTGCATCCAATCTCCAGTTTCTTCATCATCCCGATCTTTGCGCTGGCCAACGCCGGCGTAGGCCTCGGCGGCGGTGTACTGGGTGACGCTGCCGGGAGCCGAGTCACGTGGGGAGTCGGAGCGGGTTTGGTCGTCGGCAAGGTGGTGGGCGTGTCGCTGTTCACTGCCATTGGACAACGGCTGCCGTTCACTACGAGCCCTCCAGGAATGACGCCAACCCATCGTCTCGGCCTCGCCGCTGTGTCCGGAATTGGATTCACTGTGTCGCTGTTCATAACGGGTCTCGCGTTCGATGATGAGTCATTCATCGCCGAGTCCAAGATCGGGATATTGTTCGCGTCGTTGGTCGCCGGCGTGCTTGGCCTGGTGCTGTTGATGCGAGCCTGCAAACGTGAAGTCTTTGTTTCGCCACCGTTGACACCGGACGTCGACGTCGAAACGGCGTCTTGAACCTCACGGGGCCACTCGGCTTCCTACGGTGGATTCGTGAGAACGCAGTATTACCCTCGCCCTCAGCAAGGCCTGTTGTCATCGTGAGCCCTGTACTCGTCCATCGACGCCGCACAGGGACCTACATGGTGAACTAGCGGGGCTTCGCCGAGCGTCCGCCTCGCGGCCGCTCGAAGCGTTGCCACACAATTGGGTGTTGACAACATGCACCCCTTTCCCTTTCCCTCTACCTTTCCTTCCGAGATGCCTACCGCCCTCGTTATTGTCGAGTCACCAGCCAAAGCCCGGACCATCGCCGGCTATCTCGGCGATGGCTACGTCGTCGAGTCTTCGATCGGCCACATCCGTGATCTCCCGCGCAACGCCGCCGAGGTTCCCAAATCCCACAAGGGTGAGCCCTGGGCACGCATCGGTATTGATGTCGACAACGACTTCAAGCCGCTCTACGTGGTCAACGCCGAGAAGAAGGACCACGTCAAGCACCTGAAGGCGTTGCTGGACGAGGCCGACGAGCTCTATCTCGCGACCGATGAGGATCGCGAGGGCGAGGCCATTGCCTGGCACTTGCTTGAGGTCCTCAACCCTCCTGAGGGTATGGCAGTCAAGCGGATGGTCTTCCACGAGATCACGCCGGCGGCTATTCAAGATGCCATCGAGGCCCCACGCGAGATTGACCGCCGTTTGGTTGATGCCCAAGAAGCCCGACGCATGCTGGATCGGCTCTACGGCTACGAAGTGTCGCCCGTGCTGTGGAAGAAGGTCATGGGCGGTCTGTCGGCCGGCCGTGTCCAGTCCGTCGCGACCCGGGTGGTCGTTGAGCGCGAGCGCGAACGGATGGCATTTGTTCGCGCTTCCTACTGGGACCTCAGCGGCACTTTCACGGTGAGCAAAGACCTTGAGACGGGTGTTCCCAACAAGCTCCAGGCCTCGCTGGTGCAGGTCGATGGCAAGAAGCTCGCCAGTGGTCGAGACTTCGAACAGAACGGCCAGCTCAAGCAGGGTTCGGATCCTGGGGCAACGGTGCCGCTCGACGAAGCGGGCGCGACTTCGCTTGTTGAAGGTCTCGCCAACACTGAATTTTCTGTGCGCTCGGTGCAGCCACGGCCGTATCGACGGAGTCCCGCTGCGCCGTTCATCACGTCGACGTTCCAGCAAGAAGCAGGGCGCAAACTCCGGATGTCGTCGGCTATGGCGATGCGCGCAGCCCAAGGGTTGTATGAAAAGGGCTTCATCACCTACATGCGAACCGATAGCACCACGCTGTCGGACACGGCGCTGAACGCAGCCCGCAATGTGATCACCGACAAGTACGGCAAGACCTACCTCCCCGATGCCCCGAGGCATTACACGAAGAAGGTCCGCAACGCGCAGGAGGCCCACGAGGCCATCCGGCCGGCCGGCGACACATTCAAGACCCCCGAAGAAGTCCGCGCCGCTGTCGTCAAGAGTGAAGCCGACGCTTACGACTTGATCTGGCAGCGCACTGTGGCCAGCCAAATGAATGACGCAGTTGGTGAGACCGTGCAGGTCCGCCTCGGCGGGATTGCCAGCGATGGCCGCGATGCAGAGTTCTCGTCGTCTGGCACCGTGATCTCCCATCAGGGGTTCCGCCGGGTCTACGTCGAAGACACCGATGATGCCGACAGCGAAAAAGAAGACGAACGAGCGCTCCCGCCCGTCGTCCAAGGCGACGGCCTCAATGCTTCGGACCTCAGTGCCGAAGGGCACGAGACCCAGCCACCGGCTCGGTACACCGAGGCGTCGTTGGTCAAGAAGCTCGAGGAACTCGGCGTCGGCCGCCCGTCCACCTATGCCTCCATCATGGGGACAATCCAAGGGCGCGAGTACGTGTGGAAGAAGGGTTCGGCGTTGGTGCCGAGCTTCAAGGCGTTCTCCGTGGTCGGGCTGCTCGAAAAGCACTTCCCGGATCTCATCGACTACGCCTTCACGGCCAACATGGAGACTGATCTCGACGGCATCGCCACCGGAACCCGCGAGGCCATTCCTTGGTTGAGCCATTTCTACTTCGGTGATGACGACACCGAGGGCCTCAAGGAAAAGGTATCCGAGCGGCTGGGCGACATCGATGCCCGCGCCATCAACTCGATCCCGCTTGGGGTTACCGAGGCCGGCCAAACCATTGTCGCCCGCGTTGGAAAGTTCGGCCCCTACGTTCAGCGCGAGCCGGGCACCCCTGCATTACATCCCGATGTCGAACCCGGCGAGCCAACCCCGGCCGATACCGCGAGTATCCCTGATGACATTCCACCCGACGAGCTCACCATGGAGCGAGCCGTCGAATTCCTGGATGCACCGGGCGAGCGCGTCGTGGGGATCGATCCCGCCAGTGGCCTCGAAGTCCTCGCGAAGTCCGGGCGATTCGGTGACTACGTCCAACTGGGCGAACTGATCGACGGCGAGGACAAGCCCAAGACTGCGTCGATCTTCAAGACAATGGCGCTCGAAACGCTCGGTCTCGAGGCGGCGTTACAGCTGTTGAGCATGCCGAGAATTGTCGGGACGCACCCCGAAGACGGCGAAGAGATCACGGCGCAGAACGGCCGATATGGCGCCTATATGCGCAAGGGCAAGGACAGCCGGACGTTGGATGCCGAAGAGCTGATCTTCACCATCACCCTCGAAGAAGCCGTCACTATTTACGCCCAACCCAAGTTGCGCCGCGGCCAAACGGCCAAGCCGCCACTCAAAGAAATGGGTGATGACGAGGTCTCCGGCAAACCAATGGTGGTCAAGGACGGCCGCTTCGGCCCATACGTGACCGATGGCGAGACCAATGCCTCGCTGCGCAAGGGTGACACGGTCGAGGAGATTGACGATGCCCGCGCGATGGAGCTGCTCCAGCTCCGCCGCGAGAAGGGCCCGGTCAAGAAGAAGAAGAAGGCCACGAAGAAGAAGTCGACGGCTAAAAAGAAGCCCACGAAGAAGAAGGCTCCGGCGAAGAAGAAGGCCGGAGCGAAGAAGAAGGCCGCAGCGAAGAAGACAGCGGCGAAGGACAAGCCGGCTGCCGCGGCCGAATCGGGCCCTGACGAGGCTCAGACTTCAGACTGATCTTGGTTTGGCGGGGCCGACATCACTTCTGCTTCGGTGGCTGTCCCTCCTAGCCTGCGCTGCGCACTACCCTGACAAGCCGTGTCGGACCCATCACAATCCGCGCGGCACGGGAGCCTCGTCGAGGACCACCAACGTGTCGCTTCAGGCTCGTGGGTCGAGCGCGTTTTCGGCAGCTACGCGTACTTGCGACTGTGGATTGTCCAAGCTGTTGGATCGACTGGCGACTGGTTGGGCTTCCTCGCAATCGGTGCTGCAGCCACCAAGTTTGGTGGTGGCACCCCCGAGACAGCGGTCGGTTTCGTGTTCTCGGTTCGGATCATTCCCGGGTTGTTCTTGGCCCCGCTGGCCGGCGTCCTGGTTGATCGGTGGAATCGCAAGCGGGTGATGATCGTGTGCGACCTGTCGCGCGTGGGAGTGCTGATTTTCTTGCCGTTCGCCGACAAGGTGTGGCATCTGGTGTTGGCGTCGTTGGCATTGGAAGTGTTCACGCTGTTGTGGATTCCGGCCAAGGACTCGGTCGTTCCCAGCATGGTCCCCGAAGAGCAGCTCACGACGGTGAACTCGCTCCAGATGGCTGCCACCTATGGCACCGTGCCAATTGCTGCGGGCATCTTCATCGTGCTCGGACGGGTCGCTGACGGCATCGGGGACTGGCCGATCGTGTCAGGGCTGTCGGGCGATCAGATCGGCCTCGGCTTCTATGTCGACTCGCTCACGTTCTTGTTCTCGGCGCTGATGATCCTCACGATTGCGATTCCCCGGCGGCCGCGTGAGGAACAGCCCCACGAGCGCCCCCGACTCAACTTGCGGGCAACCTTCGACGAACTCCGCGAGGGCTGGGAGTTCATGTTCATCAACCCGGTGGTGCGCGCCGTGTGCGCGGCGCTGGGAGCCGGTTTGGTGGGCGGCGGGATGTTGAT
Source organism: Acidimicrobiia bacterium (assembly GCA_963854265.1). GTDB lineage: Bacteria > Actinomycetota > Acidimicrobiia > Acidimicrobiales > UBA8592 > CAWKYX01. The sequence goes on from CAWKYX010000074.1 coordinate 9,419, forward strand.
TCCGCTTGGCCCGATCTTTGCCGAGGAGGTTCTGGGCGTGAACGCTGCCGACGGCATGTCGATCCTGCAGACGGGGCTCGGCGTTGGCGTCGCTGTCGGGGTCGCAGTGTTGTCGGCGTCACAACGCCGCATCGAGCAAGTGCGGGTATTCGTGATTGCGGTGTTCGGCGCTGGGCTGTCGCTGTTGCTGGCCGCGTCGATGACCCAACTTTGGGCCGCGGCATCGCTGATCGGGCTCATGGGGATGTTCGCTGGAGCCATCTACGTACTGGGATTCACCTTGTTGCAGATCAGCGTCGACGAAGACCTCCGCGGTCGGATTTTCGCTGCCGTCTACACAATTGTTCGGCTGTCGCTGATCATTGCAATGTCGGTGGGGCCATTCGTCGCGGCGTTGTTTAACGGCTTGTCCGACAAGTTCTTCGACAAGAAGCTGGACATCTTTGGCTGGGACGTGTTCATTCCTGGCGTGCGACTCACGTTGTGGTTGGCCGCGTTGATCATCATTGGGGCAAGCGTGCTGGCCCGAGTCTCTGTGCGAGACTTGTTGATCGACGACGCGGCGTCACCGGCGGATGACACAAGCGAGACAAGCGAGACGAGCGGGACGTGACAGGGCGCTTCATTGCATTCGAGGGTGGCGATGCCAGCGGAAAGTCCACCCAGGCGCGCCGCGTTGCCAGCGATCTCGGCGCCGTTCTTACCCGCGAGCCCGGTGGCACGGCGCTGGGGGAGATGTTGCGCTCGCTGGTACTCGAACCCACTACCCAGGTCGATCTGCGCGCGGAGGCATTGATGATCGCTGCGGCGCGGGCCCAACATGTGGCTGAGGTTGTGCGGCCGGCATTGGATGCAGACCGTCATGTGGTGACCGACCGTTTCACCGGTTCGTCGCTGGCCTATCAGGGTTATGCCAGCGGGCTGGACATCGCGGCGGTGCGGCAGTTGTCGGCGTTCGCGACCGAAGGACTGTGGCCGGACCTCACGGTGCTTATTGACGTCCCGGTTGAGGTCTCGATGGCTCGGTTGGGTGGCGCCCCGGATCGCTTCGAACGCGAGGCCGGGGAATTCCACGACAAGGTCCGTAAGGGATACCTCGACCTGGCGTCAACCGATGACTCGTGGGTTGTCATCGATGGCACCGGCAGTGTGGAAGACGTCGCGGCAATGGTCGACGCCGCCCTCCTGTCGCTGTCCTAACGCTAAAACGTGTTGTGATTATCGGTGGTCGATGCGGGCATCCGTCGGTGCTCGACAGAGCCCGGATGTGACATAGCTAGCGCGGCGGCTGGTGCCGCTAGGGTTCGCTCCGATGACGGCTACGACAGATACCTGGGGCGAGGTCATTGGGCAGGCCGATGTGGTCGCGCAGTTGCGGGCGTCGGCCGCTCAGCCTGTTCACGCCTACTTGTTCTTGGGTCCCCATGGTTCGGGGCGTTGGGCTGCCGCCAAGGCATTTGCCGCTGAAGTCTTGTCTGTTGGTCTCGAGCCCGACGCTGCCGACCGGGCCAGGCGATTGGCGCTACGCGGCGAGCATCCCGACCTCACGCGCATTGATCCGACAGGCAACCAATACCGCGAGGAAGAAGTCGCTTTCTTGATCACGGAAGCCTCCCGAACACCGGTCGAGGGTGCGCGCAAGGTCATCGTCGCCGACCGATTCCACACCGCGAACGCCACATCGATCGGCCGCCTCCTCAAGACGCTCGAGGAGCCGCCCGCTTCGACGATCATCGTCTTGCTGAACGAAGAAGTGCCAGACGAGCAGATCACCATCGCGTCGCGCTGCGTCACTGTTCGCTTCCAAGCCATCGCACACGCCGACGTGGTTGTCTGGCTTGGCGAGCGAAATGTCACCGGCGAGATTGCCGAGACCGTGGCGTTGGCGTCAGGTGGGGATCTGCGACGAGCCGCAGACCTGGTCGGAGACGACAATGTCGCCCAGCGCCATAGCGCGTGGCGCTCGGCCCCAGAGCGGCTCGACGGCACCGGTGCCAGCGTGGCAATCCTCGTGGAGGAGCTTCGTGGCTTGATCGACGAGGCTCAGGGACCCATCGATGTCCGTCACGAGGTCGAGTTGCAGACGCTTGCCGATCGCGAAGAGCAATTGGGCACGCGCGGCTCGGGTCGGCGCGATCTCGAAGCTGCCCAGAAGCGTGAAATCCGTCGTCTCCGCGTCGACGAGCTGAAGTTCGGCCTGGCCACCCTCGCGGGGGTGTACCGCGACCGCTTACTGGCTGGCACCCGTCGAGACCTCGACGCGTTCGATGCGCTCAGAGACGCAAACGCGGGCCTTGTGCGAAACCCCAATGAACCTCTGCTGCTCCAGGCGTTGTTCCTGCGGCTCCACGCAGACTGATCGGGCAGAATCCGGTCTGGATTGCCGCGTATGGTTGGTAGCGTTGTGTCCTTGCCCGAGTAGCTCAGTCGGTAGAGCAATTCACTCGTAATGAATAGGTCAGGAGTTCAATTCTCCTCTCGGGCTCTGCGAAACAGCGGCGGTACTAACTCACAACCGTTGTGGAACGTTTGACCGCGGGCCTTGCCCAGCGGAAACGAACCCCCAGAAATCGCCAGTCCCCAACCCGGTGCCGATCAGTCGTCGATAGCTCCGTAGGCGAGGGTGCGGAACGTGTTTTTGACGGTCACTGGGCCGGTCATGTACTGCGCCATGAAGAGGCCGACCATGTCTTCGGCTGGGTCGACCCAGTAGTACGTCTTGGCCGCTCCGGCCCATCCGAACTCGCCCACTGAACCGGCCTCGCCCGTGGCCGCCGGGTCCATTGCGTCCCTCGACCCAAGCCCAAATCCGAGACCGGGGTTGGACAGCCCCATCAGCCCCCACGGGAGCATGTCCGCTGACAGGTGGTTTGAGTGCATCATCTCCAACGTCTTGCGCCCGATGATTCGATCGCCGCTGCTGACTCGGCCACTCAGGAGCATGCTGGCGAAACGGTGATAGTCGTCGATTGTCGAGAACAGGCCGAGGCCCCCGCGGGCAAATGCAGGGCCACCGTCGACCGGGTATGTGGATGACACGTCGTGCCGGTCGTTCGCTCCGGCGAGTGCCGCCGTCATGAGATCGGTTGCGGTGAAGCCGGGGCCGACGAGATCGGGCAAGCCGTACATGGCGGCCAACCGGTCTCGATTTGGCTCGGCGACCTCATAGGCCGTCTCGGTCATGCCGAGTGGATCGAAGAGTCGCGTTGCGAGGAAGTTCTGCAATGACTGTCCGCTGAGTACTTCGATGATTCGAGCCGCGACGTCTATTCCTACGCTGTACTGCCAGAGGGCGCCAGGTTGCGCTGCGAGCGGGATCTCGGCGATGGCGTCGACTGTTTCTTCGAGGGTTCGGGTCGCATCGTTCATAATCCGAGCGTTGCGATACAGGGCCCCAGCCGGCGAGTCTTCCAAGAAGTCGTAGGTGAGACCGCTGGTGTGCGATAGCAGTTGGCGAATAGTCATGGGCGCGCCCTGTTCCTCGAGCGAGCCATCGGCGGCAAACACCTTGGTCTTTGCGAACGCTGGAAGGAACGTGGCCACGGGGGCGTTGAGGTGAAAGCGCCCCTCTTCCCACAGCAGCATGAGCGCCGTTGACACGATGGGTTTGGTCATCGAGCCGATCCGAAAGATCGTGTCGTCCGTCATCGCCAGGCCGGCTTCCCGATCTCGATCCCCCACTGATGCTCGGTGAACAATCTCGCCCCGCCTGCTGATCAGCGTGGTGCAACCAGCGATGGTTCCGTCGTCGACAAATCGCTGTAAGGCCGGAGCGATCTGTCCAAGACGGGTGGCGTCCATGCCGACCTGCGCTGCTGCTTCGTTCATTCCCATGATTGCCCCCATCGCCGAATCGGCTATGTGCTCAGCCGTCTTGTCCTGACAGAAGCGCCACGTCATTTCTGGCTTGCGATCAGGCTTCAGGCAGCGGAACAAAGTGTGACTGATAACGCGCTCCCGCGTCCGGACATTGAGTGGTTGCGGGTACCTGACGAAAAGGGAGCCATCGTTCACTGGTGGTGAAGAGAAACGTCGAGTTGGAAACTGTCTCGGCCGCACTGCTAAAGTACCGTACTGGTCTGACCATCAGGCCAAGAAGAGAACCAAATGATCGGGACCCGAAACGGATTCAGATACCTCATATCGCCCTTCAGGGCTATGGGACCGGCGGGGAACGATGACCTCAGGAGGAATTGTGAAGCGACGGCCACTCGTAGCACTTATTGGATTGCTCGCAGCGTTCAGCTTGATCGCTGCCGCGTGCGGCGAAGACGACGACGCATCGGACTCGGGTGCACCCGCACCGGCTGCGTCCGAACCAGCTGAATCCACCGACGACGGTCAAGATGATCCCGTCCTGAACCCGCTCGACGCCAATGGCGACGGCGAGGTCATTTTGGGGATTGCTGCAGCGGGTCCCCGAGACGACGGTGCTTATTACCAGACGCTGATCAACGACATGCAGATCATCGCTGACCGGGAAGGCTGGGGAGAGATCATCATCATCGACGAGATCAAGCCAGCAGTCGCACAAACCGAGATCCAG
>CAWKYX010000075.1:0-13862 GCA_963854265.1 Acidimicrobiia bacterium
GGTCGACCGGTCGATGGATCCGCTGGCTCCTGGAGTTGGTTCGTCATCGGACTCCGGGAGGATGACCCACGCAATCACGTACGCAATAACGCCGGCTCCGCCTGCGAAGAGCGCGATGATGAAGCCAAGTCGAGCAATGACCGGGTCGATGTCGAAGTACTCTGCGAGCCCGCCGTCCACGCCCCCGATCTTGCGGTCGGCACTTCGCTGTAGTCGCCTCGGACGCGAGGAACCACTTGGGGGTGGTGGCGGGGGCTGCGCGCCCGTCGCGTTATGGTCATTTTCGGTGGGGGCCATGTTCGGCTCGTCGTCAGTATCGGTGTTCGATTGCATGCTCTCATGGTGAGCCCCTCTGCGGCTTGACACCATCGGGAAAGGCCACGAGCGAGCCCTGAGATTGGACCCCGACGACTCAGGGTTCGGTCAGGGTCGCCCCTAAGGGTGTCCCGGTCTGACTCGTGAGACAATTGCCGTGTGACAGATCTCGACGAGGCCAGGCTCGCCCGATGGCAACTGCCCCGCCCGGCGGCTGACAGTCGCGTCCTCGGGGGGTCGCCAGTGCCCTCGCGGCCGAGATTGGTGTCGATCCCTTTGTTGTCCGGATCGCGTTCTTGTTGCTGGTCGCAGCGGGCGGCTGGGGTGTGGCGCTCTATGGCGCGATGTGGGGCTTGATGCGACTCACCGGTATCGCTCGTCACCCCGAACGAGATCAGACGAAGGGCTCTACCGAAGCGAATCGACTGTTGGGGCTGGGGCTGGGGCTGGGGCTGGGGCTCGTGGTCATGGGCCTCTTGTTGTTCTGCAGGGCCCTCGGCGGAGGCTTTGTCGACTCTTTCGTATGGCCATTCGCGTTGTTCGGCGCTGGCATCGCTGTGGCCCACGAGCAGGGCGTCAACCTGACACGTGGTGCCGATCGCCTGGTTGGGGATCGGGACCGGTCCGCCTTCCTTGTTCGCGTCGCCGGTGGGGCGCTCCTGGTGTCCGCCGGCGTTATTCTGGCCGTCTCGTTGAACTTTGATTTGTCGACTGCCCGTGACACCTTGCTCGTCGCCGGCGTGGTGATCGCTGGTGTTGGGCTGGTGCTCGGCCCCTGGGTGGTTGGGCTTGTGAACGATCTCACCCAAGAGCGGGGCGCTCGGGTCAGGTCAGACGAGCGAGCGCAGGTGGCGGCGCACCTCCATGACTCAGTCCTTCAGACACTCACGTTGATCCAGCGCCGCGCCGACGATCCGGGAGTCGTGTCACTCCCTCGCAAGCAAGAACGTGAACTCCGAAACTGGCTCTATGGTCGCGAGCCTGCAGCGGGAACTTCGTCGTTTCGCATTGGACTCGAGCCCGAGCTGGCCGAGGTTGAGGACATGCATCATGTGCCAATCGAGGTCGTGGTGGTCGGCGATGCCGTGATGGACGACGACCTCCGTGCTGTGCTTGGTGCCACCCGCGAGGCTGCCCTCAATGCGGCGGTGCATTCAGGAGCCGCAAATGTCGACGTGTTTGCCGAGGTCAGACCGTCGGGCGTGGATGTGTTCGTGCGAGACACCGGAACCGGGTTCGACCCCACGATGACACCAGATGATCACGGCGGCGTTGCCGACTCCATCGTCGCCCGAATCGAACGCGTCGGCGGTACCGTCACCATCGAATCCCAGGCTGGTGTTGGGACCGAAGTCGAACTCCACCTCGATCGGGGTGAACGATGACTCCCGAGCTCCGTGTGGTTGTCGTCGATGATCATGCCTTGGTTCGGGCAGGCGTCAAGGCAGAGATAGCGGGAGCCGTGGACGTCGTGGGAGAGGCGGACGACGTCGAGGGAGCGATCGATGTCATCGTGGCTCTACGCCCGGACGTCGTTGTGCTGGATGTCCACATTCCCGGTGGAAATGCGCCAGCGGTCATAGCGGGCGTCCGTGAGGCCGATATCGAGACAACGTTCTTGGCTTTGTCCGTGTCTGATGCTGCCGAGGATGTGATCGCCGTCATACGGGCCGGGGCACGGGGTTATGTCACCAAGGCTATCTCGGGCGACGACCTGGTGGCTGCGGTCAAGCGGGTTGCAGCTGGTGACGCCGTCTTCTCACCTCGGTTGGCGGGCTTTGTGCTCGACGCATTCGCGGGCGGCATTCCGACGGCGCAGATTGATAGCGAATTCGACCAGCTGACTGCTCGCGAGCAAGAGGTGGTGCGACTCCTCGCACGCGGGTATGCCTACAAAGAGATTGCTCGACGTCTCACGATCTCGGTGAAAACGGTCGAGTCCCACGCGTCCTCCGTGCTCCGCAAGCTCCAGTTGTCGAATCGCCACGAGCTCTCGCGCTGGGCCTCGGACCGACGCATCGTCTGACCTCGGCGGCCGCGTAGTCATCAGGTTCGTGCGATTGGTTTGGCCGTCGCCTGGGCTCGATTCGGTACCCCGATTCTTCGCGCAGAGCGTGGCAAAGCCAATTTTCAGGATTTAGGGAAAAATATTTCGGCGTTTCGCTAAGGCAGGACGACGAGACCACGACTAGCAGGAATAGGTGTTTCGCTCGGCTCTGGAGCCAAAAAACGTCGCCGGACTAGGCGAATTTGCTCATTCTCGTTTTGACCGATCGTCCGAAGTCTGATCACCTTTTGCAGGGGAGCGGCGCAGCGCCGCCCGGCTGCGCCGCTCCCTTTGATCGCCTTACCGCCTACCAGTGGTGGTCACGCAACAGCGAAGCGCACGATTTCATGAGTCGTTCGGCTTAGATCTCAGCGACGCAGCGTCACCAAATGGGGCCGGCCAGGCAGCGACTTAGGTGGCTGACCATGCGGGGTTGCGGCCGGTAGCCGCGATGAGTCGGACCACCATGGCTTCGGTCTCGTCGAGCTCGACAGGCTGCTTGTATCGCGCCTCGTTGTGTGCGCGCACCGCTGGGACGAGCGCCTGCGCGATTCGGAGCACGTAAGTGGCGAGCTCGTCGGTGATCAGGTGCGCAAGCCCGCACCCGGTTGCTACGTCCCACGTGAGAATCGTCGTATCGAAGATGCGGGCGTTGAGAACAGAGCGGGCTTTGGCCTCGCCGATGGTCGACAGCGCCATGCCGTCGACTGCGCCGGGTATGCGCCAGGCTGCTCGGCATGCGGTGGCGGCCTGGGTGTAGACGCCGAGAGGATCGTCGCCGACGATGTGGGTGGGGTGGACCAGGTCGAGCGAAGGGTCAGGCTCTTCGCGGAGGCCGAACGAGGTGAACACCCTCGTGGACGCAGTCAGCTTGTTGATCACGTCACCGACGGTCCACAGATCGCAGGGCGTTGGCCACAGGAGCTGGTCTCGTTGAACCCGTGCAATGACCGCTGCAGCGGCGGTCTGTGCCAGGTCGAGCATGTGCAGGGTGTCAGGTCGTGGGTCGCTCATGGCTGCACTCTTTCATGCTGGAGTCGGTTCACGCGGCGTTGATGCGCCGATAGGCCTCGGTTAGCCGACCCTCGGGGAGGCCGAGCCTGGTGGTGGTCGCTCCGGCCCAGTCCCGCAACAGCTTCTCCACTTTGAACCGCTCGCTCGCTTGGCTCTCGTGGGCGCCCAAGGCCGCGCACTTGCGGTCAAAGACATCGGTGATGTCAATGAAGACGTCTTCGGGCTCGAGGCCGCTGACCCAAATCTCGGGCACCGTGTGTGGTTCGAGACCTTCGGCGAGGAGTTCGGGGTGGCTGTGGGGATTTCGCGCGTCAGGATAAACAGCGGCCATGGTTGCCTCGCCGGCCGCAAGGTGATCGGGGTGAGATCCGTACACGCTGTTCCAGCGTCGCTCGGGCGACTGGGTGATGATGACGTCGGGCCGGACCTGGCGGATGACCCGCGAGATGTCGCGACGCAAGGCCAGGTCGGCTACCAGCCGACCATCGGCGAGCCCTGCAAAGATCACGTTCTGAACGCCAATCACGGCTGCGGCAGCACGCTGCTAGCGCTCGCGTATCGCGGCGACCTCGCGTCGTGGGAGGTCCTCTGGCATTCCGGCTTCACCCGAGGTCAGTAGGCAGTAGGTCACGTCGCTTCCGGCGTCGACGAGGCGGGCCATGGTTCCCGCGGTCCCGAAGTCGATGTCATCAGGATGGGCCAGGATCGTGAGAACGCGTGCAGGCGGGTTGCTGAGATCCAGGAAGGGCATCGCGTTGAACGTATCGTGCGCATGGATTTTGTTGACCGGTGGGTGGGTCCTAGCGCCGTCTTGTATCGTCCGTGCGGTCGTCGACGTTCCGAGGAACCCATGAGTGAATACGCACAGAAGGCCTACGAGGCAATGAGCCTGCAGATCGATGGTAAGGCCGTCGCTGGGGACTGGTTCGAGCTCACCCAGGAACGCATCAACGATTTCGCTGATGCCACAATCGACCACCAGTTCATCCACGTTGACGTGGAGCGAGCGAAGGCCGAAACGCCGTTTGGCGGCACGATTGCCCACGGATTCCTGACGCTCTCGATGCTCGTGCACCTGTCCACGTCGATCCCTGTCGATCTGCCGCGCTTCGATGGCCAGCTGATGGGCATCAACTACGGCATGAACAAGGTCAGGTTCATCAATCCAGTTCCTGCCGGATCCCGGATCCGAGCGACAGCGAAGGTCAGCAACGTTGAACTCAAGGGGAGCGCCGTTGACCAGACACGGACGATGACCGTTGAGATCGACGGTCAAGAGAAACCTGCCCTCATCGCCGAGTGGATTGGTCGCGCCGTCTTCGCGTGAGCGGCTTGAAGATGCTCACGACCCATGCCGGGAACCTCCAAGCGCGATCGCCGCTCGCTCCAGGCTGAGTCGAGCTTCGCTGAGTGCGAACCCCCCCCGGGTACGATCGGGGTATGAGTGTTCCTGTCCCTGTCGAAGAGTTGGCCGATGCCGCTGGACGGTTTGGTCCCGTCGTGTTCCTGCTCACCACCAGCGATGACCATCGGCCCCATGCGACGCACGCCTCGGTCGTTATTTCGGGTGCTGAGGTGAGCTGCGGTGTTGGCCGCCGAACGGCTCGCAACGGTCTTGAGCGACCGCTCGTCTCACTTCTGTGGCCACCAGCCGAAGACGGTGGCTACAGCCTGATCGCCGATGGCGCGATCACCATCGCCGGCACTCCAGGCGAGGACGCTGTTGCCACCATCGTGGTGAGCAACGCGGTTCTGCACCGCCCGGCGATCGGCGGCGCCACGCCCGGCGCTGGGTGTGAAGCCGATTGTGTCGACGTCGAGGTACCGGAATGAAACACACGAGACTGGGACGAACAGGCCTTCATGTGTCGAGGCTTTGCCTGGGCACAATGACGTTTGGTCGTCAGTGCGACGAAGCCGCGTCGCACGCGATTCTCGATCATGCTGCCGAGTCTGGAATCTCTTTCATCGACACCGCTGATTTGTACCCAGCTGCGGGTCCCGAGACCAACGGTGACACCGAGCGAATCATCGGCCGCTGGATGCAGGGCCGCCGTGACGAAGTCGTGTTGGCCACGAAGTTTTGGGGACCAACGGGCCCCCAGCCGTGGCACCGTGGTTCGAGCCGCCGCCACATCATGGATGCTGTCGAAGGATCGTTGAGCCGGCTCCAGACCGATGTCATCGACCTTTATCAGGTGCATTTTCCCGACGACAAGACCTCCCACGACGAGACCTTGCAGGCCCTTGACGACCTCATCGGTCAGGGCAAGGTCCACTACATTGGTTGCTCGAACTACCCGGCCTGGATGCTGGCCCGCGCCATTGGACGAAGCGAGGTCCTCGATGTTGCCCGCTTCGATGTGGTCCAGCCGCGTTACAACCTGTTGTTCCGCCAGTTCGAGCGCGACCTCTTCGCGCTTTGCGAGGCGGACAACATCGCGGTCATCCCATACAACCCGCTGGCCGGTGGGCTGCTCACCGGCAAACACCAACGCGAATCGCCGCAGGCTGGATCGCGTTTTACCATCAGCGGGGGGCAGGGCGACCGCTATCTCGAGCGCTACTGGCAAGACCAGCTCCACGATGTCGTCGATGCGATCCGCCCTCTGGCAGATCAGGCGGGCATGTCCATGGCACAGCTGGCGGTTGCGTGGGTCCTGGCGAACCCCGTGATCACCGCGCCCATCATCGGTGCCACCCGACCCGAGCAGCTCGACGACGCGGTGGCGGCTGTCGATCAGGGGCTCGACGCGGACCTCAAGGCCGAACTCGACGCGCTCTCAGATCATCTTCGGGTTACCGACCAAGAACGCTGACGCCGGCCGATGCCCGGCGGTTACGCGATCTCGGCTTCGATATCAGCCAACATGGTCGCGATCGTGTCCATGAGCCGGTCAACGTTGACTTGGTGGTCCGGGTCATCGAAGTCGAGCGGCGGTCCCAGCCGGACAATCAGATCGCGCCGACGGAACAGACCGAGTTTCGGGATGGGCCGCCCCTGGGGCCAGATCTTGTCACTGCCGTAGATCGCCACCGGGATGACCACAGCGCCCGATTCCTGCGCGATCCGAGATATCCCGATGCGTCCCTGGCCGACACCGTTGGGGCGATCCTCGGCCGGGACCAAGCGGCCCTCGGGCATGACGGCCACGGTGCTGCCCGAAGCCAGCGTCTCGACTGACATGGCCTTGGCTTGCTCCCGAACAGCTCTTGATGTCGGGATACACCGCAATCGACGGACCCAGCGCCCGATGATTGGCATGTCGAAGATGTCGGCGCGCACTTGGAGGCGACAAGCCACCGACAATTTGGCGAAAACCGCGAGCGCCACGACGATGTCGAGAAAGCTGCGGTGGTTGGCTGCGAAAAGGACGGGGCGCCCGGTCGGGATCTCGACGGTTTCGGGGAGGTCAGATCGGGCGATGAGGCCACAAAGCCGTACCATGCGAGCGCCATGTCGGAGGAAATACTCGGCCTCGTCGAAGTCCTGTCTATTGGGATGGGTCTGCCGTGCGGGGCGACGGGAGAGAGACATGTGGGGTGGTGTGATCCTGACTCAGTCGTTGTCGATTTCGGACGCGGCCTGGGCGCTTAGCTCGTCGACGCGGCGCTCGCCCTCGGGAGTCTGACCGCCGAGATCAAGAAAGCGTTGCATGGTGGCCTCCGCGATTGAGGTCGCCATCAGCTGGTTGAAGTGATGGGATTCGCTGAGTAACCCGGACTCGACTGAGCGGTCCCCGGCAAGCATCGCCGCTTTGGCGTGACGGACTGCACCCGGTGGAAACGAGGCTATGCGTTCCGCCATGGCATCGGTGAAGTCGTCGAGCTCATCGAGGGGCATGGCCCGATCGAAGTATCCCCACCGTTCGCCGGTCTCGGCATCGAGGTCGACCCCGCCGAGGATGACCTCCGCGGCGCGACCCCACCCGATCAGGCGCGGGAGTCGCTGGGTGCCGCCGCCACCGGGCAGGATCCCGATGGGCACCTCCATCTGGTTGACGATGGCGTGGCCCAGGGCGCCGTAGCGGATGTCACACGCCATGGCGATCTCGGAGCCGCCTCCGCCGACCCGGCCGGCGATCTTGGCAATCGTGACGGCAGGCATGGTCCGGAAGCGCTCGCATAGTTCGTCGAAGGCGTTGAGTTCTGTCGGTTTCTCGGCAGGGCCGGAGCGATCCGTCGCAACCAGCGCCGCAACATCGAAATGTGCGATGAAGAACTCGGGGTTCGCGCTTTGCAATATGACAACCGTGACGTCGTCGTTTGCGGCAACCTCAGCAGACGACTTGAGCAAGTCGATGAACAACCCCCGGGTGATTACGTTCACCGGTGGGTTGTTCATTGTTATCCGGGCAATACGTCCCGAGATGTCCAGATCCAGCGTTGAGTAGGCCAATGTCAACCGACCCGAACGATGACTTTGCCCCACGTCTTGCGTTCGGCGAGGTCTTGGATCGCTTGTGCTGCCTGGGCGAACCCATAGGGAGGATAGATGAGCGGGTCGACAGCCCCGGTGGCGGCGAGGTCGAGCACGGATTCCATCTGGCGCCCGAGTGATGATGGGTCGCGTCTGAGCGAGGCTCCCCAGTGAACGCCGACCACGCTGTAGTTCTTCAGCAGCATGTGGTTGGCGGGGAGATCCGGGATGCCGGCGACGAATCCGATAATGAGGAGTCGCCCGTCCCATGCCATGCAGCGCCGGACTTGGTGGGTTGTATCGCCTCCGACGGGGTCGTATGCAACGTCGACACCGCCACCGCTTGCTTCTCGAACCTCATCGACGAAGTTCGGTGTCTCATGGTGGTCGATGACGACATCGGCACCGAGTTGTTTGGCTTGAGCGACCTTTTCGGCCCCGCCTGCCACCGCGATCACGCGGGCACCGGCGGCTTTGCCGACCTGGATGGCGGACGAACCGGTCCCTCCGGCCGCGCCGGTGATCAGCAGGCTCTCGCCTGCGTGGATATGGGCGCGGTCGTGAAGTGCGAACCAGGTGGTGCCGTAGTTGATTGGCACGGCGGCAGCCTTCTCGCTTGAGAAGTTCTCGGGAAGTTTCCAGAGTCCAGATGCGGGGATCTCGACCTGTTCCATCAGCCCGCCGCCGAGCATCATCACCCGGTCGCCAACGTTGAGGTCGGTGACGCCGTCGCCGACCTCAAGGACCCGGCCGGCGCTCTCGCCACCAGGCGTATAGGGAAGGACGGTCTTGACTTGGTATTCGCCACGGCACTGCAAGACATCCGGGAATGCGATCCCAACAGACTCGATCGCCACCTTGACCGAACCCACTGCGGGTGATCCGAGATCGGGCAGCTCGTGCATCGATAGTTGTTTGAGTGGTTCACCCAATTGGGTCAGTTGCCATACGCGCATGTGCGTAGCTTAGGTGTGGGTTCGTTAGGGCACCCGTGACGCACGCCCACGGAGATGAATGCGACGGTCTTCGCCCGGTGGTCCGGGCCAAAGCTGTCGCACCGGCACAGGATGGGTAGCCGGCTCCCTCTGATTTTTCGCTTTGACGCGACTGGAGCGTCCTCAATGCCCGGCTAGGCGCCGAGATCCTCGTCGGCAGTGTCGGCTCCAGGACCAGGGTGCCCTCGCAAGCCGCGATGGCCTTGGTTGGTGACATCGACCTCGCCGTTCACGAGATCCTCGATTTGGGTCTGGATCTCGGCGCGACGTTCCTCGCCTGTTTGGGCATCGATGCGGCCTGTCTCGATCGCTGCGTCGATCTTGGTGTTGAACCGTTCGGCCAACGCGTCTTCGAGAGCCTGGGCGCTAGAGCCGTTGGCATCGGCGATCTCACCGAGCGTCAGGCCGTCTGTCACGCCCTGTCGTACGCTCGCGCGGTCGATGCCCAGTTCGCCGAGGATCGATGCGCCTCCTGGTCGACCATGCCCGCGGCCGTGGCTGCCGCCTCGTCTGTCGAACTTGGGTTTTGCGTCTCGGAGCGCGGTTTCGACAGCGTCTCGTTGGTCCTGGGTGAGGGTTCCGTCAGTGACGAGACCGTCCAGCACACCGTCGATTCTGGTCTGTTCAACTACGGGTGTCTCGTCTTGCGCGCCGGCTATGGCCGGGGCCAACGCGACCCCTCCGGCTGCTGTGAGAATCGCGGCTGCGGCGGCGGCGGATGCAATCGTCTTTCGCATGCGAGGTGCCTTTCTGCGGTTTGTGGTGGGAGGTTCGATGCTCGCTCAGTGGAGTAAGCGTGGAGGCCGGGGAGGGTAAGAACTCGGTGAGAAATCCGTGAACGCCCTGAAGCCTCAGCCAAAGATCAGGACGAGGGTCCCGGCATTTGCCTTCGAACCAACCACCTGGCCGGGGGCCCCGGCGACGAGGTCATCGCGCCCATCGCCGTTGATGTCACCGGTCGCCAAGGCCCGGGCAAACCCGCCATTGGCCATAGGCGTGCCCGGGATAGCGCCCTTGCCTGGCCAGTACCACTGGTGGGTCTTGGGTTGGATCCCCGCGGAGCCGCCGAACAGAACATGCACGGCGCCTGAGCCGTTCTTCGAGCCGATGCCTTCACCAGGAACACCAATGGCCAGGTCGACGCGCTTGTTGCCGTTGAAGTTGCCCGCTGCCAGCGTCCGGCCGAACTCATCGCCTGCTTCGGGTTTACTCTTCACCCCGCTGGTGCGTTGTGAATAGCTGTCGGTTCCGGTGAGCTTGAGACCTGAATCGGAGCCGTAAAGGACATGTATTCGGCCTGCAGCGCGCCGGTTGCGAACGGAGTCGCCGGGCGAGCCGACGGCCAGGTCGTCGCTCCCGTCACCGTTGAAGTCGCCCGCGGCCAGACTGGTGCCGAACCGATCGTCTTGGGCAGCCCCGCTGAACAAGTCTCCGCTGGTCTGGGTGATGATCACGTTCCGGGCGGGCCGGATTCCCTTGCGCGAGCCGTCGAAGATCTGTGTGGCGCCGGCACCGGCGTTGTTGTTGTGGCGTTGACCAGGGATCCCAACGGCAAGGTCGTCGCGGCGGTCATTGTTGAAATGGCCTACAGCGAGGCTGCTGCCGAACGCGTCGTCGGCCTCGCGGTCGCCTTCCACGCCATTGGTTGCTTGGGTGAGCCTGATGTTGTCGGCCTTCACGATGCCCCTGTTGGATCCATACATGATGTGGACAGCCCCGGCGCCGCTCGAGGTGCCCGAGCCCGACCCGGGCGCGCCAACGGCGACATCGTCGAACCCATCGCGGTTGAAGTCCCCGGTGGTTACGGCGGCACCGACGTTGGCGAACGGTTCGGCCGGTCCGGCTACGCCCGATGTCGCCGCGGTGAACGTGGCCGCGCCACGTCCTCTGAGGCCGTTACGGTGGCCATAGAGGATGGTGAAAGCACCCGCATCGGTCTTGCTGCCTGTGTCTTCGCCCTCGGCGCCGACCACAGCGTCGGTAAAGCCGTCATTGTCGAAGTCGCCTGTCGCGACGCTTGACCCGAAGCGGTCGCCGGCATTGTTGACACCCGGGACACCCGTGGTCCCTTGATGAATGGTGGTGTCGCTGTTGCTGTTGAGACCGCTGGCAGAGCCATAGATGACATGCACGATGCCGACGTCTGCCTTCTTGCCAAAGTTCTCCAACGGAGCGCCGGCGATCACGTTGCCAAACCCGTCGTTGTTGAAGTCACCAATCGCGAGCGAGGCTGCGAAGTAGTCGCCCACCTCCACAGGGCCGGTGAGCTGGCGCTGGCTGATCTGTTGGGATCGGTTGGTCGTCAGAGCGTTGACCGCGCCGGCGCCGACGACTAGCGCGAGGACACCAATAATGCTCAGGACCAGCGTTGTCTTGCGCTTGGGGAGTCGCGGCGTCATCACTGCCCCTCAGGATCGCGTCGGAGACGCCGCTGATGAACGTGTCCTCCGAGCGCTTGCCGAACAGCTGGTCACTGCCGCTGTTGCCGCGCAGGGTGTCGGCCCCGCGCCCCCCGTGCACCTGATCGTGGCCGGTTCCACCTCGGAGGTAGTCGGTGCCATCGCCGCCTCGGATGTCATCATCGCCGGTGTCGCCGAAGATGTCGTCGTTGCCCGCATCGCCGAAGACAGTGTCGTTGCCCGGCCCGGCACAAATGGGGTCGTCGCCGCCGTGGCCGTAGATGGTGTCGGCACCACCGAGGCCGACGATGACGTCCCGTCCAGCAGTGCCGTGGATGGTTTCGCGAGAGCCGGTGCCGACGATGGTGGCTTCTTCGCCATTGCAGGTTTGGCTGAGGAAACCGAGGTTGTCGTAGTTCGCGCCGAGGATCTCTCCCGAATCGGCATCGAGCCAATCATCGAGCACCGTGGCATACATGCTGCGGAAGTCCACGTTGTGACGGAGGTCGCCGCGTTCGTCGAGGTTCTTGAGTGACGGTTGGTTGCCGTACAGGCCGCCGGTCACGTTTTCGCCGACGACGAACATGTTGTTTGCCGTGCCGTGGTCGCTGCCCGACCCGTTGTAATCAGGGCGCCGACCGAACTCGGACATCGTCATGATCAGCACACGGCCGCGCAGCGATGGCTTGATCCTGTCGAAGATTCGTTCGATCGCTCGATCGATGTAGTCCAGGTGATCGTCGTGATGAGGTCGCTGATCGGCATGGTGATCAAAGCCGCCGAGGCTCATCGAAATAACTCGCGCACCAACGTCGAGGTTCACAAGCCGTGAAACCAACTCGGCATCGCGAATGAACGGGTTTTCAATGTTGATCTCGGGGTTGGACATCCCTCCAAGCGTGTCGGCAGTTGAGATGGCACGACTGTTTGTCAGGGCAACTTGCTCGGCCCAATGGCCCTTGTTGAGCGCGCCCGCGTTGAAATTGAGCATCGCATCGTAAGTGGCACGGTTGTAGTTGTTGGCGTCGTAGTCGACGCCGAAGAGGCCGCCCCAGCCCGGGACTGCTGTGGTCTCGCCGACCGGGCGCGTGAGGTGGAGCGGTACGCCGCCCGAGCCGATCGCGACCCCGGACGATTCATCGCCGCCGATGCCATCCAGATATCGCCCGAGATAGCCGTTGAACCAAGGCGACGGGTTGGCGGTACCGGCCATCCACCGGGCCATGCTTTGGAAGTGGCTGTGGTCGTCGCTGGGCTCGCCGACGCCTTGGATGATGGCAACCTTGCCTGCGTTGAAACGCTTTGAGAGCCGGCTGAGATTTGGATGGAGGTACAGGCCTTCACCTACCGGGTGTGCGCCAGCGGCCCTGATCGCCAGCGGTCCACGCATGTCCTGATATCGGCCATTGTCGAGCGGTACGACGGTGTTCAGACCGTCGTTGCCGCCGTCGAGGAGCAGCGTGATCAAGATGTGGTCGTTCGGGCCGAGCGGTGGGCCAGCCTCAGCATTCTTGGAAGACAACATCGGGACACCCAGTGCCGTCACACCTCCAACGAGCAACATGCCCTGGAGGAACTTGCGACGGTGATGGCCGGCCTCATCGAGGGGCTGGTGGAGACGTCTATGCGCGTCCTGGAGCTCGGGGTCGCTGGCTTCGGCGAATCGTCGAGCGCCAGGAACTTGGGGGGTGGGTTGGTTTATCGGGCCCTGTCTCATGCCACGTGCATTTCTGGTGTCATGCCACCGACGATCACGGCGTTGTGACGTATTGCCCAATTGAACTCGCCCTCGTGCGCAGACCACCAGCCCTCGAGTTGTTGTCGGGTCTCTGTTGACGCGCTGGGAATACCCAGGATGCGGATGATCTCGTCGGCGGCGTCTGATGCGTTGCTGAGGTCCTCGAGATGGCCGAACTGGTCGTACACTTCGTCAGCCCAGCGCAGCGAACCCAGAAAACCTGCGCGAGCCCATGCGCTCATGGTGGACACCCAGTACCCACCGGTGCCCCACCCGGCCACAGAGGGGGGCTCGAATAGGGCTTGGCCGAGTTGGCCCAGCTGCCAGTGCAAGCCCGTGTCCTCAGCCCGGACGTTCAGGCGACGCAGGACATCAACGACGAACTCGATGGGTGAGCGGGTAAGCGCGAACCGGTTGGCCGGATCTCAGAAGGCGCCGTGGTTGAGAATTTCGCGCAGGGCATCACGAATAATCAGGTTCGGCAAAAATGCATCGACTACATCTTGGAGTTGGCCCTCGGTGGGGTGATCATTCACGAAGAAGTGCCACAGCTTGTTGGCAATGAAGCGCGCAGTAGCGTCTCTGCGTACCCCTGAGGTGAAGATCTCTAGCGTGTCAGGCCCATTCCAGCGCTGCGGGGGAAGGTCGAAAAGGATCTTATTGGACCCGTCGTGAGCGGACCCGTGGTACTCGTAGCTGGCATCGTGGTATCCAACCCAACCAACGATCCCATGGCCGGTCCACGCCCTCGTCATCTCGATCACGTCGGCCTCGACGAATGCATCGGGGCCGATTGTGTAGAGCTCCATGAGCTCTCGAGCGAAGTTCTCCTGTGGGTCCCACTTCGTGTTCTGGTCGTTGTCGAGGTAGGACAGAATGGCGCCGTTGGTACAGACCTGTTCGAGCAGGGTGTGGAAGTTCCCCATGCCGCTGT
>CAWKYX010000076.1:0-13517 GCA_963854265.1 Acidimicrobiia bacterium
ATGGTGAGCCCGGCCAGGCCAGCGGCGGCGACCTTCCCCTGGAAAGCCTTGTTCTGTCCGATCGACTGCTCGTCGCGAGGGTCAGGGCCGTTGAAGCGGACACCTGTGGCGTGCTCATCGAGGAGTGCGCGGCAACGGACACGAAACGTTTCGGCCTCTGAGGCGCTCAGTGTGTCGCCGCTGATGTCGCCGCTCATGTCGCCGGTTCCCTACTTACACGTCTAGCTCACACATTCGTATGGTTCCGTACAATACCGCATCGTACGGCTTCGTGCCCCGCGGAATCGGGAATCAGAACGCCGCTAGTACGAGAAAGGGACGTAGTTGCGGCACGGTTGAGAGCGGATGGCCCCACAGGGCGGAGCATCGGCTGGAACCTCAATCCCGGGAACGACCTGCAAGACCAGTTTCGACCGACGTTCGGCGTCATGCGCTATCTCATTGGTGTCCCCGCCGGGGAAGGTGGTGTCAAATGCCCACGTTGGACGAGCGCCGCCCGGCGCGTCAACCGTCACTCGCAGCCGACTCCCGGCCCGAAACGCGTGGCCGAATGGGAAGATCTCGACCCGGACCTCGGAGAACTCGCCCATCGGCAATGGGGCCGCGTCGAGCTCGAGGCGCGTGTGCTTGGGCTGGTTCGGTCGGGAATTGGCCTCGTCCAAGGCGCGTTGGCTCGCGCGAAGCCAACCGGTCTGTACGTACACCTCATTGCCGTCGGGTCTGACCTCGGTGACGGTGACCTCGAGGTCTGTGTCAGCTGCGCTGGATCGTAGCCAGAGGTCAAGCGAGCCGAACCCGACCACCACGACGTCGGTGGGCAGTGGCGCGGTGACCCAGGCGACACCTGTTCCTTCGGGAATGGGAAGCCAGTCGTAGGCCACGTCAGTCGCCCAGATACCCGACGAGTCGCCGCTATAGAAGGTCGATGGAACACTGTCGGGATCTGACACGTAGTGGCTGGGGTCTGCGGCTCCTTCGACCGGGTCACTGCGTAGCGCTCCGTCGGGGGCGAGGTACCACGTGGCGAGCTCGGCTTGTGGCGGCGGCCAGGCATCGAACCCGACTTCATAGCGAGGGAGTGGTGTGCCCGGTGGATGCCCATCTGCGGCGCCACTCTCGAACAGGACCCGAACCGCCGGATCCTGCTCGTAGGCGCTCAGCGCATCGTCGTAGTCCATACCCTCGAAGCGGTCTCCGGTTGGGAGCCCCAGATTTGATGCCCCAGTCAGTGCGTTGGCAAGGACTGGAGCGACGAAGCTCGCGCCGCCAAGGTTCGGCGTACGTCGAGCCACGTACAGGTCGAGGAACTCGATGTATCGCTCGAAGATGGCGAGGTTGGCCAAAGCATCTGTGTGGGTCCCGTTCGTGACCGTGGCAAAAAGATGCGGGGCGTTGATGAAGTTGCCGAGCATGGCTGGGAAGTGGCCACCAGTCTGCTCGTCCTGCCACGCACCAGCCAAGAACACGGGCACGGTGATCCGGTCCACTATCAGCACCGGCGAGATTGGATCGGCCAGAGCCAGCGTATAGAACGGGTTGTCGGCGATGAGTTCGCCCACATCGGTGTTTTGCAGCCGCACCAACTGGTTTGCGGCACACGTTGTGTCACCGCCGTCAACAATGCCTCGCTCCCAGCCTTGGCCGTAGGGCTGAGCATCATCCTCACGCTCGTCAGACCATGAGCCCGCGAACCCGGTATTGAGGATGCCCCCTGGGTAGAGCGTGCTCGCGGTTGTGTCGTCAAGGACTGACAGCGGGGTGATGGCTGCGAGCCCTGGGGGCTGGGTGCTGGCGACGAACAGTTGCGAGAGCCCGGGATAGGAGATTCCGACAAGCCCGACCGAGTTGTGCAGCACCCAGGGTTGCGCCGCGATGGCTTCGACCATGTCGTAGCCATCGCTCAGCTGTACGGGTTCGAAGAACTCGAATGAGCCCCCTGAGCAACCGGTGCCGCGCATGTTGACGCCGACGTACGCGTATCCGAGCGTCGTAAACACCGAGGCGAACGTGGCATTGGCGGGGTTCGACGGGTCGTACCCCGAGTACTCCACCACGGTCGGAAACGGGCCCTCACCGCCCGGCAAGGCCACGTTGATCGACAACGTGGTGCCGTCCCGAGTCGTCAGATATCCAAAGCCTGCCTCGATGATCTGGTCGGCATAGAACCCAGGGTCGGGCACGACGTCGGGATCCAGAACCTCTACCGAGTCCGAGGTTGCCCCACCGTCGCCGGTTGAGCGAACCGCATAGGTGCCTGCCGCGAGGTCGCGCCAGAGTAACGAACCTTGGTAATCGATGATGCCTGCCACCGCGGTGCCATTATCTGCCACGAGTTCGACCAGTGCGCCGGGTTCGGCCTCGAGCACATGCAGTTGGTTGATACTGGCCTGGACGACAAAGTCGACCTCGTCGGGCCGTGGCGCCACGGTGGGCTCGGGTGCCTCGATCTCGTTCTCGGTTGGCGTCGCCGACACGTTCGATCCGGCACCGCCGGCGGGAGGGCCTCCCGACTCGGTGCCGCCCGAACAGGCACTCGCGATCAACACGACCGTCAGTGCGCCCGCGACAGAACGCGAAAGCTTTGCCTGGCGGAGCATGCACCATCGTCGCTCACGGACACTGTCCGGACCGCATCGACGAGATGGCCGGTGACGCTGCTGCTACTCGACGAAGGGGCGGGCCTTGGCGCGCTTGCCACGGATGCTCGTGGCGCTGATGGCTTTGCAGACTCGGTCGACGGCGTCGTCGGGGACACCTACCGTTGAGTAGTGCTCGGCGATTCGGATAGGGCCGATCTCCGCGCCAGTGAGCCCGCTCTCGTTGGCGATGGCGCCGACAAGATCGCCAGGACGGATCCCGACCTTGGTGCCGAGTGACACGTAGATCAAGCCGACGCCGTCGGGTCGGGTCTTGCCTCGGCTGCCCGACTTTGCGCCACCCTTGTCGTGGCTAAACTTGCCGCCACGCTGTTTGTCCTTGAACTTGGACGTCTTGTGCTTCGAGTGATGTGAGGCATCGGGGATCTCCACCTCGTCGACAGTCGCCCCGCGCGCCTCGTGGACGAGCTTGATGGCAGCGAGGGCGATCGTGCGGTCGTCGTGCTCGCCGGCCAAGCCGTCCAACACCGGGTTGTAGTCGTCGAGATCGTCGCCGGCGAGGGCGTCGCTGATCGCCGTGACCGTGAGCTCGATCTGGCGGGTCCGTAGATCGGCGACGGAGGGGACTTTCTCTACGGTGATGGTCTGTTTTGTCAGCCGTTCGATGTTGCCCAGGAGGCGTCGCTGGCGAGGCTCGGCCAGGGTGATGGCAACCCCTTCGCGGCCGGCGCGGCCTACGCGGCCGATCCGATGGACATAGCTCTCGGCGGCTGAGGGGACGTCGTAGTTGACGACGTGGGTGAGGGTGTCGACGTCGAGGCCGCGAGCCGCAACGTCAGTAGCGATCAACAGTTCGGCCGTGCCATCGCGCAACAGGCCCATGACCCGGTCTCGCTGCTTTTGGTCCATGCCGCCGTGAAGCGCTTCGGCTCGGTAGCCGCGTCCGTTCATGGTGGTTGTCAGCTCGTCGACTTCGGTTCGGGTCCGGCAAAAGACCAGGGCTGCATCGGGGGATTCAATGTCAAGGATCCGACCCAACGCTGATGCCTTGTGCGACCTCGCCACGATGTAGACGGTCTGGCGAATCAAGTCTTTGCCCGCCGGCGTGTCGCCCGCCCCGATCCGGACGCGGATGGGATTGGTCTGATACTTCTTGGTGATTGCTTCGATCCGGGGCGGCATGGTCGCAGAAAAGAGCACGGTCTGGCGATCTTCGGGTGTGCTCTCCAGGATGGTCTCGATGTCCTCGGTGAAACCCATGTCGAGCATCTCGTCGGCTTCGTCGAGGATGACGGTTCGCACGGCCTCGAGCTTGAGGGCTCGACGCTTGATGAGGTCGATAGCGCGTCCCGGCGTCGCAACAACGACGTGCGCACCGCGCTTGAGCGCTTGAAGCTGGCGTTGGATTGGCTGGCCGCCATACACGGGCACGACCTTGATGTTTTGCTCGCGGCCGTACTTGAACATGGCCTCGCTGACCTGCATTGCGAGCTCTCTCGTAGGCACCACCACCAGCGCCACGGGGTCTCCGGGAGGGCCCGCCTCGATGTTATTCAGCACCGGCAGCGCAAACGCTGCCGTCTTGCCTGTTCCCGTCGCGGCTTGGCCCAGCAGGTCTTTGCCGGCCAAGAGGTGGGGAATTGTCTCGCGTTGGATCGGTGTGGCTTCTTCGTATCCGAGCGATGAAATCGTCTTGAGGAGTTCGTCGCGTAGTCCGAGGGCCGCAAAGCGGCGATCCACCTGTTCGCCCGATTCCGACGTCTCTTCTTCACTCATGTCTGACTGCCTCCAACGCGAAGGGACCAATCTACGGGCCCGAGCACCGTCCCCCCGGTTTGGGGACATATTGGTTGGCGGGCGCAATCGTGGAAGCGGTCTGATCCCGGGCTTGGGCTTCTACGCTTACTTCAGCCATGGATGCCGCAGCGATCACCGCAGAAGCTGAACGTCGGCGCACGTTCGCGATTATTAGTCATCCCGACGCGGGCAAGACCACGCTCACCGAAAAGTTCCTCCTGTACTCCGGAGTCGTCAACCAGGCCGGGTCGGTGAAGGCTCGCCAGGGTCGACGGTCGGCACGTTCTGACTGGATGACAATGGAGCAAGATCGCGGTATTTCCATCGCCTCGGCTGTCATGCAGTTCGACTACCGAGATCATGTGGTCAACCTGTTGGACACCCCGGGGCACCGTGACTTCTCCGAAGACACCTATCGCGTCCTAGCCGCCGTGGACGCTGCGGTCATGGTCCTGGATGCGGCCAAGGGCATCGAAGCGCAGACCCTGAAGCTCTTCGAGGTCTGCAAGGCCCGAGACATGCCCATTCTGACCTTCATTAACAAGTGGGACCGGCCCGGCCGCGACGGCCTCGAGCTCATGGACCAGATCGAGGACCTCATTGGGCTGCAAACAACGCCGGTGACTTGGCCTGTCGGCCCAGGCGGGGATTTTCGCGGTGTCATCGATCGACGGACCGGCGAGTTCGTGCGGTTTTCGCGTACCAGCCGCGGCGCAACCGAGGCTCCCGAAGAGCTGGTCGATGCCGCAACCGCCGCCGCCGAAGAAGGTGACGCGTGGGAACAGGCTTTTGAAGAGGTGCAGTTGTTCGATGAGATCGGGGCCACCCATGACGAAGAGCTCTTCCTCGCTGGCGCGACCAGCCCACTCTTCGTCGGGTCAGCTCTGACAAACTTTGGCGTTCGTCACTTGCTCGATGCGGTTATTGACCTCGCGCCGCAGCCAAGGCCGCGCGAAAGCGCAGCTGGCGAATCTCGGCCGATCGACGCCGATTTTTCGGCGTTCGTATTCAAGGTCCAAGCCAACATGGATCCATCGCACCGAGATCGCATGGCCTTCATGCGGGTCAACTCCGGCCACTTCGAGCGAGGGATGCAGGTCACCCACGCGAGGCTGAAGAAGCCCTTCAGTACCAAGTTCGCGACATCGGTCTTCGGAGCAGATCGAGACACCGTCGAAGACGGCTACCCAGGCGACGTGATTGGCTTGGTGAACGCGTCGGATCTCCGCATTGGCGACACCTTGTTTGCGGGTGACGCGGTTGCCTACCCGCCCATCCCTCGGTTCGAGCCAGAGCTGTTTTGGAGCGCTCGTCCCCTGGACGTGTCCAAATCCAAGCAATTCCGCAAGGGCCTCGACCAGTTGGACGAGGAGGGTGTGGTGCAAGTGCTGCGAGACCTCGATGCGCCAACGGCCTCGCCGATACTCGGTGCGGTGGGCCAGATGCAGTTCGAAGTGTTTGCCCACCGACTTGAGTTCGAGTTCGGATCCAAAATCGACATGTCGCCGACTTCGTGGGTGGTGGCGCGTCGGACCGACGCCGAGACCGCCGAAGGCATCCGCCAGCTTCGCGGTACTCGGGTTCTCGGGTCGCTCGATGGCACGCTGTTTGCCTTGTTCGACTCAGCCGGCAGACTCACCCGCACCGTCGCCGACAACCCCGATTGGGTTCTCGAACGGGTCGTCGAAACGGCCGGCTGACCCGGCGCGGGCGTATCTGTCGGGGGTTCCTCAGCCGTCGAAGACCTCGACGCCGGAGGTGAAGTCGTACTTGAAGTGGGGTTCGCCGGTGACGGTGCCATCGGCAAGCACGATGTGGGTCTCTGGAGCCGCGATGTCGATGAAATCCTGAACCTTGAGCTCGGAGACAACCTCGCTGGCGGGGTCGGGAGCTTCGTGGTTCTGGAGCAGGACGGGGGTGTCACCTTCGAACACGCCGCGTGCTTCGAACCCCTCGGGGCAGTCACTGAACGGGGTGTGGAATGACCCGGCTGCCTCGTAGGAGAACATGCCGTTCATGACCCGGTTTGTGCCCTCGCGGTAGCCAAACCAGCCCTTGGTGGTGAACGACATCGCACGGCAGATGTGGAAATGAGAGGGAAAATCGGGAGCGCCCGGGTCCATGCGAAACGCGTAGGCCACTGTGTTGGTGGGCTCGTGAACGGTCAGAGCCTTGAAGTACGAGCCTTCTGCGACCTCGACCCAGTTCAGGTCGTTGGCCTGGATGTCGGCGGTGATGTGCTCGAGTTCGGCGAGTCCGAGTGGCATGCTAATTCCCCCTTCGCGGCACGGTCGTGCCTGTGTCCGCCAGTTTAGTGAGTGAGGGGAACCTCTGCTATGCGAAGTTGACAGTTAGTCCGTCTGCTTATGGTCTCGGCGCTCCGGCCGACGGAAAGAGACACAACTACGCTAACCTCGCGGACCCTCCGGTTCGTTCCCGATGGGGCAGGAGAAGACGGTGCGCAAGGCCAATAAAGCCCGGGCTGCCAAGCATCTTGGGGCCGCTATTGTTCTCGCGATGGTGGCTGCGGCATGCAGCGGGTCGGCTGAGCTGGCCGACCCCGTGTCACAGACTGAGCCAAGCGCAACGGTCGGCGCTGATGCCACGGCGACAGCTGAACCCGCAGGCCCGACTCCGATCCCAATGCCGACGCCTCCACCGGTACCCGGCGCACTCGCCGCTGTTGATGTTCCGGTCTTCGATGGTGATGAGGCGACGTTGCCCACCGACCCGGAGGTGCGGATCGGTCAACTCGAGAACGGTCTGACGTTCTACATTCGCAGGAACACAGCACCCGGGACCCGAGCCGAACTTCGCCTGGCTGTGAATGCCGGGTCGGCCGTGCAAGACGACGATCAAGGGGGCGTGGCCCACTTTCTCGAGCACATGTTGTTCAACGGCACCGAGCGCTATCCCGCGAACGACCTGGTCGCTGTCCTTGAATCCTTCGGGAGCGAGTTCGGCCCTGACGTGAACGCCTATACCTCGATCGACGAGACTGTGTACGAGCTCTCTGTGCCCACCGACGATCGCTCGTTGTTCATCGAGGCGTTCGATGTGCTGGCCGAGTGGGCGTCGAAGGCAACGATCGACGCCGATGAGGTCATCGCAGAGCGTGGTGTTCTGTTGGAGGAGTGGCGCCTGCGCAGCCAAGGTGTCGGCGGCCGCATTCGGGACCTCTATGACGGGCTCCTGACCCCCGGGACTCCTTATGAGGGTCGGCTGACCATCGGGAACGAAGCGGCAATCGAGACGATCACGAATGACCTCGTGCAGCGCTTCTATGACGATTGGTATCGCCCGGACTTGATGGCGGTCGTCGCGGTTGGTGACTTCGATGTCGACGACGTTGAACAGCTCATCCGGGAGCGCTTTGCCGACCTGACCAACCCTTCGGCTCCACGCGAGGTCGGCCCCATTAACCTTGCCGATGCCGACGTCTTTGCGTTCGCTCGGTTGGCCGACCCTGAGATGCCAAACGCATTCATAGAGGTGTTCTACGAAGGCCAGATGACCCCTGTCACTGATGTGGGTGGCTACCGGCGGGCCATCGCGTATTCGCTCGCCACCGATGCTGTTTCATCCTGCTTTGCCGATGATGTCTCACGAGGCCAAGCACCATTTCTGACCGCATACCCCTCATTTGTTGGCCTTGCCCGTGATCTCGATGCGCCGTCGCTCTACGCCGAGGGGCCACCCGAGGCCTTGGAGGCATCACTGGGACGGATGCTGATCGAACTCGAGAGGCTCAGGCGCGACGGCATCACTCGCCCGGAGTTCGACCGTGCGCTGGGGGCATATCGGTCGGTACTCGAGCAGAACTACGCGGGCCGCGACACCACCCAGGATTTCTCATACGCGTCCGAGTATGTGCAACATTTTCTGGACACGAGGCCGAGCCTTGGATGGGACGATTATCTGGCTCTCGAGACCCGTCTCCTCGACGAAATGACGCCCGAGTACATCACAGCCGTGTATCTGGCTGCGCTCGCTGGTCGCGCTCCCCAGGTAGTGGTGGTGGGCCCAGAGGCCGACGTCGCCGAGCTTCCCACCGCTGAGAGCGTCAGTCGTCTGATCGCCGAGATCTCCGGGACTGAGGTCGATGAGCGAGTCGATAGCAGCCGCGACATCGATGAACTCATGGCAACACCTGACCCCGTGCCGCCCATTGAGACGTCCACCAATAGCGAACTCGGCGCCCGGGTATTGCGCTTCGCCAACGGTGTGACCGTGATGTTGAAGCCGACGACAATTGCCGAGAACGGCTTCAGCGTGCGAGCGATCAATCCTGGCGGAACCTCACTTCTACCGCTGGACGACCTGGCGGCTGCCGTGTTGATGGCGGACGTCGTGTCCTCGAGTGGGGTAGGCGATCTCGACCAAGTCGAGCTCGATCGGCTGCTAGCCGACCAGGTCGCCTTCGTTGCCGTTGCCCCCGATGTGGCATTCGAGCTCATCGAAGCCGGCGGCGCAACCGAAGACGCAGAGTTCGTGCTCCAGCTCATTAACCAATATCTGACCGCCCCGCGCGTGGAAGCATCGGCCCTCACGAGAGCCGTCACCGAGATCGAGCCCTTTATCGATGACCCCGGCTCGCTGCCATTCCTGGCCTCCACCGTGGCTCTCCTCGATGCTCGCTTTGGTGGCGACCGCCGCTTCCAGATCTTGCCGCCTCCGGAAACGTTCGCGAGCTTGACCGTGAGCGACATCCAGCGCGTCTACGAAGACTCGTTGGGGTCAGCGAACGGATCGGTCTTCGCTATTGCCGGAGACTTCGACCCAGCGGAGATGGAAGTTCTGGTGGCTCAGTACCTCGGCACCTTGCCGTCGCTCGAGGACGCCGATGTGTTTGTTGACCTGCAGCCGCCACCTCCGCTGGGTGTCGTGCGGCGCGATGTGCGAGTGGGCCAGGACCCCCAGGGTGAAGCGACGGTATTGATCACGGCTGATTTCGAAAGTGATCTCCGAACCGACATCGAGTTGGCTGTGTTGGACAACGTGTTGAGCACGCGCTTGCGCGACCGCCTTCGCGAAGCGCTGGGTGCTACTTACTCGCCGGTCTCGGCGATCGCGGCTGATGAAGCTCCTGATGCTCTGATTGAGACGTTTATTCAAGTCTCGGGAGATCCAGCGCGGCTCGACGAAATCGTGAGCGAGGTCGAAGCAGTCTTGGATGACCTTCGCTCAGGCAGCTTGTCAACCGCAGAGCTCAACACCGCGAGAGAACAGGTCCGACGTGACTTCGAGTTGGTGTCGAATTCATTCTGGATCGAGCAGATGCTCTACGCCGCAACCCACCCTGGGGTCACCATGCTCACCGGGATCGAGAGAATCAACACGGCGGCATCGGTCAGCCTTGAGAGGCTGAACACCTTGATTGGCGAGATCTGGCCGGCGGATCAGTACATCGTTGTGACCCTGGGTCCCGAGACCTAATTTTGTCCCCAAGGAGTTCCACTCATGGTGGCGAGCGGGAGCGCCCGTCACACTGGATGCCGCCATGACCACCACCCGTGTTGCCATCCTCGACCTCGGTGTCGCGCCCGACGGAGTCAGCAGCCGGCCCGGATCATGGCGGTTGGCCCATCTCGTTGGTTGTGCCGTCGGTCGACGGTCTCCCGCTCGAGGGTCCATCGTCGATGCCGACGCTCTCGTGGTGTTCGACTTCGGCACAGGCCGTGACGGGATGCCCGCCAAGTCCAACGAGCAACTGGCTCGTGTCGCGCTCCGGTTCGGTACCGTCCCGCTGCTGGCCCAAACCGAGGCTGCTTGGCTCATGGCCACAACCGGTCGGGTGGTCATCGAGATCGAAGCTCTCGCTCGGCGACACCACGACTGCGATGAGCGTTACGTCGATACCACGAGCGCCGCGCGCGCTGCGGCCGACCTTCTGGCCGAGAGCCCTCTGGCGACCGTTGGTGTGATTGCTCACCCAGCACATGCAGCTCGGTGTGCTGCGATTTGTGAAGCCGAGGGTCTGCGAGTTGTGATCCCTACGCAGATCAATATGGTCGACTTCGACCCAGCATCGGGCCAGTGGTGGACTCGTCGCCGTTCGTTGTGGGTCCTCCGCGAGATGGCGGTCCTCGCCCATCACGCTGCGTCCGGAGTGTTCATGCGTCGTTGCTAGCTCCCTGACCGGCTGTCGGCGCTGATGCCTTGAGCAACAGCGAAGTTTCTCGGAATGCGATCCATCGTGGGTGGGTTTCGTCCCCATGGGTTGCCAGGCAAGGGATGCTCGCGTCGCATGATCGATCCCGAGAGCGCAGTGACACCGGTGACGTATGCGGTTGCATTCGGCGCCGGCCTGATCAGCTTCGCGTCGCCGTGCGTGCTGCCGCTGGTGCCGGGCTATCTCTCGATCATCACCGGGCTCGACGTCGGCGAACTCCAAGAGTCCAAGCGAGCGAATGCGTGGGCGTTAAGTCGCGACACCGGGCTGTTCGTGCTCGGGTTCGGTGCGGTGTTTGTTTCGCTCGGGGTGACTGCGACCTCAGTCGGCTCGTTCGTATTCGATCAACAAATCTTGTTGGCCCGCATCTCAGGTGCGCTGGTGCTCACGATGGCCCTTTTCATGCTGGGCTCGATCTACCTCCAAGCGCCCTGGCTTTATCAGGAAATGCGGTTCCAGCCCCAACTCGGGCGCTATGGGCGCGCCGCGCCCACCGTGGCCGGCGCGGCATTTGGTTTTGGTTGGGCCCCATGTATCGGCCCGGTCCTCACGTCGGTTCTGGCCATCGCTGCGGCTTCGGGTCGGGCGTCCACCGGAGCGTTCTTGCTCGGCACCTACACCCTGGGGCTCGGGATCCCGTTCTTGATCACGGGCTTACTGATGGGGCGGCTCAGTTCGAGCTTGGCGTGGGTTCAACGCCACCTCCAGATCATCGTGATCACATCGTCGATCTCGCTCGCGCTCTTCGGCATCTTATTGATCTTCAACCAACTCATCCGTATTACCACCCTGCTTCAGGACTTGCTCAGAGCCGTAGGGCTCGACCTGCTCGTGGACTTGGGCTGATCTGTCTCCGGGAGGGACCCCCATGGCGAACAAGAAATCGAAACGACCCACTTACCAGGCGCCCAAGCAGTCTGCGGCGAAGGCTCAATCCAAGCCGAAGGCGACCGCAGCGGCGGTGCCTGAACGGCCGTCGCAACGAACGCAGGGGCGCGGCGGAACCGCGAGCTGGTGGATTCTCGGCGGAGCCATTGTGGCGATCGTCGTGGGTGTCATCGTCTTGTCGGCGACCTTGGGCGAGGAGCAAACCGGTGAAACCAACGCCGCCAGCTGGGAGCTACCAGCACTCGGCGCCGACAATGACCCAAACGGGGACGGCCGCATCAACTTGGCCGACTTCGAGGGGAAGCCACTGGTCGTGAACTTCTTTGCCTCGTGGTGCACCAGCTGTGATCGAGAGTTGCCGGTGTTCCGTCAGGCCATCGATGACTTCGGCGATGATGTGCAGATCATTTTCGTCAACTCGAACGAGACCGGGAACTGGCGGCCGATGGCCGAGCGCGGTGGCATCGATGACCAGATTCTGGTCGACGACATTGGTGGCGCCAACAACAATGGCTTGTATCGCAGCCTCGGGGGCACTGGCGGGATGCCCATCACCGCGTTCTACGACGCCGACGGCAACCTGTTCGATGTCACGCTGGGCGAGTTCGACGCTAACCGGCTCTTACGACGCCGTCATGTCGGTGCTCGATGCCTGACGCCGCGCTTACCAGCCCGCAAAGGTTGGTGTGCTGAGATGGGGCCATGCTCGACGACGACGCGCTGGTGCGGATCAACGGTGTGCTCGTGCGAGCCGCCGACGCCGTCGTATCAGTCATAGACGACGGCCTGGACTTAGTAGACGGCCGCCAGATTGATGCCCCGGACCCCAGACCGTACCCCCGGCGACCGCCTTGGCTCAGCTCATGTCCCGGGACCTCGACCCCTAGGTGCCCGCGAGTTCAGATTCGTTCGTCGGAACGCGGCCGGCTGGCGCCCGGGCCGGAATATGTGCTGCCGTACCCCGGCTCCGTCGTGAATTCGGGCGTCTCGAGCCCGCCGATCTGACGCCGCCAAGATGAAACGAGCGCGTCTTCGGCGGGATAGTCGAACGGGTCCTGGAGCACGAGTTCCTCGGCGCCGCCAGGCTCGAAAGGGTTCTCTGCCAGCCAGCGGGCGGCTCGTCCGATGGCGATGCGCGCCGGCACTACATCTTGGTAACCCAGCAGCGCCCGGACCTTCTCGATCCCCATCATGCGATGTGTGGTGGTTGCAGCCCCCAGCAGCGGTCTGGCGGGAATGGCGAGAGCGGCTGGCATGTCAATGATCTCGGGCGTGTAGCCGAGCTCGGCCCCAATCAACTCAACGATCTGGCGGAGGCTCAGACACTCCTCGTCGCCGACGTTGAAGATCTCACCGTCGCCGGCATCGGTGTCGAGGCACAAAGTGACGGCATGGGCGAGATTCTCGACATATCCCTGCGTCAACAAGGTGAGCCCCGCGTCGGGCAACACGATGAAGTCCCTTCGGTCCAGGATGCGACGGACAATGCACCAGTCGCGCGGCACGATTTGGCGGGGCCCGTAGACGGCTGGGTAACGGAAGTGGGTGGCAGCGGGCTGGAGCTCGAACAGCATCTCTTCGGTACGGCGCACGCGGTAGCTCTTGCCGTCATCGTCTTCGTTGGCGGTTGGCGCACCTTCGAGGGTCGGCACGGGCAAACCTGGTGGATCGAATCGATGCGGGTCGAAATAGCCGCGATAGGCCGGGACTCCACCAATCGAGACGAACTTTCCCACCCGTCCCTGCAGCAGTTCAGCCAGTACCCTCAGGCGGCCGTAGGTGACCACGACGACGTCGAAGGACAAGTTGTGGAGCGCCGCCGCGACCTCGTCGTGGTCGTGCGGGCTGGCATGGATGTGGGGAACATGCGCGACCTCTTCGAGTTCGTGACGGCCTGTGTGCAAGATCGTGACGTCGTAGCCCCGTTCCTCCAGGCCAGTAAGCAGGTACGGGCCCGTCGGCCCTGTACCTCCGATCAACAACGCTCGTGGTGTAGTCACGCGGCTTCTTTATCGTGCCGAACGGGCGTGACGCAAATAGGGCGGTGGTGATTTGCCGGCGGC
>CAWKYX010000077.1:0-13157 GCA_963854265.1 Acidimicrobiia bacterium
GATCGGGATAACGCCGGATTGGTTGACCTTGAGTGGGATGTAGGTGCTCTGTCCCCCGTACTGTTTGCGCCCCACCACCCGTTTTGCGAACTGCACGGGAATCCGCCGCTGCCCTTGCTCGACGAACACGATGAAGACCATCAGGACAATGAACAACAAGGTCACGCCGGCCAAGCCGCCCCAGCCAGCGTCGGTTCGTACCAACGCTCCCTGGTTCGGGAGCGAGCTCACGACCGAGACAAAGATGATCAGCGACATGCCGTTGCCGATGCCGTTCTGGGTGATGAGTTCGCCCATCCACATCAGCAATGCGGTCCCGGCGGTAAGGGTGAGCACCACGAGGGCCACTCGACCTGGCGTGAAGTTCGGGAGGAGGTCCAGGGATGTTCCGTCGCCGCCGCCTTGGCCGAAGCCACCACCACCGTTGTGGAACAAGAAGGCGAACGCTGTGGACTGCAGCAAGGCAATCCCAACCGTCATATAGCGAGTGGTCTGGGTGATCTTGCGTTGACCAACTGCGCCCATCTGCTGCCACTGCTCAACGCGTGGAATGACCACGCCGAGAATCTGCATGATGATCGATGCCGTGATGTACGGAAGGATGCCGAGCGCGAAGATCGCGAACTGCGTTAGCGCGCCACCCGAGAACAGTCGCAGGAACGCGAGAGCACCGCCGGTCTCATCGGTCCGTTGGCGCAGAACCTGGATGGCGTCGATGTCGATACCAGGTGCCGGGATGTGAGTCCCGACCCGGTACAGCACGAGCATGCTGAGCGTGAACAGAATCTTGTTCCGCAGGTCTTCAACCCGGAACACATTCAGAATGCTGGCTCCAGCCACCGTTCCTCCTCATGATTCGCAGGCCTACGGCCTGCGCTCTGATTCGCAGTCATATAGCCTGCGTTGTGATGCAAAGCCGCAACGTCTGCGCTGTGATTTACAGTCGCGCGACTTGCGAGTTCCCCGACGATGCTGCTGTCGGGATCTCGTTGAATTGTTATCGGTTGGTAAGTGCGTTGCCCTGCGCTGGTGGACGGCCTTCGCCCCACGGCTTGGGCAGAACCTCAACCGTACCCCCGGCGGCAGTGATAGCTGCCTCGGCCGACTTGGAGAACGCATGCGCCTTCACGTTGACCTTGCCGGTCAGCTCGCCGCGGCCAAGAATCTTGACCAACGCACCTTTCGACACGAGGCCAATGGCATGCAACGTTTCTGGCGAGACATCGGCCAGCCCACACTCGGCGACGGTGTCCAGGTTGATCGCCTGATAATCGACCCGGAAAGGGTTGTTGAAGCCGCGCAATTTTGGCACGCGTTGGTGGAGGGGGTTCTGGCCACCCTCGAAACCGACGCGCACATTGCTGCGAGCCTTCTGCCCCTTGTGGCCACGGCCGGCAGTCTTGCCGCCCTTGCCACTGATACCGCGCGCAACGCGCTTGCGGCGTTTGTTGGAGCCGGCAGGCGGCTGGAGATCATGAAGCTTCATTCTGTATCCTTCTTCGTCGCGCGCTCCGAAGAGCTCACTCCGGGACTTCTTCCCAATCGATGAGGTGAGGAACGGTTGCGAGCATCCCACGAATCTCGGGACGGTCAGGCAAGGTATTGGACTTTCCGATACGGCCGAGGCCGAGCGCTCGCAGCGTGCCCCGCTGTTTGGGCTTGGTACCTATCGCCGATCGGGTCTGGGTGACCTGGAGCGCCATGTCAGGATCCTCGCTGGCCGGACTTCGAGGTCCGTTCCGATTCCCGGTACGCCGCAAGTAGCCCGCCGGGGACGAACTCTTCGGGGTCGAGGCCACGCAACGCCGCAATCTCGTCGGGGCGCCGCAGCGCCTGGAGTCCAGCGATGGTAGCGCGGGCGATGTTGATGTAGTTCGACGACCCAAGCGACTTGCAAAGCACGTTGTTAATGCCTGCTTCTTCGAGAATGATGCGGGCAGCACCACCGGCGATAACGCCGGTACCGGGAGCTGCGGGCTTGAGCATCACGCGGCCTGCGCCCATCTCGCCAATGATGGGATGAGTGATAGTCGGGCCCGCCATGGGCACGGTGAAGAGTGTGCGCTTGGCCTCTTCGGTGCCCTTCTGGATTGCGAGAGGCACCTCTTTGGCTTTGCCGTAGCCGAGGCCGACTCGGCCTGCGCCGTCACCGATCACGACAAGAGCAGTGAACGAGAAACGCCGACCGCCCTTGACGACTTTGGCCACGCGGTTGATGTTGATGACGCGTGATTCCCGGAGCTCGCCCGGTGCGGTCTGCTTGTAGTCATTCATCAGAATTTGAGTCCTGCTTTTCGGGCGGCGTCAGCCACGGCGGCGACCCGGCCGTGGTAGCGAAAGCCACCTCGGTCGAAGACGACGGTGTCGATGCCAGCGGCCTTTGCGCGCTCGCCGGCGAGGGTGCCCACCTTGGAGGCTGCATCGACACCGCTTGTGGTGCCGGAGCGGAGGTCGGATTCGACACTCGAGGCTGAAGCAACGGTGTGCCCAGCATCGTCGTCGATGACCTGCACCGAGATGTGCTTATTGGAACGGAAGACTGCCAGTCGCGGCCGGGCGGCGGTGCCGTGGACCTTGCGACGGACCCGGTTGTGGCGTCGGAGCCGGAGCTCCCGCTTGTGTTTTGCGTTGCTCATGATGAGTGCCTCAAGATCTCTACCCAACGAGGTGAGACCGTTGCATGCTGGTCGACGATCACTTGGCCGCCTTCCCAGCTTTGCGGATGATGTGCTCACCCACGTAGCGAATGCCCTTGCCCTTGTAAGGCTCGGGCTTCTTCAGCGCACGAATCTCGGCGGCGACTTGGCCGACAACTTGCTTGTCGATGCCGCTGACGATGATCTGCGTTTGTTGGGGAACCTCGAACTCAATTCCCTCAGGGGCCTTCAGTTGCACCGGGTGCGAGAAGCCAAGCTGGAACTCCAGCTGGTCCTTGCCCTTCGCGGCGCACCGGTAGCCGACGCCCACGATCTCAAGCTCCTTGCGGAACCCTTCGCTCACACCGGTCACCATGTTGTTGATCAGCGACCGGCTGAGGCCGTGGAGTGCTTTGCTTTCACGTTCGTCGTCGGAGCGGTCGAGGGTGACGGTGTCACCATCGGCGCTCGCGCTGATCTGATCAGGCAGATGGTGGGTCAAGGAGCCCTTTGGGCCTTTGACCTCCACCGTTGAGCCGCTGACGCTGACGTCGACGCCCGAGGGCAAAGAGATTGGGGTTTTTCCAATACGAGACATGTCAGCTCCTACCAGACGTAACAGAGAATTTCGCCGCCCATATGGCGTTTACGAGCTTCCCGGTCAGTCATCAGGCCCTTAGAGGTCGACACCACGGCCACGCCAAGACCCCCGAGAACACGGGGAATTTCGGTGGACTTGGTGTAGACCCGCAAGCCGGGCTTGGACACACGCTTCAGACCCGATATCACTCGGGCGCGCTGGGGCGAGTACTTCATATCGATCTTCAGGATCCGTCCGGGGCCATCAGAGTTCTCAGTAATTTCGAAACCAGTGATGTAGCCCTCTTTTTTGAGGACATCCGCGAGGGATTCCTTGAGTTTCGATGCCGGCATGCGAACGTCATCATGCATTGCCGTGTTGGCATTGCGGATGCGGGTCAGCATGTCGGCGACGGGGTCAGTCATTGTCATGTGTCTGTTACCTCACCAACTGGCCTTGGTCACACCTGGGAGTTCGCCCGCATGGGCGAGTTCTCTCAGGCAGATACGACACAGGCCGAACTTGCGGTACACCGAACGCGGGCGGCCACAACGGCGGCACCGGGTATAGCCACGAACCTTGAACTTCGGGGTCTTCTGTTGCTTGTTGACAAGTGCCTTTTTCGCCATGGCTACTGTCCTTCAGTTCTGAACGGGAAGCCGAAAGCATCGAGGAGCGCTCGGCCTTCGGCATCGGTGGTGGCGGTGGTCACGAACGTGATGTCCATGCCACGGGTGCTGTCGATCTTGTCGTAGTTGATCTCAGGGAAGATCAGTTGCTCGGTCACGCCGAAGGTGTAATTGCCATGTCCATCGAAGGACTTCGTCGGCAAGCCACGAAAGTCGCGAACACGCGGGATGGCCAGGCTGATCAGCCGGTCCAAGAACTCATACATCCGGTTGCCTCGAAGGGTGACCTTCGCGCCGATGGCGTTTCCTTCACGAAGCTTGAAGCCGGCTATCGACTTCTTGGCTCGAGTGATCATCGGGTGTTGACCGGTGATGATCTGAAGATCCGTTACAGCGCCCTCGAGAAGTGACCCTCGGGAGACGGCCTCGCCGACACCCATGTTCACGACGATCTTGTCGAGCTTGGGTACCTCCATGATGTTCTGCTTGCCCAAGCTCTCCAGGAGAGCGGCGCGCAGTTCGTCGTTGTACTTGGCCTTCAGCCGGGGTCCGGCCTCGGTCGTGGTACTCATGGCAAATCAGCTCCTGTTCGACGGCACACTCGGACCTTGGTCCCGTCGGTGTCGAACCGGTAGCCAACGCGAGTTGCCTTGTCATCTTCGGGGCTGAGCACCGCGACATTCGATGCCTGGAGTGGCATCTCCTTGTCGATGATGCCACCCTGCATGGTCGCCTTGGTGGGCTTCTGGTGCTTCTTGGCGACGTTGAGCCCGTCGACAATCACTGTGCCCTTTTCGGGGAACACGTGGCCAATGGTGCCTTCTTTGCCGCGATCCTTGCCGGCAAGGATGATGACGCGGTCACCCTTGCGCAGCTTGAGCGGCTTGGGCTTGGCTTTGGAGTTCTTGGTGTTCTTAGCCATCAGAGAACCTCCGGGGCGAGCGACACGATACGCATGAAGCGCTTGTCGCGAAGTTCACGACCCACGGGGCCGAAGATGCGAGTACCGCGTGGCTGGGACTGCTCGTTAATGAGCACAGCAGCGTTCTCGTCGAAGCGAATATAGGAGCCATCGGGACGGCGGCGGGATTTCTTGGTTCGAACTACGACACACTTGACGACGTCGCCCTTCTTGACCTGGGCGCCTGGAATGGCGTCTTTCACAGTGGCGACGAAGACGTCACCAATCCCTGCGTAACGCCGCTTGGACCCGCCGAGCACCTTGATGCAAAGCACCTCTTTGGCGCCGGAATTGTCCGCAACCCGCAGGCGTGATTCCTGCTGGATCATCGAGCACGCTCCAGGATTTCCACGATCCGCCAGCGCTTGTTCTTCGACAGCGGCCGGGTCTCTTGGATCCGCACACGATCGCCGACATTCAGCGCATTGTCTTCGTCATGGACGAAGAGCTTGGTGGTCCGCTGAACCGTCTTGTTGTAACGGCGGTGGCGGACACGGTCGACGGTGGCGATGACCGCAGTCTTGTCCATTCCGTTGGAGACCACGAGGCCCTCTCGGACCTTGCGGGGGTTCTCGCGGATGGTGGTTTCGGTGTCAGCCATTGGTGGCCTCCCCGGCGTCGGCCAAAGCCTCGGCTTGGTTCATTGACGCGTCGGCCAAGGCCTCGGCTTTGACAATTTCTCGTGCACGAAGTTCTGTCATGGCCCGGGCCACGTCCTTCTTAAGCACCTTGATACGGCTGTAATTGTCGAGCTGACCGGTCACCAGTTGGAAGCGCAGATTGAACAACTCTTCCTTCGATTCGGACAGCGCAGCGACGAGATCGTCATCGCTGAGTTCGACTATTGCGGCGTTCCTCGCCATCAGAAACCCTCCTGACGGGTCACGAACTTGGCCTTGATCGGAAGCTTTTGGATCGCTCGATCAATGGCTTCGCGTGCCACGTCTTCATCGCCGTAGGACAGCTCAAACAAGACGCGACCGGGGCGCACAACGGCGACCCAACGTTCGACGTTGCCCTTGCCCGAACCCATACGAGTTTCGGCTGGCTTTTCGGTGACGGGCTTGTCCGGGAACACATTGATCCAGACCTTGCCACCGCGCTTGATGTGGCGGGTCATGGCGATACGGGCCGCCTCGATTTGGCGAGCCGTGATCCATCCAGGCTCTAGAGCCTGGATGCCATATTCACCAAAGGCCACAGTGGTCCCGCCCTTGGCGTTTCCCTTCGTGCGGCCGCGATGGTGCTTGCGGTGCGCAACCTTACGGGGCATCAACATCAGTCAGCCTCCCCGGGACGGAATGTCGGTGTCTCGTGAGCTTCCTTGGTCGAGGCAGCGATGGCTTCTTCTTCGTCGAGCAAGCGCTCGAACTCGGGGTCGGCCTTGGCCACCAGCGGCGCCAGTTCAACGGTGTCTTCTTCGGAGGCACCTTCGGTGCGGGGGCCACCAGTCGATGACACGATCTTCTTCGGTCGGCTCGGCCCAGCCGTCTCGCCGACAGCCATCGCGGCTTCGCGTGTGACCTTGTCTTCGCTTTGAACCTTGTAGGGCAGAATGTCTCCCTTGTAAATCCAAACCTTCACGCCAATACGGCCGTAGGTCGTATGCGCCTCACGGAAGCCGTAGTCGATGTCGGCCCGCAGCGTGTGCAGCGGCACTCGACCTTCGCGGTACCACTCCGAGCGAGACATCTCAGCGCCACCGAGGCGACCCGAGCACTGGACCCGAATGCCGAGTGCGCCGGCCTTCTGCGCATTCTGGACGGCACGCTTCATGGCACGGCGGAACGCGACTCGGCCTGCGAGCTGATCGGCAACACCCTGGGCGATGAGTGCAGCGTCGAGTTCTGGCTGCTTGATCTCTTGGATGTTGAGCTGAACCTTGGCATTGCCGGTGATCGACGTGAGTCCGGACCGCAGTCGATCGGCTTCAGCTCCACGGCGACCAATCACAATGCCGGGACGGGCAGTGTGAACGTCGACGCGGAGGCGATCGCGGGTGCGTTCAACCTCGACGCGAGAGATCGCGGCATGGGGAAGTTCGCTCGTGATGTAGTCGCGAATCTTCCAGTCTTCGATGACGAAGTCCGCATAGTCGCGCTCAGCGAACCAGCGAGACTTCCAATCGGTGGTGATACCGAGACGGAACCCGTAAGGGTTGACCTTCTGGCCCATCAGGCCTCCTCATTGTCGGCAGCTTCGTTGTCGCCCTGGGGCGACGCTCCCGAATCAGTTTTCGTGCTGGCCGAGTCGTCGTCGGCCGCATCGTCGTCGTCTTGCATGGAAGGCGGCAGGGTGAATCCCGCCGCCTCGGCGGTGGCTGCGTCGGTGAACCAAACTTCGGCGACCGTCCGGCCGTAGAAGGGAGATTCCGGCGGGTGATACAGCATCGAGTCCGCGTTGCCCTTGATTGTGTAGGTATCCGACGGAGCGTCGCCGCCCTCGAGGGGATGCGCTGAGCCCGGACCAAACGGTGTTTCGTCGTCAGAGTTGACAGCACCTTCAACGTCGGAACCGGTAGTCGGGTCGTCCATGACACTCACGTCATCGTCGCCAGACTCGTGATCATGGTCGTCGTGATCATGGTCGTGCTCTTCGGCGTCGCGAGCGTCTTCGCGCTCACGGCTCTTGGCCACACGAGCGCGGCGGGCGTCGGCGGCATTGGCGCGCCCGGAGGTGCCCTTCGCTTCCTCACGAGCCCGCATGTCATCGAGCTGGCTCTGGGTGTAGCGAGCCACGATGATCGTGATGTGGCAGGTGCGCTTACGGATACGAGTAGCTCGACCACGTGCACGGGGACGCCAACGCTTGAGCGTTGGGCCCTCATCCGCGTAGCAGGCAGCCACGTACAGCTCTTCGGCCGAAATATGGTCGTTGTGCTCGGCGTTGGCAGTCGCGGAGTCGAGGCACTTGCCGATGGTGTTGCTTACCCGACGCTCTGAGAACGCAAGCAGGGTGCTGGCCTCGGCGTAGGAAAGTCCACGAATCAGGTTGAGGACCTCACGGGCCTTGTACGCCGAAACTCGCACGTACCGAACCTGAGCTCGGGTCCCCGGACGCTCATTGGTCTTGATCGCCATCAGCGACGTCCCCCTCGTTCCTGACCGGCATGGAACCGGAAGGTGCGGGTGGGAGCGAACTCGCCGAGCTTGTGGCCGACCATTGTCTCGGTGACATACACCGGTACATGCTTGCGGCCATCGTGAACGGCCAACGTGTGGCCGATCATGTCGGGGATGATCGTCGAGCGGCGCGACCAGGTCTTGATGACCTGCTTCTCGCCGGACACGTTGAGTGCGTCGATCTTCTTGAGCAGGTGGGTGTCCACGAAGGGACCCTTTTTGAGACTTCTTGGCATGGCGTGTGTTCCCTACTGCTACCGGCGCGAGCCGCGTGTGCGGCGACGACGGACGATGAGCTGCTCGGACTGCTTCTTGCGATTACGGGTTCGGCCTTCGGCCTGACCCCACGGCGATACCGGGTGGCGACCACCCGAGGTCTTGCCCTCGCCGCCACCATGGGGGTGGTCGACAGGGTTCATAGCCACGCCACGGGTCTGGGGGCGCTTGCCCTTCCAGCGATTGCGTCCGGCCTTGCCGATCTTGATGAGTTCGTGATCGCCGTTGCCGATCGTGCCGACGGTTGCTCCGCAATCAATCGGTACTCGGCGCATCTCCGTGCTGGGCAAACGCAGGGTGGCGTAGTCGCCTTCCTTCGCTACCAGCTGCACGCCTGTACCAGCGCTGCGCGCCATCTGGCCACCGCCGCCGGGACGGATCTCGATGTTGTGGAGGACGGTACCGACGGGGATGTAGCGCAACGGCATCGCGTTGCCGGCTCGGACCTCGGCGCCTTGACCACTCTGCAAGACGTCGCCAACAGCAATGCCGTCAGGGGCAAGGATGTAACGCTTCTCGCCGTCGTGGTAGTGCAGCAGGGCGATGCGGCAGGTTCGGTTGGGATCGTATTCGATCGAGGCAACGGAGGCAGGCACGCCATCCTTGTTGCGTCGGAAGTCGATCTGGCGATACTTCTGTTTGTGTCCGCCACCGCGATGACGCGAAGTCTTGCGGCCGTAGCTGTTGCGGCCGCCGCTCTTGGTCTCACCACTGGTGAGTGAGCGCTCGGGCGCGGTCTTGGTGATCTCGGCGAAGTCCGATTGCGTCTGGAACCGACGACCGGGACTTGTGGGCTTGCGTCTGCGAATAGCCATAATCTGCGCTTTCTCGGCTCTGGACTTAGACGTCGAACAGTTCGATGGAGTCACCCTCGGCGAGGGTGATCAGGGCGCGCTTCGTGTCGGGTCGTGACCCAAAGGTGAAGTTACGCCTGTTGCGCTTGCGCTTGCCTTTACGATTGAGCGTGTTCACTTTCAACACCCGCACACCAAAGATCGTTTGGACGGCGTCCCGGATCTCCGGCTTGGAAGCGCTGGGGTGCACCTTGAAGGTGTAGACGTTCGCTTCGAGGAGGCCGTAAGACTTCTCCGAGACGACCGGCTCAAGGATGACATCACGAGGGTCTTTCACGACGCTTCTCCAGCTTCATCGGCCTTGGCCTGCATGGACGGGGGCAAACTGAACCCAGCGGCCTCGGCAATCGCAGCGTCGGTAAACCAGACCTCTGCGACGGTGCGGCTGTAGAAGGGTGATTCCTGCGGGTGATACAGCATGGAGTCTGCGTTGCCCTTGATTGTGTACGCATCAGAAGGGGCATCACCGCCATCGAGGGGGTGAGCCGAGCCGGGACCAAACGGCGTGTCATCGTCAGGGTTGACCTCGCCATCGGCATCAGAATCAGCCACTGGGTCGTCGATCACGCTGACGGCGTCTGCGTCGTTGTCGGCGGGCGCCGGAGCATCGGAGGAAGGAGCAGGACTCGCCTTGTCGTCCGCTGCGGGAGCCGTGGGCAGATTGTCCTTGGTGAAGACAACCTTGTCTGCGTTGAGAATGTCATACACGTTGAGCTCGCCGGGGCTGAGCACATGGACGTTGGCGAGGTTGCGGAAGCTCTTCCACGTGGCCTCGTCGCTTGCATCGACGACCAGGAGGACCTTGCCCTCGGCGCCGATGGCGTTGAGTGCGGCGACCGCATCGCGGGTCTTGGGAGCCTCGAAGCTCCAGCCGTCGACGACCATGACGTTGCCTTCGGCAGCGCGGTCTGAGAGAGCCGAGCGCAGTGCGAGTCGCTTCATCTTCTTGGGGGTTCGTTGGGAGTAGTCGCGGGGCTTGGGGCCCATCGCGACGCCGCCGCCACGCCAGTTCGGCGAGTTCGACGAACCTGCACGAGCACGGCCCGTGCCCTTTTGCTTCCACGGCTTGGCGCCGCCACCACGAACTTCCGCCCGGGTGAGGGTGCTCTGGGTGCCGGCGCGCTTTGCGGCCAACTGAGCCGTGACGACCTGGTGCATGACCGCGGTGTTCGGCTCAATGCCGAAGACGGCATCATCAAGCTCGGCGGTGCCGGACTTGGTGCCGGTGGATGTCATCACATCGATCTTCGCCATCAGGAATCGCCTCCCGCAGGGGCCTTCACAGCGTTGCGGACAACAACGGTGCCACCGCGTGGGCCAGGAACCGAGCCCTTGATGAGCAAGAGGTCACGCTCGACATCGGCTTTGACGACCTCAAGGTTCTGCGTCGTGACCTTGGCATTGCCCATCCGGCCGGGCATTTTCTTGCCCTTGAAGATGCGAGATGGGGTGGCGCACTGGCCCACGGCGCCGGGCTTGCGGTGCACCTTGTGCGCACCGTGACTGGCGCGTTGGCCGGCGAAGCCGTGGCGCTTCATAACACCGGCGAAGCCCTTGCCCTTGCTTACAGCAGTCACATCAACGAGATCGCCATCGGCGAGCACGTCCACGCTGATCTGCTGGCCGACCTCGTAGTCACTGACATCGTCGAGGCGGAGTTCCACGAGCTTGATGCCGGGATCGACGCCAGCCTTTTGAAAGTGACCGGCCTGGGGCTGGTTCAACTTGTCAGCGTTCTTTTGGCCAAAGGTAACCTGAAGTGCGCTGTACCCGTCGGAGTCTGTGGTCTTGACCTGCACAATTCGGCAGGGCGCGACCTTGAGCACGGTCACGGGGACGACGCGGTTGTGTTCGTCCCATACCTGTGTCATGCCGACCTTCTGGCCGACAATCGCCTTGCTCGCCATATCGATGGCCTCTTCTTGTTCGGTACCTATTCGGATAAGTGCGGCCCAACTCGTGGAGTTGTCTGCACCCGTTCACGCAGACGCTCCGCAGGGCGGGGCCCAGCGGAGCGCTGTTATCGGTTTTGCCGTGCGGTTCCGCCGATTCCCGAGGGATGGTGGCCTTCACAGACTTCGATTCGTCGCACTCACCTTGCGGTAAACACGCGAGAGTGACCCTATCGGGGTCTGCCTCAGATACCAATCGCGCGGCGGTGATGACCGAAATTCGGAGCCGCCAGGCCCGGTGCGGGACGTTTGTCTCCGAATTTCGAAAGAGCCGCTGCGTAGAGGCCATGCACGGCCCTGCTAGCCGTAGAAAGTAGCGTTGGCCTGTGACTGACACGGGCTCCGTAACCGCACCACGAGACCGCATGCCCAAGTGGGTTCCGCGCGCAATCGTGCTGTTCTTCTCTGCATTCGCCGCGCTCTACGCCTTGTTCTGGCTGGTGCAACAGCTCCGCACCCTCTTGATCATCATCCTCGTCTCGCTCTTCCTGTCATTTGCGATCGAACCCGCCGTCAACCGTCTGGAACGTATGGGGTTCCGGCGCGGGCTGGGAACGCTCATCGTGTTTCTCGTCATCGCCGCGGCACTTGGCGGGTTCGGGTTCGCCATCGGATCCGTCCTGGCCGACCAGGTCACCGAATTCGTCGACGAGGCGCCGCGCTACATCGAAGACATCGAAGAATGGGCGAACGACAGCTTTGGCATCGAGCTCGACACCGATGATCTCGTCAACGAATTCCAAGACGGGGGCGCAGCCACCGATCTCGCCACTCGTCTGGCCGGCAACCTCGTCGGGCTTGGCACCCGAGCCCTGAACATCATGTTGCAGATTCTGACGGTGGCCCTGTTCACGTTCTACCTCGTCGCCGACGGCCCGCGACTACGCCGAAACGTCTGCTCAGTCCTGTCACCGCACCGCCAACAAACCGTCCTGCGGGTGTGGGATCTCGCCATCGAAAAGACCGGCGGCTACATCTATTCTCGGACGATTCTCGCGGTCGCATCGTTCATCTTCCACTGGATCGTGTTTGCCATCATTGGGGTCCCCTTCCCGCTCCCCCTCGCGTTGTGGGTCGGGGTGATGAGCCAGTTCATTCCGGTCATCGGCACGTATCTTGCAGGTGCGCTTCCACTGCTCATTGCGCTGTTGGACCAGCCGATCAACGCCGTCTGGGTGCTGATCGCGGTCGGTGCCTACCAACAAGTCGAGAATTACGTCTTCGCCCCGCCCATCACAGCCCAGACCATGGATGTGCACCCCGCTGTGGCGTTCGGCTCGGTGCTAGCGGGCGCCGGCGTCCTCGGCGCTGTGGGTGCACTCTTGGCCCTTCCTGCAGCCGCCGTTTTTCAGGCATTCGCCAGCACCTATCTCCACGAGCGCGGCCTCGTCCACGAGGTGGCACCGGAGACCGGCCTGCTGTCAGCGCCCCATACCGACGACAAAACGCGACCAAAGTGGTCTTGGCGAAAGCGCTAGCGCTAGCGCTCTGAGGCTCGCCGTTCACTTCATGCCGTGTCAATCAGCGCTTGATCATGCTCGTAGAGCCAACAATCAACGAACCGGGCGTCCTCGATCCAATACTGCAACACTCGAGCGATTTCGGCCTCCCGGTTGTCGAACCGCAACTGCTCACGGGCCACGATCGTCGCGCAGCCTGACCCCGCCATGATCTGTCAATTGCGATGAGTCTGCGCGGAGCCAGCGCACCCGTCGCGAGCAGG
Organism: Acidimicrobiia bacterium; assembly: GCA_963854265.1. Classification (GTDB taxonomy): domain Bacteria; phylum Actinomycetota; class Acidimicrobiia; order Acidimicrobiales; family UBA8592; genus CAWKYX01. The sequence continues at coordinate 12,734 of CAWKYX010000077.1, forward strand.
GTGGTCAATGCCGCGTCTTTGCCCACATGATCGCCCGAATAGGGGTCGTTGGCGAAGTAGTGCAACGTGAAGTCATCCGCGTAGCAGTCGAGAATCGTCTCGAGATCATCGCCGAGCCAGACGGTTGCGTACAGTTTGACTACCGCCAGGGCCCTTGGGTCCCATCGGTAGGTGCGCCAATACGACGCTGTGGCGGGCGGATGCGATTACCTCTGGGGTCATCAGCCAACGTCACCCCCCAGCGACGGCAAGCCGCCCCAGCGCGAAAACGTAGTTGGCCCCCGCCAAAGCGGGGGCCAACCTTTCAGAGCCAATGTGCAGAATCGAATGATCCAGCACGTGCCAGTGCAACCTCAGCGGTTGCCCGGCGTTAAGACTGCTGGATCTTGATCTCGATGTCGACGCCAGCAGGCAGATCGAGACG
>CAWKYX010000078.1:0-12864 GCA_963854265.1 Acidimicrobiia bacterium
CGACGGCCTGGTCATCGCCGACTACAAGTCCGGGAAGGCGCCAACCGAGCGCTACCAAGATGCGCGGCTGCACCAGGTCCTTCTCTACGCCGCAGCCGTCGCCGAGCTCTCGGGCATTCAGCCGGCCCGCGCACGGTTGCTGTACCTGAATCAGCGAATCATCGAAGTCGATGTGACCGAGAACAATATTGCCGAGGTCACCGCGACCCTGCAAGACACATGGGCACGCCTCCAAGAGGCCTGCCAGACCGGCGAGTTCGAGGCGCAGACCGGTCCACTCTGTGCCTGGTGTCCCTTTGTGGCGCACTGCCCCGAGGGCCAGAGCGAAGTGACCAAACGCCACGGCGCTGGGCGAGTCCGCCACGACGCGCCGGGCCTCGCCATTATTGCCGAGGCAAGCTGAGCCCAAGGAGCCGAGCCGGCAGGCGAGGAAAGGGCCAGGAACTCGAAGAGTTCCCAGTGGCCCCCGAGCGAAGCGCCAAGAGCGCAAGATGAGCCTGGCAGCGAAGTCGGACAATTGCTCCCCGCCGACTGAGCTCCAAGCGTCAGAAATCGTAACCCTTCGAGCCATACCCGCACGGTGGGTGACGCGTAGCCGCTGTTCAGCCCAGTGCTGACTGATTGCTCTCATGGTGCGCCTCAATCGCCCGATGGAACACCTACGATATTTACTTCTATGGGCGACCCTGGGACTCTTCGCCTCGCTGCTACATGAGCACGCCAATGGGCGGGCTCGGTCGCGGGCTCGCAGCCATCCTCACTGGACCAACCGAACGGATTGGCACGTCCCTCAGGGATCGGTTCATCGACTCCGCGCTGACGTCAGTCGCCGCCGGTGGACCCTTGCGTCTTTGCGGCTATGTCCACACAATCGATGAGGACTCAGAACTCACCCTGCGCTCGCCCGATCTACGCTCGCTCCAACCCACCGAGGCCTACCAGCTCTTCACCAAGCTCGGCGAGATCGCCCACCTCGACATTGGCGACCACGGCTTCACGATCGGCGGCGTCCCAGCCAACGCGACGCTACCGGTGGGCTCACAGTCCCACGGCCTCTTCTTCTTCGGCGACAACATGTTGACGCCCGAACAGATCACGAGGCTCGCAAACTTCTGTCGGGTGTACGCCCCCGTGATTCACGAACACGATCGGCCCGCCGGCGAGAATGAACGGGTGCACCTTGTCCTCGATCAAGAGGGTGGCGACGCTCATGTCGAGATCACCGTCGATGGTCGCGTCGGCTTCGGGTCGGCTCCCAAGGCGCACGAAGCTGTGGCACGTGCAGCTCTGACCGCGATCTCCCAAGACGCCAAGTTGGTCGAGGTCGGCGAAGTCCGGGCAGGTGACGGCGCTGCGGCGTTCGTTGTCGCTGCGGGCGAACAAGGCAGGCTCGCCACGGGCGCCGCACCCATCGTCGACGGACCGGACTCAGCAGCCGCTGTTGCTGCGTTGCGCGCCGGCCGGGCGCTTATCGCCTCCGCAAATACCGCCTGAAACGGGCTGAATCAGCTCCAGGCTTGGCGCAACGCGTGCACGAGCATGGCTGAACCATCGTCGGACAGCGTGTTGTTGGCATCGATCACCCCGGCGTCGCGCCACAAAGGGATCACCATCGACAGGGCCCACTCGAAATACGGGCGATCCTTCTTCGGGATATCTGACGTCACCTCCGGGCACCGGTTGATGGCATCGATCAACATCCCCGGTTCGACAACCACGTGCGGCGACGCCCGGTGAAGCCCCAAAACCACGCCTAGCCAGTCGGCCCATTCGAGCGCAGCGAAAGCCTCGCGTTCGGCCTCGGGGTACGACACCGTCCTAGCCGGGATCAACGGGTCGAGCAGGCGTTCATCGCCGGCAACACCAACGCCGACACGGCCACCGTCAAGCACCGCCAGAGCCCAGGCGTTCAGTTCCGGCCGTTCGCTGTCGTCATCGAGGGTCCGGGTCTCGACCGTGGCGTACGGCCGAGCGAAGCCCGTCACGTCCTCATCGGTCAGGAACCGCAGCCGGGCTCTGGCCAAAGCTCCGTTGACCCAGACATCGTCGGGTGGCACCAACTTGCGTGTCAACAGACCTGTCCAGGCGGCGACCATTGCATCGGCGGCATCGCCAACTTCGAGCGGTTCCGGATCAATGAGATCCTCCGAGCCGTCGAAGAGATCGTCTGGCCCTGGGGCCACGATCAGCGAGGTCAGTTCACCGTCGACGATGTCGACGAGCAGCGAGTGCTCGGACCCATCATCGGCGCCAAAACCAATGCCCACAGATTGCGCGCCACGTTGCTCGACACGCCAAGCACGCGTCGGAGCTACTGCACCACCAACCGGGTCGACAACCCGCTGGATCGCATCGAGAACTCGCGCCGAACGGGCATCGGGTGAGTCGCGAAGCCAAGCGACAAAGTGGTCGTCGATAGCCGAAGCCTCAGAATCCTCGGCCCAGATACCCAGGACTGAAGATGCCCACGCGTCCGAGCGTGCGAGGTCCGGGAGCTCATCCAACACAGCAGCCGCGTCGAGGACGGTGTCAAAGGTGGGCTCATCACTCATGGAAACGACAGGCGATCTCTTTGGTTCACGGTGGGAACGGTATCGTCACCGGGTGCCCGAGCTGCCCGAGGTCGAGACCATCCGCCGTCAGCTCGAACCGTGGCTGGTGGGTCGACGCGTCGTCGACGCCGGCGCGTTCGAGTCTGCCAAGTTCACGCCGGCTGTTGAGATTGCCGGTGCCACCTTCGAGTCGGTAGGCAGACGTGGGAAGTTCTTGCTGTTCGGACTGGACGATGATCGAGAGCTCGTCGTGCACCTCGGAATGACCGGCCAGCTCCTTCCCAACACTGACCTCGACGATCCTTACCTTCGCGCGTGGTGGCACCTCGACAACGGCGAGATCCTCGGTTACCGCGATGTTCGAAGGTTCGGTCGGATTCGGGTGGCCTATGACCACAGGTACGAAGGTGCTCTGGCGACGCTGGGGCCCGAGCCATTCGACGCGGCCTTTACCCCCGAGGCCCTCTATGCCGGACTGCGTCGAAGCAGGCGACACATCAAGACCCAGCTGCTCAGTCAACGGCCCGTTGCCGGGGTGGGAAACATCTACGCCGATGAAGCGTGCTTCCAGGCCCGTGTGCACCCGGGTGCACGCCGAGTCACCAAAGCACAGGCCGCTGCGCTGCACACAGCCATTGTCGAGGTGCTCGCGCAAGGCGTTGCCAACGGCGGGACAACGTTGCGTGACTACGTGAACGCAGATGGCGCCGAGGGCGACAACCAGCATCATTTGAGTTGCTATGGGCGCTCTGGGCAGCCGTGTGTTCGCTGTGGCGATGAGCTCCGCAAGATCGTGCTGGACGCCCGGACCACTACCTTTTGTCGAACGTGCCAGCGTCGCTGACGCGGGCTCAGGTCGGCGAGTGCTCGTCGAGGAATGAACGAATCTGCTCGTTGGTGTCGGCCAGCACGTCATCGTCCTGCCAACGCTCGATAAGTCGGGCATTGGGCGCGGCAGCGGCGAGCTCGCGCGAGGTGGACTCTGGGTGATAGATGTCATCGCCCATCATGACCAGCATCGGCGTCTGAACCGCGGCCATGTCTTCGAGCGAAGCAGCCAGGAGAAACTCCCCGTCCCACATGTTCGAGCGGAACGATTGCCATGCCGCAGCGTCCATATGGGGATGGTCGGCACTGAGGTCCTCGGCCCAGGCATCGAACATCTGCTCGAGGGATGGCCGGTTGGCATCGATGCCAACCGGCTGCAGGATCACGGCCGACAGAAACCGCTGGGGAGCGGCACGGAGGAGTCCCGCGATGTAAGGCCCACCGATACACATCCCGAGAACGTGGCAACGGTCGATCCCGAGGTGATCAAGGAACGCGAGTTGATCGGCGGCATAGGTGCCCCAATCGTCGTCTCGTGAAACAGGTGCCGTGGACGAGCCGGCGTTGCGCTGATCCATCCCGATGAGTCTGTAGGAGTCGACCAACGCCGTGCGCGGGTTCCACGGCATACGTTCCCAGATGTTATTTGCCGAACGCATGCCACCCGGAGCAATAAGCAGGATTGGGACACCGTCGCCTTCGATCTCATAGTGGAGATGTAAATCGCCAGCATCAAGCATCGTCATGGTGTCTGCATCCTATGCCAACGGCTGGCACCCCCCGGGGCGCATGGGTGGCGGCGCTGCTGTGTGGGGAGGGTTTGACGCCGCCTGTTGCCGGAGCCGGTAACGTCGCAGCCATGGCGTATCAAGACATCATCGTCGACCGCAATGGCGACGTGGAAACAGTCACCATCAACCGGCCTCACGCCAAGAACGCGCTCACCTACCAAACCTACGACGAGATGGAAGACGCAGTTCGCACCACCACCGCCCGGTGCCTCGTCATCACCGGGACCGACTCCGCGTTCTGTGCTGGAGACGACGTCAAGGCAGTGATGGCCAACCCCGACTCGGACCCGGCCATCAGACTTGCTCGCGATCCCCGCACAACTCCCCTGGCCGACGCGTTGGTGCACACCGACGTACCCGTCATCGCTGCAGTCAACGGCGCGGCGGTCGGATGGGGCATGGAATTAGCACTCTTGGCCGATATCCGCATCGCATCGGATCGCGCCCGCTTTGGCGAACTCTTCGTGCTGCGAGGCCTCAACTGCGATGTCGCTGGGATCGGCCGCCTCGCAGGTGCGGTTGGACGCGAAAAGGCCACCGAGTTGTTGTTCACCGGCGAGATCATCGATGCGGCTACTGCCCTCGAGATCGGCCTGGTCTCACGGACGGTCGACCATGACGACCTGATGCCTACAGCGCTCGAGCTCGCGCAGCGCATCGCCACCAACCCTCCTTTGGCGGTGCAAGCCATCAAGCAGGGGCTTCGCGAAGCCCTGGACCCAGACTGGGACCATTTGGGCGTGTGGGTTTCACAGAACCTGGCACGGCTCTTCAAGACCGATGATCACAAAGAGGGTGTGGCCAGTTTCCTCGAAAAGCGGCCAGCGACATACACCGGGCGCTGATCGTCAGGCCAGATTACGCAGTCGCTCGTGGATCAGGGCAAAGAATCCGTCACTGTCAACCTCGGAGATCCAGCAACAGTTGGATGGTTGGCCCCGGTTCTCCCAGTAGTCGACCACAGTCATTCCCATCGTGAGCTCGGACAGGGTCTCGACCTGCACATAGACGTTCTTGCCCTGGTAAAGCTCGGGTTTGATCAGGTAGGCAATGGTTGCCGGATCGTGCAACGGTCCGCCTAAATCTCCGTAACGGTCGAGGTCGTAACGCTCATAGAACGACAACATCGCAGCGGTCTTGTCGCCGAGGTCTCCACCGATCGCCCGGACGGATTCGATCCAGTCGCGGCTCATAAGCGCTTTGTGGGTCACGTCGAGCGGCATAGCAACGATGGGGACGCCGCTGCGATACATCACATCGGCTGCATGGGGATCGACGTACACGTTGAACTCCGCAGCGGGAGTTATGTTGCCGCCGACGAAGTATCCGCCCCCCATAGTCACAATCTCGGCGATCTTCGGAATGATTCGTGGCTCTCGGACCAGGGCCATCGCCACATTGGTGGCCGGTCCGACCGGGCAGATCGTGATCTCGCCGTCGTCGGCTGCCATCAGCGTGTCGACCATCCAGTCGACAGCGTGCGGTTCTTCCAGCGCCATCGTTGGCTCGTCCCAGTCCGGGCCGTCCAAGCCGGTCTTTCCGTGGACGGCTTCGGCGGTCACGAGGGGACGCACCATTGGACGGTCGCAACCGGCGAAAACGGCGGTGTCCGTTCGGCCGGCCAACTCACACACGAGCCGGGCGTTTCGTGTCGTGTAGGACAGCGGGACGTTGCCCGCGACACAAGTGAGACCCAAGACGTCGAGTTCGGGCGAGCCGAGCGCGAGCAGGATGGCGAGTGCGTCGTCTTGGCCAGGGTCGGTGTCGATGATGATCTTGCGGGCAGTCACCCAATCAAGCGTACTGTCCGAATGGGTCTTCAGCCGCCGCCGCGGATGTCATTGAGGACGTCGAGATCATCAACGATCTCGGTGTATCGCATCTGGCGGCTTTGCAAGAGCAGTTGGCCGTTGGCTGTCCAAACCGTTGCATCCTCATCGACATAGCCGTCGAGTGATCGAGCTGAGGTGAGGTGCACCCGCACGGGTTCGCTCCCGTCAATGACGGTCTCGGGCACGGGTGCGCGGAAGTGAGCGGTGAAATCGAGGGTCCCGCCAACTGCCGGCTCGGACGCACGCAAGAATGACAGCGGCATGTAGGCATCAGCAACCATCATGAGGAACCGCTCGTCAGCGCCGCCACGATCGGCCAGCCGCAGCCACCCTCCAGACTCGGCGACGTCGGACCCGCCAGTGAAATCTCCGCGGTGGCGGGGCCACACATCGAGTTGTTCGAGGAACTTGCCGGGAATGACGGTGCCCTGCGGGGTTTCGTTCGGCGGGGGCGCCACGAGGTCTGGCGGTTGGGCAAGCTGATAGGCCTCTGCTCGTCGGTCGCTTCCGAACATGACCAGACCAACACCGCAGAGGCGCTCGTCGACGCTGAGCCGAACACTGAACGTCGTGGCGGTGCGGCCCTGACGCTCGGTGGCCACCACTACTCGCACTGACCCGGCTGGCATCCGCCGGAGGAAATGCATAGTGATCGCCCGCTCGCGCTGGGTCGAATCGTTGTTCTGCATTCGGCACGCCTGGAGCGCCAGCGCGAGGCTGTAACCGCCGAATTGGCCGTTCCATCCCCACCATGTGTCGTCAACGTCGCGGGTGTAGACACCGTCACCGACGGCGTGGAGCAGCATGGTCCGTTCAAGAGTCGAGGTCAACGTCGAGTGGCAATCAGCGCGTCTGGTCCGGCCCTGTTTGGTCCGGGGGAGTCTGGTCGGAGACCGTTGGTGGCGTTGCAGCCTGTCGGGCCCACATGGCGAGGCCGCCGCGTGGCAGCACCGTGATGGGGTGTGAGATATCGGGATCGGGCCGCAACCTCTTGTCGATGATCAACTCAATGGCCCACATCACCCGAATAAGTTTGCCCTCGAACGACATGGGACCCGCTTCGGGGACCAGCAGCTCAAAACGGCCCGCACCTTGTACTGCTCCGTCCAGCTCGACCTCGGCCACCACACCGCCATCGCTGTCACCCCGACCCTCGGTCCAGTAGCGCAACTCGATGCGCACGCCCCGCGGAGCCGATTCGAGGCGGCCCCAGCGCACCATCCCCGCTACGACGTCACCGCACTCGGCAACATCAGTATCAAGCTTGAGTGACAGGTTGACGTCGCTCATCGACCACTGCCTCCGCTTTGGAGTCGCGACGCCACCTGGGGGTCGACATCGAGCGTGAATGAACTGAGGTCGTCGGGCGCGTTGGGCGCTGTCATGTTCACGATCAACTCCCAGTGCACATCGTTGTTGTCCAAGTCCATACTGGGCGGCGCCTCATAAAGAGGGATGTCAATCCCGATGTCGGCTTCGATCGTGCGGTTGACAGAATCGTTCATCAGGATCTCCAGCGGGGCCTCATAGACGACCTCTGTGACTGTCTGACGATTCTTCCCCTGTTGGTAGCTGACTCGCTCTTCGACTCGGACCAACGCCGTGATCGCCAGCCCATTGATTCCCGAGCGGCCTCGGGCGGTCCGGCGAAACCGAACGACCACATGATCGCCGAGGTGGAGCGGGTCAGATGACGGCAAGAACAGCTGTGGGTTGCTCCAGCCCGCCCAGACGCGCGCTTTAAACCAGGCCACTGACAACGCTGCGACTGCCGCCACGCCCCAGATGATCAACAGGACCAACGGGGCATCAGAGACCCCGACAGCGATCGCGACCAAGAGCGCGATCAATGCTGCGGCGGCGCCGAGGACGATCAGGGCAACGCTGCGATCTGACGTGTCGGAGACGACGTGTTCCAGCGGTAGTCCGCGCTCTTCGGATTCGTGCTCGTGTTGATCCATGGGTGTCGCCTGCCCGCATCATGAGCCGATCGGAGGGTCCTCGGCCGGTACCCTCCGAGGAGGATGCCTGCGACCGATGTTGCCATGACCAGAACCGTACGGCGAGCACCCACCCCATGACCACAGACTTTCGAGCCCTGCAAGCGAAGAACCGACGCACCACATGGGTGCTGCTGTTCGCGAGCTTCTTGTTGCTGACACTGGTGTCGATCACCATTGCTTTGGTCGCTGTTGGCGGCATCATCGCCGCGGTCTTCGCGGTGGTGTTCTCCTTCGGCACCACCTTCGCCAGCTACCGGGCATCGGACACCATTGCCCTTCGCAGCAACCGCGCCCAGCCGGCAGACCCCCAGGAGCATGCGAGGCTCCACAACCTGGTCGAGGAGATGGCCATCGCCGCAGGGCTGCCCAAGCCCCGGGTCTATGTTGTTGACGACCCCGCGCCCAACGCCTTCGCCACCGGCAAAGACCCCGAACATGCCGCCATTGCCGCGACCACTGGACTCATCGCCAAGCTTGATCGCGCAGAGCTGCAGGGTGTCATTGCCCACGAGATGGCACACATCCGCAACAACGACATCCGGGTCATGACGGTCGCCGTGGCCACGGCGGGCGCTATTGCCCTCATGGCCGACATCTTCTGGCGGCTCCTCTACTTCGGCGGCATGCGTGGTCGTGGACGCAGCCGAGGCGACAACGGACCGCAGGCCATCATCGCCATCGTGGGCTTCTTGTTCGTGGCCGTCCTCGCTCCCCTCGCAGCGAGCCTGCTCAAGGCGGCGATCTCGCGGAGTCGCGAGGGCCTGGCCGATGCCAGCGCCGTTGAGCTCACCCGCCACCCCGAGGGACTTCGGAGGGCGCTCGAGAAACTCGATGCCGATGTCACGGTCGTTCGGCGCACATCGCATGCGACGTCACATCTGTGGATCGAGGCCCCCGACGATCACGAGCGAGACCACAAGGGCCGTCGGTTCAACGACATGTTCAACACCCATCCGCCTCTTCGCGAGCGCATCGACGCGCTACGCAAGATGGAAGGCCTCAGTCCCTATGAGGGGCCCACCGACCAGCAGCTTGGCGAAGTACGCGCCGTCGACGCTGAGTTGGCCGGCGCCCAGGCCACTCAGACGATGACGCGGCCCGAGAGTTGGGCCGATCTGGCCAGCACCGCGTCACTGACCGGGCTCGCCGACACCCACACCGACGAGCCCGTCGATCAGGCAGGACCTGGTTGGTATGGCGACCCCACCTCCCAGCACCGTTTGCGCTGGTGGGACGGCCATGCTTGGACCAGCTTCACCTCGCGCTGAAACGCCGTTCGAGCTGTCCCCAAACCCAGGCGACTCCGCCCCCTCACCGTCGGCCGTTACCCTGACCGAATGCCCCGGTCGTCGATTGCCAAGATCCTCTCGATCGTCGCAACTGCTGCGCTGATCGCGGCGGCATGTAGTGGCGTCGCCGATGTCTCGGCCGGCGACGCTGCAGCAACCGGTGATCGCGATGCAAGCTCCGATTCGGTACCCGAAGCCCGTGCTACGCCAACGGCTCCGCCCTCGCCGCGACCCACCCCAACCCCCGAGCCCGACCCCGCTGGTCGAGCCGAGCTTCCCGACGACCTTGTCCTTGAAACCGGGCCCCGCCTCGCCATTCAAACCAGCGAGGGCCAAATCTTCACCGTGTTGGGAGACGGCTCCAACGTCGTTGCACTGACCGAGGCCACCGAAGGCCGGGTGAACACCCTTCCGACCTGGTCCCAAGATGCCAACCGCCTCGCGTGGCTGGCGATCGACGAAGCCGCTGGTGACACCTCGCTGCGCAGCGCCCGATTCGATGGCAGCGCATGGAGAGACATTGCACTTCGCGACACGCCGACCTATCTCGCATGGGGCCCGAGCGGACGGCAAGTAGCCACGCTTGGTCCGGGACCCTTCGGTATTCTCGAGCTCGGCGTCGCCGACATCGACCAGACCGCCGAGTGGCGAGCCGTGGACGAGGGCACCCCGTTCTGGTTCAGCTGGAGCCCAGATGGCGACGCGTTTTTGGTCCATGCCAGCGGCCTTCGACTCGACTTCGTGCCACTGGAAGGGCCGTCCCAAGTACTGGAACAGGAGCCTGGTCTCTTTCAGGCTCCACGATGGCTCGACGGCGCCGTGCAGCTGATCTATGCCGATGAGGTCGCCGGCGAGCAGTTCCTCGTTGTTGCCGGACCTGAGGGCGCAGGCCGTCGGGCCTTAGTGTCCTATGACGGATACCTCCAGTTCTCGATCGCGCCGGAGTCGGGCCTCATCGCGTTGCACGTAATCGACCCCTCGCTTGCGCCGATCCCCGACGTCATCACTGCGTCGTTCCAGGACGACTTCACCGACATCGTCGACGCCATTCCGCGCGGCGAGCTGACGCTGATGGCCGAGTTCGGCGGCGATCCGTTCGTGTTGTACCCCGACCCGGGCAACTTCCAGCCGCGGCCTGTGGTCGGGTTCTTCTGGAGTCCCGACGGAGGGAGTCTTGCGTGGCTGGTCGAACTCGACCCGGGCGATGGTGATTGCGCGTCCGAAACCGCGCAGTACGAGTGGCAGTTCTGGACAAGTAACACATTCTTGCCGGGCCCCCGGTTCACCCCAACACCAACCTTCGCCTGCGACTACATCCCGCGGTTCGATCAGTTCGAGCAGAGCGTGTCGTTCTGGTCTCCAGACAGCACGGTGCTGACCTACGCCGGGACCGACCTGTTCACTGGCGAACGCGGCATCTGGAACCTACGGCCCGGCGTTGGTCCTCAGCTGATGGCAGCGGGCGAAATCGCAGTCTGGTCTCCCGATGCAGCCGGATCGGCGGCAGCGAGCTCGCTGTAGGCGATCTCTCGCTGGCGGGACCACGCCCCGCTGTCTCGTTGGGCGGCTCTCAGACGGCGTGTGTCATCATTGCCGATGACTTCAGAGACCAGCCATGAACCAATGCGATTCGGCGTCTTTCTGCCACCCATGCACAAGGTCGGCATCAACCCAACCCTGGCGCTCCACCGGAACCTCGAGTTCATGGAGTGGCTGGATGATCTCGGCTACGCCGAGGCATGGATTGGCGAACATCACTCGGCTGGTTCGGAACTCATCGCCAGTCCTGAGGTCTTCATCGCTGCGGCCGCCGAACGCACGAAACACATCAGTTGGGCACGGGCGTCAACTCCCTGCCGTACCACCATCCGCTGATCCTGGCGGACCGTATTGTGCAACTCGACCATCAAACCCGCGGCCGAATGATGTTTGGCGTCGGCCCTGGCCAACTGACCTCGGACGCGGCGATGTTGGGCATCGACCCCAACGATCAACGCCAGCGCATGATGGAGAGTTTCGAAGTAATCAAGGCCCTGTTCGCCAGCGAGACGGTGAACGCAGAAACCGACTGGTTCATCTGTCGGGATGCGGTGCTCCAAATGAAGCCTTACTCCAACTTCGAGGTCGCGTGTGCATCCACAATGTCGCCGTCGGGTTCGAAGCTCGCTGGCCGCTATGGCACAGGCATGATCTCCGTTGCTGCGACCGAGCCTGCCGCCTTCGAGGTCCTCGACTACAACTACCAAGTCTGGAACGAAGAGGCCGCGCGAAACGGCCACGTCGCCGATCGAAACTCATGGCGGCTGATGGGCCCCATGCACATCGCCGAAACCGAAGCAGAAGCGCGCAAGAACTGCGAGTACGGGCTTCAGTGGATCTTCAACTATTTGTCGCACATCATCCCCCTCGGAGATCCGAACGCCCCGCCACCCCCTACCGACTACGAAGCGTTTGTCGATGCCGCACTCGAGTCAGGCCAGATGGTCATCGGCACCCCCGACATGGCGGTCGCTCAGCTCCATCGATTGCAGGAGAAGACCGGCGGGTTCGGCAGCTTTTTGATGTTTGGCGCCGACATCGCCAATTGGCCGACCACCAAGCGTTCGTACGAGCTCTTCGCTGAAGAGGTAATGCCACATTTCACCGGACAGCTGAACCCCGTGCAGACCAGCTACGACTTCGTGACCGGGCAAGGCAACAAATGGGTCGATGCCACCCTGACGGCGCAACTCAACACCATCGCCGAGTACGAGGAAGAGCGGGCGGTGCGGTAACCAGCCACCCGCGGTGTTAGCCGCCGATGACGACCGGGAAGCTCGTGTGGTCCAGCGGGTCACCGGGGCTCTGCACCGCTGCCGCCGCAATCTGCGCGAGCGGCGACTCGAACAACATGGTTTGGTATTGGTCGAAGCGATCCCAGTTGCGGTAGTCGTCCCAGAAACGTCCGGGGCCTCCATCGGCGGCGTATCCGCATGAGTACGGCCCGGGAGCGGCCATGTTTTGCTCGATCCCTCGGCCACAAGCTCCAACCACTCACGGTCGAGCGCGCCGCGGACAACCACCGCGCCGTCGCGGGAGAAGTCAGCCACGTCGGATTCGCTCAACACGACCATCGACAATAACCGCTTCGGTGTCATTGGGGTTTCAGGCGACGAGCGCTGCAGCGAGCGCGACCATGGCGATTCCCGAAACCCGCTGGATCATCAAGCGGGTTCGCGCATCCAGGCGAGTTCCGACCGAGCCGGCGGCAGCGCCCAACATCACATGCCAGGTGACGCTCGCCAAGGCCAGGCCCAAACCCACCCGGAGCAGCGCCGCGCCCCCGCCAAACCTTGAGCCCAGCGTGACGACCAGCCCCAGCCAGACCATCAACGACATGGGGTTCCCGGCCGTCGCCACAAGCAGCGTCCGAAAAGGTCGACGGATCCGGCCGACTAACGATGTCACGCCGTCGCGGTTACCTATCGCATGGAGCCCAAAGATCAGCATCCCGACACCAAGCACAATTTCGATACGCCGCTGCCAGTGATCTCCCAGCCCAGCGAGCCGTTGTGAGCTGGCGAGGACAA
>CAWKYX010000079.1:0-12629 GCA_963854265.1 Acidimicrobiia bacterium
CCGGCGCGCGATGGGGCGACATGGGGTTGGGCTAGAGCGGATGCGACGGGCCTGTCAGGATCGGGATCAGCTCATCGAGCGTGGTGATCACAAAGTCTGCGAGGACAGCGGTTGCGGCGTCGGGGACCGAGCCATTCGTCACCAAGGCTGTACTCACTCCAGCAGCCTGCCCGGCACCTATGTCGTGGCTGGTATCACCAACCAACAGTGCACAGCTCGGTTCGACGCCGATCGCGGCCAACGCGCCGAACACCATTGCAGGATCGGGCTTAGCACCGAACCCTGAATCGGACCCGACCACAGTTACGAACCGATCGTGCAGGCCGAGCGCCGCCAGTTGGCCTGTGGTCACCGACGCCCAATCGTTGGTGACGACGGCGCAAGCAACACCCTCGTCCTGCAGCGCATCCAACACCGCAACTGCGCCACGCGCCGGCTGGATCGACTGCATGGCCGCCGAGCCGATCGTTTGCTCGAACACCGCGACATCGATGTGATCGGCAACAAGGTCCAACAACACATCGTTGGCTTCGGCCAGCATCGGCGAGCCGGCTTTGATCCGATCCGTGGTCAGATCGAAGCCCAGCAGACGCGCCGCTACCGCAAGGTCCCACGCGTCCGAGGCCGCGGCCCGCAATGCCACCCCAGTTGCACCGTCCCACGTCCCGTGGAAATCAAGCAGCGTGCCATCTTTGTCGAACAAGACCGCTTCGAATCGTGCCATGTCACCAAAGTACCGGGCACCGGCGCCGCCGACGAAGCCGTGCAATGACTCAGCGGCGCAAGATGCTCAGCGCTTCTCTAGCTCTTCGCCAAGCGCAAGCCAACGGTCCTCGGTCTGCGCCAGATCCTGCTGCGCGGCGGACAACTCGGCCCCCAACTCTCGTAACCGGTCGTGGTCTCCGGCATTGTCAACCAGATCGGCATTGAGGCGGCCGATCTTCTTTGACAGCTTGACCAGAGTTTTATCGGCGGCCTTGATGTCGTGGCGGATGGTGCTGACGGATCGGCCCGTAGGCTGCCCGGGCTGGGGCGCCTTGACGCCTTTGGTGCGGCGGTCACCCTTTTGTGCGACTGCGGAAGCCGAATCAGCTCGACGCGACGAGTTACGGATCCGCTGTTGGTCCTCCCATGCGGAGAATCCGCCGGGGAAACGAGCCGCCTTGCCCTGCCCATCGAGCACCAGCACGTCATCGACTGTGCGTTCGAGAAACGCACGGTCGTGGCTAACCACAATCAGTGCCCCAGGCCAATCATCGAGGAAGTTCTCCAGCGCGCGCAGCGTGTCGAGGTCCAGATCGTTGGTGGGCTCGTCGAGGAGCAAGACATTGGGCCGTTGTGCCAGGGTAAGCACCAGTTGCAGCCGCCGCCGCTCGCCACCAGACAACAGGCTGATGGGCGCCCACTGCGCATCGCTGTCGAACCAAAAGTTCTCCATGAGCTTCTTGTCGCGCCAGTCGAGTTCCGACTTGCCTCCGCTGACGGCCTCCCACACCCGCTGCTTGGGATCGAGCCACGCGCCCACCTGGTCATGAAACCCGAGACGCACCGTGGTTCCCCATTCGACGGTGCCCTCAAGGGGTTCCAACCGGCGGCTGATGACGTCGAGCAGCGTCGATTTACCCGAACCGTTGAGGCCCACGACCCCCAATCGCTCTTCGGGCCCCAGCAGCAAATTGAGATTGCGGAACAGCCATCGCTCGTCGTGGCGATGGCTAACGCCGTGGAGATCCACCACCTTGTCGCCGAGTCGCGGCACATCGATGTGGAGATCCAGATCGCCCGTGCGCGCTGCGGCCTTGGCCTCATGTTCAACAATCGCTGTGGCGCGCTCGACGTGTGCCTTGTTCTTGCTGGTCCGAGCGGGCGCGCCCCGTCGCAGCCACGCGAGCTCGCGCTTCGCCAGCGACCGCCGGACCTGGTCAGCTTTGGCTTCGTGCGACTCGCGAAGTTCCCGGCCTTCCAAGAACGCTCCGTAGCCGCCCTCGTGGATGTAGGCCTGACCACGGTCGAGTTCCACGATCCGGTTCACTACCCGATCAAGCAGATGGCGGTCGTGGGCCACAATCACCATGCCCCCTCGGTGTGCCGCCAATCGTTCTTCGAGCCAGTGGATCGCGCCAATGTCCATGTGGTTCGTCGGCTCGTCCAAGATCAGCAAGTCGGCGTCGGCAACAAGAACCCGCGCCAACGCGACACGGCGCGCTTCGCCACCCGAGAGATCCGCCGTTTGTGCATCGAGCTTGGCACCCATCCCGAGCCTGTCGAGAATGGACTCGACCTCCCAACCATCGCCAACAGCTTCACGCACGGTGCCTGCAGGCAGTGGTGCGTCCTGGTCGAGAATGGCAATCGAGGCGTCACCGCCACGACGGATCTTGCCGGCATCAGGTTGGTCGGTGCCAGCGATCATCCGCAGCAGGGTGGATTTTCCGGTGCCGTTGATTCCGACAATCCCGATGCGGTCCCCCGTACTCACGGTCAGCGACACGTCGCGCAGGAGGTCACGTTCGGGCCGAGTTACTGTCAGGCCATCGATATCAATCAGAATCACGCGTCAGACGGTATCGGCCACAGACGTCAGTAGATCGGGTGTCCGGTCGATCTCACGCGACGATGCCGACCGTACCCAACGCGACGACCCGGTCGCCCTCGGAGGTGTCCAACAATTCGACATCCACCGAGGTGTAGGAGTCGTAAGCCGCCAACGCTCGAGCAACCGTCCGCATCGGCCCGTCGCCAGCCTGGCCGACGTAGCGAATTGAGATGTCAGCCGCGACCCCAGCACCGACCATGGACTCAGCGGCAGCGACAAGGGTCATCGCCGTCGCACCACCGTTTACCGTTCCGAAACTGTTGAGGACGTAGTTCGATTTCTCAAGGAGCAGGGAGCCTGGCGCCAGTTCCTCGAGCCCTAATGCGTCGGTCGCTGCCCCCTCAAAGCCCGTGGGGCCGACAGACAGGCCGAACCGCTCCCCGATGGTGAAGCTCATCGGCGCCACCCTGGTGGTGGTGGCTTCGCGCGGCAGACGCGAGAAAGTCATCACCGCGCTCCCCGCGTGGCGAGCCGGCGTTTCCTCTCCCCTCCCGTCGAAGACCTCGGTGCGCACAACGACAACGCGGTTCCCGGCTCGGAGCAGTTTGGTGCTGGTGACCAATGGGCCATGCTCGACCCCACCGCTGGGTTGGTAGGACAAGTCCGCGGTCGCGACCCAGTCACCGCCGACCGACCGCATCGCAACCTGCGCTCCGGCGAAATCAATGATGGCGGCCATCACCCCGACCGTCATGCCCCGCTCGTTCGACACCTCGGGTGTCATCGGGGCATACACATGAAACTCACCCTCGCTAATCCACACCGACTCGGCTTGTAGGTCGCGCAGGAGATGGTTGGTCGGCGGGTAGTTGGATCCTCGCGACTGTCTTGCAGAGTCGGCTGCGGGCTCGCTCACCCCGACACGATGGTGCACGCTCGCTGTACATTCCATTCGCAGCACAGGCAGCGGACCAACGACCCGACACAACGTGCGACATCGGAGATCGGTGGGCTGGCAGGATGCCAAAGAACTGCTGTGTCGAGTTCGGTGGTAGGCGCAAGGCGCCGAAACCAATACTCCTTGTGGCGGAACGGAGGTTTCGGGAGCGCAGCGAGGCGGCTCCCGGGCCCGAGCAGCCCCCCCGGAGGGGCACGAATGGGGATCGACGCAAGGACTTCAGCGGACAATTTCCCCTACCCGCTGAAGTCCGAAAGCGGTATCAGCACTCTGGCGATCCATGACCTGGTGGAGATGGCGTTGAAACAATTGTCTGACGACGAGCCGACAGGAGCACGGCTCCTTGCCGACGATGCCTTCGCATGCCTCGCTGCAGGAATCAGCCCAGAGCGAGTTACGTCGCTTGCTCGCCGGAGCAGGCGGGTGTTCTACGACCATTTCGACAACAAGGAGGAGTACCACCTCGGTCGCGACGCGGTACTTGGACACGTCCACATTGGGATTGATCGCCCAGGCCACCGACGCAGAGATCAGCAAGCTGCAGGGGTCTCCAATTTCGTCAACCATGGGATGCAGAGTCCGTGACGTGCGCCATCCAGGGACTCTCCGACGGCCTCTTGATGCGAAACCGGATCGAGCCCGACGTCGCCACGGTCGATCTCTTGACCACAGCTATCTTGTCCCTGCTCCCGAGCATCGCTGTGCCAGTCGGATCCCCGATGACAACTGTCCACGACTACCGGGGCACGCTCGCAGGCGACCTGGCTTCATCGTGGCGGGAGCACGTGGACGGGATCGGCGACAACGTCTATGAACGGGTGATCGCAGCGTTCCAGAAGGAGCTCGCTCGCCACGGCCTCGCCGGCGTCAGCATCAACGGCGTTGCCCGGGAAGCGGACTCTCATCATCGGCCGTCACGAGCAACTTCACCGACGTCAACGGGATCCTTCGCGCCGCCATCTTCGACTCGCTACCCTCGCTCCAGGCAGAGTCCAAATTCGATCTCACCAGCGATCTGATCAGCCTCCGAGATGCACTCACGCGGCACCTCACCCGAGTCGGGACCTGGGTCCGCCAACACCGGGAACTCGCGGTTGCGGCTACGACCACCGCCGTTTCGACCACAGGCGGAGCCGCCACTCGCGAGCTTGCCGCAACGTTGTGGCGCACGCTGTCGGACCCGGCCGTCACCGTGCCCCGTATGGGACAGGACCGCGGCGCGATCCAATCCGAACCCGACGTGGCAGCGATCGCAATCATGACGACCGAGCTCGTGTTCAGCCGGGCCGGAGACGACAACGAAACCGATCTCGACGCCGCAATGAAATCGATCGTCGACCTGCTCTTTGATGGCATGACTCCGCGTGAGGCCCCATAGGCGCATCGGGCCACCGGCTCAGACCACTCTGAGCTAACTGACGCGGGCACGGCTCCGAGAGCGCGTGTGGACCCGAACCCAGCGCTACGACGCTTTGATGTTGCCCGACCCAGTCGACGAGCAACGTCGCTCGGACTCCAGGCGGCGCCGGTGTCAGGCGGTGCTCGCCGACAGCGGTTCGCCCTCGATGGTGATGCGATGCATCAACCGACGATGGCCGTCGTAGTCGTTGAGGGCCCAATGCCAGGTGGACCGGTTGTCCCACATCGCGATCGAGCCCGGCTCCCATTTGAACTGGTAGCCAAAGTCGCCGCTGCTCAGGTGGTGGTACAAGAAGTTCAGCAAGGCCGCGGACTCTTCGCGGGTCCAACCCACGAAGTGTGTGGTGAACGCCATGTTGACGTACAGCAACTTACGCCCCGTGTCCGGGTGGGCCACAACAACGGGATGAATAGTGCCTCCCACGGCCTCGGGGTTCCCCAGGCGACCCCCCATCTCCTGTGAGTGCTGAGCCGTTTTGCCGAAGATGTGCTCATTCGTGTGGTGGGCCTGGAGTGTGTCAAGCGTCGCCTTGAGACCGGCGGACAGCGCGTCATAGCCGGCACCGACACTCAAGAACCTCGTGTCGCCGCCGACCGGCGGAACTTCGCGGGCCAACAGAATCGACCCCTTGGCCGGGACTTGGTCGTAGGAGTGGTCGGTGTGCCAGCCGCCACCGATGTTGTGCACCTGGTCGGGCTCTTTCAGCACTTGCGCGATCTTGGGATGACTTTCGACGCCCTGGAAAAACTGGTTCACGTCGATCGGGGCAAAGCGCTCCGCAAACGCAATGTGTTCATCGGGCGACAGGTCCTGATCGCGAAAGAAAAGAACCCCATGATCAGCCCAGCCGGCACCGAGCTCGGCAACATCGTCATCGTTGAGGTTACGCACGTCGACACCAGAGACCTCGGCTCCGACGGCCTCGGAGACGGGAGTAATCTTCAAAGCAAGCCTCCCGGCCAGATGGATCGAACTGGCCTCGACACTAGACCCGGCCCATCGCGGCGGCAACACATCTACCGCCCCCACCTACCCACGGCTCAGTCCCCACCCGCCCACGGCTCAGTCCCCACCCGCCCACGGCTCAGTCCCCACCCGCCCACGGCTCAGTCCCCACCCGCCCACCAGGTCTCAAAGGCGAGGCGGCGGGCGCCGTTGACGAGTTCGATAATGGGGCCCGACGGCGGGACGACATAGGTGTAGGAGCCATAACCTTCCTCGGGGGAAACGTTCGCTGCAGCCACCCGCCAACCGTTGGCAACACAACGTTCAGTCTCGGCTTGAACATCGTCAGCCCAGACACCAACGTGGTGCACGCCGGGGTCTTCGCGGCCGTCCCAGATCGAGCCGGCCGGGCCCTCGAGCAACTCGATGTGTTGCGGGCCCTCGCTGGAGTAGACGTAACGCAGGGGCACTTTTTGTTGGCCATCCTCAGGCGTCCAAACCGCCTGACCCTCCGTGCTCCGGGGCTTCGCCCAAGTGACGCCGAGGGTTTCTCCCATCTCCTCCATTGCAGCGTCGAGATCCGGGACCCGGATTCCCGTGTGAAAGAGACGCTGGTAGTCGATCATGACTTCTCCTGATTGCGAGCGTGTCGACGAGTCTCGACACGTCTGTGGCCGATGTCAATCACCTACCAAACCGGGTGACGCTCGGTGCCAGGCACCAAGTGTCACAGGTTGGGTGCATTCGATCGGAGGCTTCGATGATGGTCAGGGTGACAACGTGAGCAACATCGTCTGGGAGATTGGCCAGGTCAGCGTGACCCTGCACTTCGCACTGCCCGGCCCGCCTCATTTGACTGGGATTGCGAAGGGTCCTCGAACACCCGGCGCCGCATCGTCGATATCGACGCCAACACCGGCGATCTCATGCTCGGCACCCACTTCGCGCCACCAACCTCTGGGCGCATCCGCCGAGCCGGCGGTCGCGTATGGTTCCAGGTATGAGGCCTAGCCCCTGGCCTTCAATGCCCTGGAGATGGCACCGTGAAGAATCCCCCATTCATCTACCACCGGCCCGAAAGCCTGGATGAAGCGCTCGGTCTCCTCGCAGCCCATGGAAACGACGCCAAAGTTCTCGCCGGGGGCCAAAGCCTCCTGCCGACGATGGCGTTGCGGCTCGGCCCGCCCGAGCAGCTGATCGACATCAGCCACATCCCCGACCTCGCCAAGATCTCCGTGGCACCGGACCACAGCGTGTCGATCGGTGCGCTAGTCCGCCATGCCGGCGCAGAGCGCTCCAACGACATCGCCCGCAATGCCCCGCTCATTCACCAAGCGATGCCCCATGTGGGCCACCGCGCCATACGTACCCGCGGAACCGTCGTCGGCAGCATCGCCCACGCCGACCCTGCCGCCGAGATGCCCGCCGTTGTGCTGGCGACCGGGGCCACAATGGTGGCCCAGTCATCTGCGGGCACTCGGGAAATCCCGGCCCAGAACTTCTTCGAGGGCTACCTGACGACTGCGCTACGTCCCGACGAACTCCTCACCGAGGTCCGCTTCCCAGAATGGGCGACAACGTCGGGGGGCGCAGTGGTCGAGCTGAGTCGCCGCCACGGCGACTTCGCGATGGTAGGGCTCGCCTGCCACATCCAAATCAGCGCCGACAACATCGAACACGCTGCGCTCGCATTCTTCGGCGTCGGGCCCACACCGGTTCGTGTCTCATTGGTTGAGTCACAGCTGATTGGTCAGCCTCCGACGGCCGACGTCTTCGCTGCAGCGGCCGCCGCGGTCAGCGCAACGCTGTCGCCCACCGCAGACCTGCATGGCAGCGCCAACTACCGCAAACATCTCGCCGGCGTGCTTACAGTCCGCGGGCTCACCGCCGCCGCCGCCGAGCGGATCGGAGCCCCCGCATGAGTACCCCCGTCCAAATACACGCCACGATGCCCATCGCCTTCACGATCAACGGCAACCCCTATTCGGCCGATGTCGAACCGCGGCGGAGCCTCAGCGACGTGATCCGAGACGATGTCGGGCTGACCGGCACCCACCTGGGGTGCGAGCACGGCGTGTGCGGTGCGTGCACGATCCTCGTCGACGGAGCGCCGGCAAGGTCATGCCTCATGCTGGCCGTTCAAGCCGAAGGAGCCGACATCACTACCATCGAGGGGTTGGCCGATGGCGACACGCTGCACCCCATCCAACAAGCGATGCACGAAGCCCACGGGTTCCAATGCGCCTTCTGCGCTCCGGGATTCTTGATGAGTGCTGTTGCGCTGTTGGCGGAGAATCCCAGCCCAACCCGCGACGAAATCCGACAAGAACTCAGCGGAAACCTCTGCCGATGTACGGGCTACGAGACCATTCTCAACGGCGTCGAAACCGCAGTCGCTCTGATGGCTGGATCTGGAGCCGCGAGTGCGGTCGACAACCTAGGAGCGCCCGAATGAGCGCCCAGACCTCTGGCCTTGGTTTTGTCGGGCAAAGCGTCAAGCGAGTCGAAGACGACCGTCTGCTGCGAGGCAACGGCCAGTACGTCGCCGACGTGAGCCCCGAGGGCGTGCTCCATGCCACATTCCTTCGGAGCCCGATGGCTCACGCGCGTATCGCCTCGATCGATGCCACCGAAGCTCGGCGTGCGAAGGGCGTGCGCGCGGTCTTCACCGGCCAAGATGTCGTGGACGCGTCTCATCCTTTCCCGCCCTTCCTCATGCTGCCCACCATGTACACGCCGCTGCACTGGGCGCTCAGCGCCGACAAGGTCCGTCACCAGGGCGACCCCGTAGCGCTCATCATCGCCGAGTCGCGCTATTTGGCGGAGGACGCCGCCGAGCTCGTTGAGGTCGACTACGAGCCACTCGCCCCGGTCGCGAACATCTCCCAAGCACTGCGCTCTGACACCGAGCCGCTGTGGGACAAGGCCGACGGCAACGTCATGTTCGACACCTATCACGACTACGGCGACATCGACGCCGTGTTCGCGGATGCTGACCGAGTCATCACCGAGCGGTTCTCTTGTCAGCGCCAATCGAACCAGCCCATGGAAACCCGTGGCAGCGTCATCGAAGTTGACCCCGACACGGGCCATCTCACGGTGCACAACGCGACCCAGAGCAGTCACATGCTGCGATGGCTGATCGCTGCGTTGGCCGAAAAGGAATCGATGCTCAGTTCGGTGAAGGGCATCATCGCCCAGAAAGAACGCCGAAAGGCCTTCAGCGCTGGCATCAAAGCGTTCATGGCCAAGAACAAAGAAGAGATGGCCAAGCAGGACAACACGGGGACCGTCGACCAGATCAAACGCGACAAGGCCACGTTGTTGCATCTGCAGCGCATCGGTCTCGGCTTGTTGGGCATGAACGACTACCCCACCGTTGTCGCCCAAGACATCGGGGGCGGATTTGGGGCCAAGGGTTCGATCGCACGAGAGGACATCGCCTTGGCGGTCGCGGCCATCGAGCTGGGCCAATCCGTGAAGTGGATCGAGGATCGCGTTGAGAATCTCACTGATGGTGGCCAGGCCCGCGAAGAGGATATGACCGTTGCGTTAGCGCTCGACAGCGACGGGACCTTCCGCGGCCTCAAGGTCGACCTGATCATGGATCAAGGTGCGTACCCGGGCTTCCCCGTCGGCGCAGGTTTCGTGACCCAGATCATGAAGGTCATGTTCCCCGGCGCGTACAAGTGGGAGGCATTTCAACAGCGCTCGCGAATCGTTTGTACGAACAAGGGCAAGTACATCCCTTATCGCGGGCCCTGGGCAAACGAGACGTGGGTACGCGAACGCATCATCGACATCGCGGCAAGAACGCTCAATATGTCGCCCACCGAACTCCGCCGCAAGAACATGTTCGGCGACGAAGACATGCCCGCCGAAATGATCACAGGGCCCACCCTCGACGAGACAATGTCGACCCGTAAGACGCTCGACCACGCGGTCGAACTCATGGACCTGGACGCGTTCGAAACACAACGAGCAGCGGCCGCCGCGGAAGGACGCTTCTTGGGTATCGGGTTCGCCTGTTACCACGAGGCCGCTCCCGGCCCACCCAACTTCACCGATTCGATCAACCCTGGCACCGGCGTGCTCACCGCCGAGACGGCACGAACCGTGGTCGAAGTCGACGGGTCTATCAAGGTCATCACCTCACAAATGCCGCACGGCCAGAGCCACGAGACCACCTACTCGCAGCTGGCCGCCGATGAGCTCGGCGTCGGGCTCGACGACGTCACGCTGATCTGGGGCGACACCAGTCGGACTCCATTCAGTTTCATCGGGACCGGCGGGAGCCGCGGTG
Organism: Acidimicrobiia bacterium; assembly: GCA_963854265.1. Lineage (GTDB taxonomy): Bacteria > Actinomycetota > Acidimicrobiia > Acidimicrobiales > UBA8592 > CAWKYX01. The sequence goes on from CAWKYX010000079.1 coordinate 10,163, forward strand.
GCCCCATGGGGGGAGGCGCCGTCCGAGGCTCGTCACGCGAGGTCCGCCAGCAAGTCGTCGAAAAGGCGGCCCAGATGCTGGAGGCTGCCCCGGCGGACATCGAAATCGTCGACGGCAATATTCACGTTGCGGGGGTGCCGGCCCGGGGGCTCGGATACGCCCAGGTCGCTGCCGCGGCGGCAGCCGACCACGGGGCCTCCGATAACGAAGCGTTCCAGGCCAAGTGCGACTACGAAGGCAAGGGTGACGGCGGTTGGAGTTGCGCCACCCATGCGTGCGTCGTGGAGGTCGATCTCGAGACAGGCATGATCGACATTCCCCGCTATGTGGTGGTCGAAGACTGCGGCCCGATCATCAACCCCGCCATCGTCGACGGCCAAGTACGTGGCGGCGTTGCCCAAGGCATCGGGGCGGTGTTGTACGAGAACAGCGCATACGACGACGACGGCAATCTTCAGGCCACGACCTACATGGACTACCTGATCCCAACGTCGATGGAGATTCCGCATATCGAGGTCCACCACCTCGAGACACTCTCGGCTGGCGGCGAGAATGACTTCCGTGGGGTGGGCGAAGGCGGCATGATTGGCTCGCCGGCGGCACTCACCAACGCGATCGAGGATGCGCTCGCGCCGCTTGGTGCCCGGGTGACCGAGCAATATCTCCCCCCGACCAAGATCCTGGAACTCGCCGGAATTATCGCCCCTGACTGATTCGGCTTGCCCGTTTGAGATCGGGCACAAGGGCTGAGCCAACGGGGACGTCAACCGTTTCGGTCACGATGGAGACAGGTCCGTTCCGAACGCGAGTAGCTCGCAACCGGTCAGTGCCAGTGGAACCTCACCTACCAACGGCGCCGACGCATCGCGCTGGTCGAAGTGATCACGGCCACGGCAGTGCGGCTCGAAACCTACGACAACGCTGGCGCCACCAAAAAAAGTTAGAGTCTGCCCACTTAATCGCGGAACGCCAGGGAGCCAGCAATGACCGAAACCATCACCGGCACCAACCGGTCCGCAGGCGTCAGCCTGGGCGAGCTCCAGGACCTGGACACGCACCCGGTCAGCGATGCGCTCCGCGCCGAGTCGCCGATGGGCGGGGGCAACACTCGGGTCCCAGCGCACGTCTACTCCTCCAAGGCCTGGCATGACCTCGAGGTAGAGAAGCTCTGGAGCAAGGTATGGCAACTGGCCTGTCTCGAAGAGGAGATCCCTGAAGTTGGCGATTACCACGTCTATGAGATCGCGACGTTGTCCTTCCTCATCGTGCGGACAGGCCCGGACGAATTCAAGGCATATCGCAACGCGTGTTTGCACCGCGGCCGCAAGCTTCGCGAGTGCAGCGGCCGAGGCGCCATCAACTTGCGCTGCCCATTCCATGGTTGGGCCTGGAACCTCGATGGCTCGCTGAAGGAGATCCCGTGCCAGTGGGATTTCCCGGATGTCGAACCTGCCAACTACGGACTGGCCGAGGCACTGGTCGACACGTGGCAGGGGTTTATCTTCATCAACCCAGACCGAGACGCCGGCACGCTGGCGGACTTCCTGGGCGACATCGATGACCACTTCACACACCTGCCTTTCGACAAGCGGTACAAGTCGGTCCACGTCCGCAAGATCATGCCTATGAACTGGAAGGTGTGCCAAGAGGCATTCATGGAGGCGTACCACACCGTCGCCACACACCCCACGCTCATGGAGAATCTCGGCGACGCCAATAGCCGGTACGACATTTTCGGCAACTTCTCTCGGGCTATCTCGCCGCACGGTGTCGAGAGTCCACACCTGGCCAACATGACCCGCTACGAACGTCTCGATGATGGGCTCCAGTTCGCACGCTGGCGTCACCCATTGAACGGACACATCTACGAGCGGGTCGAAGAGAATCGGGTTCGGGTCACCAACACCGATGGCCACGAGAGCTTCTTCGATATGCACGGCAATCACATCGAGGGATCTCAGCTCCAGGCCGATCCGCATCTGTGCATCTGGGTCGGAGGCATGCATCCCGAAGCCTTCGACGACGTGCCGCTGATGATGCCCGACCAGAATGATCAGACGCCCGAGCAAATCGCGAACATGCGGGCCCAGATCGCCGAAGAGCGTCGTCAGCTGCTCCGGGACCAGTGGGGCGACCTCATCGACGTCGACAACGTCAGTGACGGCGAGTTCATCGACGCGATATTCTACTCGGTCTTCCCGAACTGGTCACCGTGGGGTTGCTTCCACCAAATCTTCTACCGGTTCCGACCCAATGGCGACGATCCCGAAACGTCCATCTTCGAGGTCATGTTCTTCCCGCCAGCGCCGGACCCGGACAATCGACCAGAGATCACGCAGATCCACGACTTGGGGATCGATGACGACTGGTCTTTGGCTCCCGAGCTAGGCCCGCTGTTCAAGGTCTTCCAGCAGGACTCGCTGAATCTGCCTCACGTTCAGACTGGCCTGAAGGCCCAAGAGAGACA
>CAWKYX010000080.1:0-12602 GCA_963854265.1 Acidimicrobiia bacterium
CCCGCCTTTCCTATGCTGTTCTCACCGATCGACATTGGCGCTGTACCAATAGCCAACAGGATTGTGTTTGCCGGTCACGGTTCACGCTTTGTCGACTGGCACCGCCATCACCTCGCTCCCCGCCAGGCCGAATACCTGGCCGACCGGGCCAAAGGCGGCGTTGGGCTCATCATCCAGGGTTCTTCGATGGTGCACCCCACAGGCATGACGGCGGCCGGGGTCAACGAGGTCTGGACCGACGATTCGATCCCCAGCTACCAAATGGTTGCTGATGCGGTGCACGCCGAGGGCTCCAAGATCTTCGGTCAACTCTCGCACTTGGGGCGGCAGGGCAACTCGTTCGCCTCCCATCGCGAGATGTGGGCACCTTCGCCGATTCCCGACCCCGCCAGTCGCTCGGTGCCGCACGCGATGGACCGACGAGACATCGCCGAGATCATCGAGGCGTACCGGTCTGGAGCTCGACGGCTGGCTGCCGCCGGCTTCGATGGCCTCGAGGTGTACCTGGCGCACGGCTATCTGCTGTGTGAGTTTCTCAGTCGGTTCTCTAACCATCGCACCGACGAGTACGGCGGGTCCTTCGAGAACCGTATGCGCTTGCCAATGCAGGTCATGGAAGCCGTCCGCGACGAGGTCGGCGACGACTTTGCGGTGGGCATCCGGGTCAGCGCCGACGAGTTTGTGCCCGATGGTCTCGACCCAGCCGAGTCCAGCGCTCAGGTCGCGTACATTCTCGAACGCGTCCAGACCGACTATGTGTCGGTTAGCCAGTCCAACTACGCGTCAATCGATCGCATGATCCCCGACATGAGCTATGTGCGGGCACCGTTTGCGCACTACGCCAAGGAAATTCGGCAAGTCACCGCCGGCGTCCCCGTGTTCGCTGTTGCTCGCCTGGTCACGCCCGAGCAGTGCGAGGAACTTCTTGCCGGAGAAGCCGCCGACATGGTGTGTCTCGTTCGGCCACTCATCGCCGACCCGGAGCTCCCCAACAAATCGCGCGACGGACGCCGCGAAGAAGTCCGCGAGTGCATCTCGTGCAACGTGGGGTGTCGTGGCGGCCCACATCGAGGCAGCCCAATCGCGTGCCTTGTCAACCCTGTCGTCGGGTTCGAGAAGTCCTGGGGTATCGGCAAGATCACCACAGTCGATACGCCCAAGCGTGTCGTCGTTGTTGGTGGCGGACCGGGCGGTCTCAAGGCAGCCGAAACCGCGGCGTTGCGTGGTCACGATGTCACGCTCCTCGAGGCATCGGCCGCACTCGGCGGCCAGGTGCTGGTGGCCGCGGCCGCGATGCCTTACCGAGACGAGTTTGCGAACTCAGTCCGGTTCCTGGAGGCACAACTCGGCCGACTGGGCGTCGAGGTGCGCCTCAACACCCGCGCCGACACCACCATGCTCGCCGAGCTCGCTCCCGACGCAGTCATCGTCGCGACCGGCTCAAAGCCTGGCCGGCCCGATATCGAGGGTGCCGACCTTCCTCATGTCCGGACGGCTCATCAAGCAATCACCGAAGGTGTCGAGGGTCGGCGAATTGTGGTCATCGACAGCGGCGAAGCCGACTGGAAATGCCTCACAACGGCCGAAGGCCTCGCGGCTGCGGGACACGACGTCCGCATCGTCAGCCCAGTACCCATCGGCGCCGAGATGGACATCTTCTCCAAGCCGCCAATGTTGCGCCGGTTACGAGCCGCTGGTGTGACATGGATCGAGCTCCATACAGTCACGGCCATCGAGGCCCACCGGATCCGAATCCGCGAAGGACTCACCGGAGACGAGAGCTGGCTCGACGGCGTCGACGCGGTCGTCACTGCTTGGTACGGCGTAGCCGACAGTGACCTGCTGGACCAGCTACGCACAGACCCATCACTTACCGTTCATGGCATCGGCGACTGTCTCGCTCCCCGGCGAGCCATCGATGCCATCTGGGACGGTTTTCGAGTAGGAGTTGAGCTATGACCAAGTCCATGATCGTCACCGGCGCTGGTGCCGGGATCGGCGAGTGCATTGCCCGCTACGCATCCGACGCCGGTTACCGCGTGGGCGTGCTCGACATCAACCACGACACGGCCACAGCCGTCGCAGACTCGTTGCCCAATGCCGTCGCGCTCAGCGCCGCCGTCAACGATCCCGACGCTGTCGAGGCTGCGCTCGAGTCCTTCGGCACTCCCGACGCGCTCGTCAACAACGCCGGCATCGTCCGGTTCGGGCCACTCCTGGAGCAGAGCATCGACGATTTTCGGGCCGTCCTCGATGTCAACCTGGTGGGCGCCTTCGTGTGTGCCACTGCCTGCGCTCGCCGCATGGTCGACAACGGCGGGGGTTCGATTGTGTCAATGACGTCGATCAACGGTGTCGCTCCTGGACCGAACGCCGGCGCTTATGCCGCATCCAAAGCCGGCATCCACCTGATGTCGCAGCAGATGTCGGTGGAGTGGGGTCCCATGGGTATACGCGTCAACAGCGTTGCTCCAGGCATGATCGACGGCGGCATGTCGGCACCGATCTTCGCCGATCCTGAATTCCGGCGGTTGCGGGTGGGCAAGGTCCCCGCTGGACGCCTCGGCACGGTCGACGACATCGCCAAAGCGGTGATGTTCTTGTCATCTTCGGACGCCGACTACATCACCGGCCAGCAACTCGTGGTCGATGGTGGTGTCATCAACTCCATCATTGGCAACCTCCCGCGTCCGGAGGCAATCGACGGTGTCGGAGCAGAAGACTGAAAGCACCAGCCTCACGGCTGCAATCTTTGGTGTCGTCTTCTTCGCGATGGGCCCGAGCATCATCGCCGGCGCCGAAAGCGATGGCATCACGCTTGCCTTTTGGCGGGTAGCGCTGGCTTCAACCTTCTTTGCAGTGCTCGTGGTCGCGCGCTGCGAGTTCACGATGGCCGCCCTCACCAAGACCGCCATGGCAGGCATCGGGTTCGGCACGGCCAGCGCCCTGTTGTTCGAGGCCGTGCAGCTCACGAGTGTGGCCAACGCTGTCCTTCTCGCGGTGATGCAACCTGTTCCCTTGTTGATCGCGGGTCGCGTGTTCTTTGGCGAACGGGTGCGACGACTCGAACTGTTGTGGGTGCTCATCGCCGTCGGGGGCGCGGTAATCATGGTTCTTTCCGGCTCGTCGTCGGACTCCGGCGATATCCGTGGAGATCTCCTTGCGGCCGGGTCGATGCTGTTGCCCGCTGTCTACTTCATCGGGTCCAGAAAGGCCCGCGCCTCGCTCACGATGGTCCCTTTCATGATGGGCCTCTGGTTTTGGGCCACCGTCTCGTTGATACCGGTCCTGTTCGTCTCAGGCGCCGACTTGGTACCTGTCAACGGCGAGGAATGGCTACGCGTCGTGGGCATCGCGATCCTTCCCGGACTCGGCCACTTCTTGACCAACTACGCACACCAGGGAGCCCCGCTTTCGCTGATCGGTGTGCTCCAACTCTTCAACCCTGCGGTCGCAACCGTGCTCGCATTGTGGATCCTCGATCAGCACATCACTGGATTTCAGTGGATCGGTATGGCCATCGTGATCGTTGCCCTCACCGTCTACACGGTCATCCGGGCTCGCGGTTCGCAGCCTCCGATGGGCAATGCAGCGCCGGATACGCGAACCTCTGCCTATGCGTGACTACCGCAAGTTCACTCAGCGCGAGCCTCGAAACCTTCGAGGGAAGGTCCTGACCCGCGAGAACTTCTCGGGGAAGTACTTCTTCGACGCCGATCTCCGCGAATGCGAGCTGACCGAAGCCCGCCTGAATGTCGCCATGCTCGAGGGGGCCAAGCTCGACGGCTCGATCATGCGAAACAGCAGCCTGCGCAACGCCCATCTCGCTCATGCGAAGCTTCGCGACGTCGATCTCACCGAGGCTGACCTCAGCCACGATCGCGACAAGAAGCACATCAGCTACACCTGCAACTACGCCCAATTCTCTCGATCGATCCTGGACGGGGCGAACCTGTCACGCACACCTTTTACCTACGCCGTGTTCGACAACTCCAGCCTCAAAGATGTCGACATGAGCCGCGTGGTCGCGGTTGCCGCAGTGTTCCAAGGCGCCGACCTCAGCGGGGCTGATCTTCGCTTTGCCGACCTCAGTCGGGCGCGGCTCGAACGCGCCGACCTGCGCGGCGCCAACCTCAGCTTCACCGATCTCTCGGGCGCGAATCTCGAAGACGCGAAATATGACGAGACCACCATCTGGCGGGGCACTAGGTACAACCAACGCACCCGCTGGGTCAATGGGCAACGCGAACGTCCGCCACTGCGCTGATCAGCGGTCGCGGAGCACCTCGGCCAGCGGTCCCAAGATGCTCGCGTCGTGGGGCGGTGGCAAGTAGAAGATCACCAGGTCAAGTCCCGCCGCTTCGCGCTCTGCGAGGTCATCGACGAACGCCGCAGTATCACCGTCGGGGTCGTAGATCACGTGCTGGGAGATCTCGATCTCGCTGGGGTCGCGCCCAATCTCGCGACAAAGACCATGCAGTACCTCACGTTTGGCAACCATGCCCTCGATGTCAAACCCGGGGTAGTTCCAGTGCTGCGCCCACCTCGCCACGGCCGGCAACGTACGACGCTCACCGCCCCCACCGATGCAGATCGGGGGGTGGGGACGTTGCACCCCCGCGGGGTTGTTGCGGGCGTTACGCAGGGTGAAGTACTCGCCTTCGAAGTCGCTGGTCTCTTGGGTCAACAGGCTGACGACGACTTCGCATGCTTCGTCGAAGCGGTCAAAGCGCTCGGTCAGGGTGCCAAGATCGATGCCATAGGCATCGCACTCCTCCTCATTCCAGCCTGCCCCGAGCCCCAACTCGAGCCGACCCTCCGAGACAATGTCCAGCGTCCCCGCCATGTTGGCCAACACCGCCGGGTGTCGATAGACGACGCCGTTGACCATGCACCCAATGCGGATCCGGCTTGTCGCCTGCGCGAGCGCGGTCAAGGTGACCCACGACTCCATACATGGTCCGCTGGTATCGGGCACGTTGATGGGATAGAAGTGGTCGAAGTTCCAAGCCGAGTCGAAGACATCCATGTCGTCGGCCTCGGTCCAGACGGCCAACATGTCGGCCCAAGTCGTGTGTTGCGGAGAAGTCTTGATGGCGAAGCGCATCCTGCGACCCTAGGGACTTCTGCGGCTCCCTGCCGGGACAAGTCATCGTGGCGCTCCGGCAGCCCCGACGCCCGGCCGAACGATCGGCGCCGCCACACCGCTGACGCACGGCGAGGCGATGCTCCTCCGCCGGCCTCTTGGACTGACGCCTGGGGCCGCTCGACCCGCATGGCCTTCAAAGCGAACCGCGCCCATGTCGAGAGAGGACCATGCTCCCAGTAGCGATCCAGGCACATGCGACCGCGAGCCGTGGCGAGCGCGATGTACGCGGTCGGGCTTCCAACAGACCTGGTGTCTCGATCGAAACGCTGCAGGCATTCCAATAGCCGACTGTCACCGTCGATGCATCGGGGCGTTTGGTCACGCTCCCATCGGTGCACCCGGCATTCGCCCGCTCGGTTCTCGACACACGCAACCGTCGCCAAGACAAACAGAACCTGGGCTACGACAACGGTGCCTTCCCAAATTTGTGCGGAAACGCCCCTGTGCGGGGCGTTAGAAACCAAATTTGTGCCGCCATTCACGACGTTACGCCCGGGCGCAGGCCACCTCAGACGGACCGCTCATGCCCCTCCCAATACGGAGCCCGCAGGTCACGCTTGAGCACCTTCAGGGCACCTGAGAGCGGCAGCGGTTCGTCTCGGAACTCCCACGACTTGGGGATCTTGTAGCCGGCGATGTGATCACGGCAATGCTCGGTGAGATCCTCGCCGGTGATCGCGACCTCAGGGTTCGAAACAATGATGGCGTGGACTTGCTCGCCCCAGGTGTCGTGCGGGATTCCAATGACCGCGACCTGAGCGACACCCTCATGGGTGGAGAGCGCACTTTCGACCTCGGCCGAATACACGTTCTCGCCACCGGAAACGATCATGTCTTTGATCCGATCGACCAAGAACAAGTAGCCGCCGTCGTCGAGATAGCCCGCATCACCGGTGTGGTACCACCCACCGGCGAACACTTCCTTGGTGGCCTCGGGCTTGTTCCAATACTCGCGCATGAAGTTGCCGGCCTTGGCACAAATTTCGCCGGTTTCGCCAGCGGGAAGGACGTTGCCGTCCACGTCTTGCACGCTGAGCGACACACCCGCGACTGCCTTGCCCGCCGACTGCAAACGCTTCCCGCCCTTGCGGTGGGCTTCAGCGTTAAGCCAGGTCAACAGCGACGACGACTCAGTCATGCCGTAACCCTGGGTGATATCGAGGTTCGGGTACATCTCGAGCAGCCGGTCAAGAAGCCCCGCAGGCATCGGCGACGCGCCGTAGGTGAGCCTTTTAAGGCTGTCGAGCCGCTCCGGCGAGAATCCCTCGACGCCCATGAGCATCGCAATCATCGTTGGCACCATCATTGTTTGGGTGACCTGGTGAGACTCGATCAGGTCGAGCGCGGGGCCCGGGTCGAACAAGGGCATGAAAACGGTGGAACCACCACTTGCCGGGGTTCCCATGATCCCACCCATCGAGGCCGCGTGGAACATAGGCGTCTGGTGCAGGTAGATGCTGTCGTCGTCGAACGGGATCTCCATGCCAATGTGGTAAAGGTTCAGCATCTCGGCCCGATGCTCGAGGATCACGCCCTTGGGCAGCCCCGTTGTGCCGCCCGTGTACATCAGGACGACGTCGTCGTCCTCTTCGGGCTCGTCGGGAACCTCAGGCTCAACCGAGGCGATGAGATCTTCGTACTTGATGTCGTGGGGCACATCGCCGTCACCGATCAGCACAACCTGGCGAATGGGACTCGGGCCGTCAGCAGCATCCATTGCGTTGGCGAAGTGCTGCGCGAACCACACGTCGACGAACACGACTTCGGTGCCCGAGTCCTGAACGATGTACGCGAGCTCCTTGCCGGCAAGGCGCAAGTTGAGCGGGTTGATGATGCCCGCGCCCAAAAACGCCGCATGGTAGAGCTCGAGGTATTCGTGACTGTTGGTGGCCATCACCGCGAACCGATCGGTACGGCCTATCCCGAGCTCGTCGCGCAACGCCTTGGCCAGCCGGAACGTCCGATCGCCGTGTTGGGCATAAGTACCGGTGTAGGCGCCATCGAAGAACGCCGTCTTGTTGCCATACTGCTCGAGCGCGGGCATCAACAGACGGTGGTAGACGAGCTCCTTCATGGAGGCCTCCTCGGGCAGGGCCCGCTTGTGGTGAATAAATCTTGGAACCCTCAGTGACTCCGTAGACGAAGTCAGTCTCGCTTGTTCGACCTCAGCGGTCCAGACACGGTTACGACACCGAGGGATGGCTTTACTCGTGGGCAGTGCGTACTATAGTACGCACTGCGTTGTGCAGTTCGATACAGCATGCACCGCTCAACCCAATCCCCCCCAATAACGCGTACATCAGCACGTGCGAGGTATTGAACAATGAACGCAACCAACACCATGATCGATGTCGAGGCGCAAGTCATCGACGGCCTGTCCAACCTCCACACCCAGATCATCGATGCCAACCAGTCGGCCTATGACCGCTTCAACAGCCTGCTCGAGAGCGTCCCAAAGATGCCGGAGATGCCACACATGGCGAGCGCCGAGAGCGTCAAGCGCTCCTACGAATTCGCCGGCAAGGTCCTGACCGCTCAGCGCGGCTTCGTCGAGCAAATGGTTTCGGTGTGGTACCCCGGCGCTTCCGCCGGTGCCACCAAGACCAAGGCCACGGCCAAGTAGCGTCACCTCGATGACGGGGAAAGAAGACACCTGGGGCCGATCGGCACTCGGCCGGTTCATCAAGTCCCAACGCCAGCTGGCACAGCTCTCCCAACGCGAGCTCGCCAAGCTGGCGAACCTCTCAGACCCCTACGTCAGCCAACTCGAGCGCGGCCGCCACAACCCGTCGGTCAACGCGCTGCGATCTATCGCAGAGGCCCTCAACATCCGACCCGAGACCATGCTGAAGTACGCGGGTTGGCTCGAAACCGGAGCGGCCGGTGAAGATGCTGACGAACACGTCGATGCCGAAGCCGCCATCGTGGCCGACACCCGCCTCACCGCCGAGCAACAGAGCGCCTTGATCTCAACCTACCGAGCGTTTCTCGATGCCAACTCCACCAACCGCTGACGACCGCACCGTCGGTGCCCTTCACCACGCAATCTCAAATGCCAATCTCGACCGGGCCCGTAGCCGACCCAAGGCCGATGCGACACCAGTACGTGTCCGCTGCAGCGTTGGGCCAGCACGACGCCCAACAGCCTCCCCAGAACCGGGTGGTGAGGGTCGAGGTCTATCGCTGGAACCGTTGGCCAGCTAGGGTCCCGCGACACGTCACTGGGGGGCCATGAAGAACGACACGTGGGTTGTATCGACCCAGGTCCGCGAACGGTTTCCATTTTATACACGGGCAAACATCGGTGAAGTGTTCCCAGATCCGGTTGCCCCGGCCTCGTTCTCCTACGCCTTCAGCCGTGATGGCCTGATCAAGGGAAGCGAACTTGGATTTCGCGAGGCCTACAAAAAGCTGGGCGCCTTCACCGAGGACGAATATGACCCCGACAACTGCGTGTTCCTCGGCGTTCACAACGGGTACGCCTACCTGAACGCTTCGATGATGCGGCTCTTGGGACACCGAGCGCCCGGCATGACCACCGAAGACATCGACTCCTCATTCTTTGGGGAAGCGCCCGGCGTCCCGCCCTACGTGGAACAGCCCGGCGGCACCCGACCAGAACTCACCGAGAAGATCGGCGAGGTCTTTGGGTGGGCCCTGAGCGTTGAAGAGCTCGAAGAAGTGAGCGCCGACGAAGCCTTCGTCAACAACCTCCGCGCCGAGCGACCCGACATCGCCACCATGACCGATCAACAACTGCACGAACGGTCACAGGCGCTGTTCGACAACGATTTCCCCAGACTGTTCACCCAGCACATCTTCATTACCGGGCTCGCCACACTCCCGGTCGGGATCATCACGGCGGTTTGCGAAGCCGTTGGCAAGCCCGAAGCCACCCTCCGGCTCATGAGTGGCCTAGGCGACGTCGAATCAGCAGCCCCTTCGACGGCCATGTGGAACATGAGCCGACTGATCCGCGATTCCAGCTCGCTGACCGCGACCTTTGAGAACGGGCTAGCGGGGCTCGAGGACCGCATCAACGCGAGCCCGTCACCAGATGCCACACGCTTACGCGAGGCGTTCGAGAAGTTCCTGTACTCCTACGGATCCCGCGGCCCGAACGAGTGGGAGGTCCGGTGTTCAACATGGGAAACCGACCCCCACATCGCCCTCGCAGCCATCGACCGCATGCGCCTGGCAGACGACGCGGTGGCACCTGTCCTGCGAAACGCCGTGCGTGCGGAGGAACGAGAGGTGCTGGGCGCCGAGATCGCAGCGATGGTCGAAGCCGATCCAGAGACCCATGGGCAGTTCTTGGCGGCGTTCAACGCAGCTTCGGTTTTCATGCCAGGCCGCGAGCGCACCAAGACCAACTGCGTAAAACTGATACAAGAGATCCGCGTCATGGCCCGAGAAGTCGGACGCCGCGCCGTGGAGCGTGGCGACCTCGAAGCTGCCGAGGACCTGACGTTCCTAACGGTGGCTGAGCAGGAGGACGAGCTGGCGAACCCGGGATCCTCCAAGGCCATCATCGCCCAGCGCAAGGCCCGGTTCAACGAGCTCACAGCGCTCGAAGAACCATTCTTGTTCGTGCATGAACAAGCCCACCCCGACACCTGGCCGCGCCGCGACGCCATCGCCACAAACATCGCTGAAGTCGGCGACACACTGCAGGGCTTACCTGGTTGTCCGGGGATCGCTCGAGGCCGCGCACGAGTTGTCCTGAACAGCGCAGATCCCACCAACCTCGGACCTGGCGACATCCTGATTGCGCCCATCACTGATCCCTCGTGGACACCACTTTTTGTCGCCGCGGGCGGCGTGGTGGTGAACGTTGGTGCCCCGCTGAGTCACGCCATCATCGTCAGCCGCGAGCTTGGTATTCCGTGTTGTGTATCGGTCACCAACGCGACGTCCACGATCCCCGACGGCGCCCTGATCGAGGTCAACGGCGATACCGGTGCGGTGACGATCCTCGAAGTGTGATGCCCAGCAATCAGCCAGAGGCGGGTCGCGCAAGCGCGGCCCGGTATCGGTATCGGTGCTCGAGGACGTGATCTACGCGCTGCTGATGAGCGGCGCCGATGGTCTGATGCTGGCCCCACTCGTGATCGCGTTCAGCGATCTCGCACAAGCGGGAGCGATCGTGATGCAACGCCGCGATCTGCGCTGCCAGCGAGATCGGATCGATCTCATCAGCGTGAGTCGTGACCCCGAAATGGCGCTTGAGTGCCTTGACCGCCGGGTTGGGGTACGACACGACGGGCACACCGGCTGACATGTACTCGGGGTAAGAGGTGCTCGTGTCACCCTGGCGGTGGTTCCCCACGAAGATGTCCAACTCGCTCTTCATCATTGGAAGGAGCGTCTGTCGCAAGTCGACGAAGCCGTGCAGCTCGACCTGATCGCGAAGCCCGTACTGGCGCAGCTTCGCCTCTAACGGATCCTTGAGCGGGCCATCGCCGAAGATCGAGTATTTGAAGGGCACACCGCGGTCTCGCAGCGACTTGGCGATCTCGGCGATGTCGAGCGGACTCTTCATGGAGTCGAGTCGCCCGGAGAACGCGAGGTGAAGGGGCTCACCGGCCAGATAGCGCGTCTTGCGTGCCGCCATGTCAGCAGCAGTCGCAGGCTCCCCGTCACGGATCCGGGTATCGATGAACGCCAGACGGTCTCGGGCGTAGCGCTCGTAGTAGTCGTAGGTCGCGAACTGATTGCTCTGGATACCCGCGGCGTGCTTGACCTCCCAGATCTGACGCCACTTCTCCTTCTCGGTGTAGAGATAGCCCCCGATCTTGCCCTTCAGGTCCCGATCCTCGGTCAGCATGATCACCGCACGAGCAATGCCAGGTGGATAGTCCGAACCCCGAATCACGCGAAGGTCAGCATCCGACGCCAGCTTGTGGAGGTTGGTGAAGCCTGTCTCGAGCGGCATCAGACACATTGCCCCTGCGGGAAAGTCTGCCTCCGTCACCTGAGACCGATCAAAGAAGAAGCCATTGAGCGGCAGGTCGTCGAGAGAGATCTCTACTTCCATGTCGACCAGACGGGTGTCGCCCGTCTCGAGTTGATAGCGGACCTCTCCGGGCCAACGCGTACCAAACTCGGTCAGCACTTCGAGGTACTTGGTGCTCATGGCAACCGTCTTGGCGTCGAGCTTGTACGGGCGATACCCCATCCCGAGCACCAAGACGTCGGCGGCGCTACCCCTGTTCATCGTCGCTCCTCCATCGGCTCCAGGGTAGGGGCAGGAGCGTTTCTGGTTTCGTTCTGGAGCGGGCGTCGCGTAGCTGTTCACCTCATGATCATCGGCAGCGCCTCGTTCGGCCTAAAGGGAAGGGCCGATCCCTGAGTCGACGACTGGTCGGCCTTGCGCAGGGATCGACCCGCTGCTCTACCATCTGGCGCCAGATGACAGATGGAGGGGGATATGAGAATCGAGGGGCGCGACGCCCACGTCACGACCAAGAACGGTCCAGTCAAAGGCACCGTGACCCGTGGGTCGATCGCAGCGTTCAACGGGATCCCCTACGCTGCGCCTCCCCTCGGTAGCCGTCGGTGGCGCCCGCCCGCGGCTCATGACGGTTGGACCGACACGTTGGCTTGCACCAAGCCACGCGAACGCGCTTGGCAACGCTCGACGCTCAACAGCGAATACACCAAGATGCGCACCGAGAACTTGGGTGTAGCCAAGTGGCGCCAGCTCCTGCTGTCCGCGCGGGTGAAAGTCATGCCTCAGCGCCAGAGCGAAGACTGTCTGCACCTCAATATTCGGACACCGGTTCTGGGCGAACACCTTCCCGTGATGGTTTGGATCCATGGTGGGGACCACACCGATGGTGCTGCTACCGAACCCACCTACGAAGGCGGGAAGCTGGCCGCCCGTGGATGTGTCGTTGTCACCATCAACTATCGATTGGGGATGTCCGGTTTCATGGCGCACCCGGAACTCTCCGAGGAGTCGGATGCAGGTGTCTCGGGGAACTATGGATTGCTCGACCAAATTGCTGCTCTCGCCTGGGTCCGCGACAACATCGGCGAATTTGGCGGCGACCCAGACAATGTCACCATCTTCGGCCAGTCAGCGGGTGGCCAAGCCGTGCTCAACCTCATGGCTGCGCCGCCCGCACGAGGGCTCTTTCACCGCGCCATTGCGCAGAGCCCCAGCGACAGCGGCCGATGGTTGCACCTCCACAAGCCCATCTTGGACTTCACGCCCGCCGAGGCTGCCGGCACCCGCTTCGCAAACCTGGTGGTCGGCGAAGGCGATGGCCAGCTCACTCGGTTGCGATCGCTGAGCGCCGACAAGCTCAACCGCCCCTACCGCGAGAACCGGCACCTCGCTCGCTACTTCTATCCGTGCGTTGACGGTGAGATCCTGCCGGAGGCGCCCATGGCCGCCTTCACGAACGACCGCCAGGCTCCAGTCCCGTTGATGATTGGCTACAACGCC
>CAWKYX010000081.1:0-12598 GCA_963854265.1 Acidimicrobiia bacterium
TCCGAGCCGTTGCGGGCTGAACCACCGAGGCTGAAGAAGACTGTCAGCGGCTGATTGCTGATGGTGTCGGTTTCGAACGTGAACCCGAGGCCTCCGCCTTCGGCGACCGAGTGGTCGTCGGCCGAGACTGACACACCGGGTGTCTCGCCCGGCGGGCTGGTGATCGTGAGGGTCGCTTCTTTGAGCGGGCCGGGTCGGTAGTTCTCGGTGTCGTTCTGGATGATTCCGGTCCCGACGGTGACCGTGAGTTCCTCGTCGGTTTCGATGATGTTGTCCTCGAAAGTGTCGACCACTAGGTCGAAGGTGGTCGCGCCTGCAGGGAAGACGAAGGTGCCGTCGAGGTTGCGGTCGTCGAAGTCGCCGTCATCGGCGTTGTCGGCTGCGGTCGCGTCGCCGCCCAGCGCGTAATCGACGATGGTGTCGGTGGGGATGGCGATGTCGCTGGTGAAGGTGAAAGTGGCTGACGCACCCTCGACAATCTCGCTCGGGGTGACCGTCACCTCGATGGCGGGGACGGGAGCAGCCTGGGCCGGTGCACGAAGGAAGCTCGGAAAGCTGCTGCTCTCGCCGAATGCACCGAGGCTCTCTTCATCGGCGCCGGGCTCGGAGTCCGGATCAAGTCCCGAGCTCTCGACATCGACGTTCTGGCTGGGCACGTTGGGTCCGAGTTGGACGCTGATCGTGTTCTTAGGACCGATCGAGTAGCCCGCTTGGTTGTTCTGCAGCGAGATGACGATGTTCTCCTCGGGCTCGGGCGTTGCTCCTCCGTATCCGCGGTCTATTTGCCATTCGCGTAGTCCGGCGCGGGTTTCTTCGGTATAGAGCTGATCGACGATGCCGACCTGGTAGCCCAAGTCGGCCAGGATGCGTTCGAGCTGGAAGACATCGGGCCCATCGGTGCCGACGTCGAGTTCGCGGAAGAACGCGAAGCCCCCATCGACGGCCACAGCTGCTCGTCCATCGAGTGCATAGATGATGTCGCCCGCGTTGATGGTGTCGCCATCGTCAACCAACACCGAGCTCACGCGGCCGTCAATTCCTGACGTGATGCGTTGCAACTCGTCGCGGCGGATCTCGCCGCGGACGGTGACTTCGTCGGTCAGGTCACGACGCTCGACTGGAGCAATGACCAGCGTCGAGCCGCTGCCATCGGAGGGAGCAGAGTCGTCGTTGTTGATGGCCCCGAAGACCAATACTCCGGCAACGACTGCGAGCACGACGGCCACTGCACCGCCGATCAATTTGGGGTTCATCAGCCCGCTTCGTCAGCCACGTAATTGTCGGCGACATACTGCTCGGCGGTCGTGCGGCACGTATTGGCGTCGTCGAAGTTCAAGCCTTCAGCCCCCTCGGGCGGTTGGAGGCCGATCCCCGTTGCTCCGAACCCGAGTGCGCCGCGTTCGTCGGGGACCAAGTCTTCGACGGTCCAGCCCAGGTCTTCCATGCACTCCTTGAAGGTCGGCAGCCCGAAATTGTTCTGCGCAATCTCTGCTGGGGACAGATTGGCCTGGGCTTCGCCGAATGACTGAAACGCCGACAATATTTCAGACTCGGTCGCACACGCCCCGAGGACGGCGAGGTAGTCGCTCTCGAAGTCCTCGGCAGTGGCACCGTCTTGACCGGGCGCTCCAATGAACTCGTATCCCTCGTCGTCGATGCAGGCATTGAAGACGCTGATGGCGTTGAAGAAGCCATCGAGTTCGTCTTCTCCGGCCTCGGCGACCGCTATCTCGTTGTCTGCAGGATCATCTTCTTCAGGCTCGCCGTTGGTGTCTTCACCCCCGGTATCGACGCCGGCTTCGTCTGAGCTCAACGCCTCGGGTTCGGGCTCGGTCTCGTCTCGCTCAGCCTGCGCTGCGTCCAGCTGCTCTTGGCTGATGACGATGCCGTTGTCGCCGTCATCAGCGGCTTCGTCGCTGTCACTCCCGCCACACCCAGCGAGGATCAAGCCAACGGCCATGGCGATCGTCACGGTCCGGCTCGTTCGCCGACTGATCGTGCTGGTGAACCGCATTCGTCCCTGCTCCTGGGTCGATATCGGGTGCGACATTAACTCCCTGCACATCTCGCGCTGACCCGGGGGTCGCAGAGAATGGCAGGGTGGTGGTGTGCCACATCGGGCAACGTGTCAGAATCTTGGCACGGAGGCGTCGGCGCGTGGCAATCAGCCCGTCGATGTCGGAAGGGCATGCACCGAGAAATGCCATGCACCCGGGCACCTCCTGAAGCGCGTAGCTCCAGTCCTCGGCGCCCATGATCGCGGTGGGCATCGTGACGTACCGCTCGTGGTCCAATGTGTTGGCTGCTACCGGTGCGAGGTGTTCGACTTCGCTGGCGTTGTTGACCGTGATGCGACAGCCGGGTTCGATCTCGACCGTGCAGCTGCACTTGTGCGCAATCGCGATGTTTGTGGCGACTCGCTCGACGCCTTCGTGAAGGGTGTTGCGTGTCTGTTCGTTGAGAGTACAGATGGTGCCCTCAATGAACGCATGCTCGGGAACACGAACCGCACTTTGCCGTTGAACTCCGACTGGTGCTCGGAAAGGACCTTGGCCTGCGACGTGAGCGTCGTGGCCGCACGCGTGCATTGCGCCCTCGTTGGCCGATCGATAGTCGACGTCGAGGTCCTCGTTGATGGGCAAGGCATCCAGGTCGCCGCGCAGCAGGGTCGTGGGTCCGGGCTTGCCGGTGTCGAGTTCGGCTACGACTGGCGTCGTTGTTTCGCCGGTTCTTATGTCGAGGCCCAGGCCTGTCAGCGAGTCGAGAATTCGCGCCTGGGTTCGTGGCAGTTGGAGGCCGAGTTCGGGATCTTGGTGGATGGCACGGCGTAGTGCGACGGTCTCTTATTGGATCGCCGACGCCGCCTTGCGGCAGTGGTCGCCCGGCGAGAGTTGTGTGGTCACCTCGCCACGTTAGGCGCACATCGATGCACCGTCATGGGGCCGTTCGCGTGCGTAAGCTCGCCTCCAAGGGAGTATCCGTCCCGGCCCTCAAGTCTGGGGGCGTGGAGCCGATGGAGGCGCGTGTCGCCCGCCACCTCCGACCGCCGACTCTTGCTGATTTGGTTCATCGTCCTCGCTGTTCCGGCGAGCGTTCAGGTTGTTTTGTCGGCGTGGATGGCGGACGCCGGTGTGGCCACATCGCCTCTCACGCTGTTCTGGGTCGTCCTGATCTCGGCGCTGTTGTGCGCGGTGACCTCGCTCGCGATGATGACCCGCGCGTGGTGTACGGGCGAGGCCGAGCTTGGTCTCACGGGAGCGTTTTTCTTCTCGTTGTCGGTCCTGCCACTGGCCCATGGCATCACGACGCCTGGCGTGATCTACGACGAGAACAGCGCCACGGTCGTTGCGGTACTCGTTGCGATCCCAATGGGTTTGGTGGCTACGTTCCCGATGTTCAGTCGGCGGCTACGGCGTCGACTGCTACCTGGTGATCGATGGATGGCATGGATGGTCGCCAGCGCTGCGGCGTCGATGGCCTTGGCAGTGGCGCTCGTTGCATCTCCAACGGCGCTACCGGTCCCGACGCCAAAGTCGCTGCCGGTCATCCTGATCGCTCTGGGCTCTTTTGCCGGTTGCGTCACGCTGTCGTTCCGGCACCTGCAGCTGGCCCGGATCGCTCGTCGGGCAGGACCTCTGATGGTCGCTGGAGGCTATTCACCCGTTGGTGCCACCTCGTTCGTGTGGCTCGGTGCTGCGCCGTACTCGGCAGGGTTCTGGGCGGCACACATCCTCGATATCGGCGGAGTCTTCTTGGCGACGGTGGCAGGCCTGTTCGTGTATCGGCGCACCGACGGTGTCCGCGATGTTCTGTCTTCGGTGTTGGTTGTGGATCCCTTGGGTGCCCTCGAGGTTGGACTTGACCCGATCGTGCATACCTTCGTTGCCGAGCTCGAGGCCAAGGACCAGATCACCCGTGACCACGTTGTGCGCGTGGCGACGCTGTCGGTACGAGTCGGATCTGAACTCGGTCTCGACGCCGGTGCCCTCCGAGACGCAGGTTTGACGGGCATTCTCCACGACGTGGGCAAGCTCGAGATCCCTGATGCGGTGCTCAAGAAGCTTGGCAGGCTCACCGAGGATGAGTACGAGATGATCAAGACCCACACGGTGAAGGGTGAACTCCTGGTGGCGTCTTCGCCTGTCCTGGCCGGTATCGCCGCTTCGGTTCGGTCCCATCACGAGCGGATCGACGGGGCCGGTTATCCCGATGGCCTGTCGGGCGATGATATTCCACGTCTGGCACGAGTGGTCGCGGTGTGCGACGCCTATGACGCGATGGCCAACACGAGGCAATATCGCGAAGGCATGGGCTCGGATCAGGCCATCGCAGTGCTGCGTGAACACGCCGGCTCGCAATGGGACGCCCCAGCAGTGGAGGCGCTGGTTCGCGTGGTCGAGGCGAACCCGGAACCCAATCGTTTGACGCCGCTCGATCAGGTGGGGCGGGTCGGGTGCGACTGCCTTCCTCTTCAGCTCGACGATGCTGTGGCGAATGAATTGGGTGGCTGCGACCGCGTGTCCGGCCCCGGGCTTGTCCAGGCGTCGGGCCAAGCGACCTCTGTCGTCGCGACGTAGCAGTTCTTCAGCGCCAGGCTAGCGGCCGAGGTTGGGGTCGCTCTGCGTTGCACGCGTGCGGACGGTGTAGACGGAGTCGCCTGACAAGACGCCGCCGCGGCCGAATAGGCGCCCGAACTGCCAGTTGGAGAGTCCGAGTTCGGGCTTGTCGAGTGCGTACTGACCGTCGACCCAACGGGTGAACCCATTCCCGACGAACGGCGCATTGATCCGCTCATAGAACGCTTCGTGTTCGGTGGCGTCGGTGGCGATGAGGCTGGCTGCGAACTGTGGTGATGTCTGATTGAACAGGTCGACGGCTTCGGTGACAGAGCCGACAATGGCCAGCGAGACCTCTGGTGAATCTTCCCATTCCCACTCGATGCCGAGGTCGGCCCAGTCCAGGGTCGACGTTCGTGGCTCGGCGACAGGGCCGCCCGCTCGTTGGATCTGCGCAGGCTCGAACCATGTGTCGGGCAGCGCGTCGCGACATGACTCGACGACGTGAAGTTTCGCCGTGGCTTGGCGGCGTTGACCGGCGCGATCCAGGGCGTCGAGGAACACCGGGACAAGGTCCGCAGCCCGGTCGGCGGTGATGCAGCAAGTGTTGAGGGTGTTGCAGACCTTTCGGTCCAGAGAGTTGTAGACAGCGCCTGCAAAGTCTTCTGGGTCAGCAGTTGGGCCGGCGATGATCCAGGCACCACCCGTGCCGTGGAGGCTGACGGGGATGCCCGCCTGTCGGGCGACCGCTCCAAGTTGGGCCACGGCCGTACCCGAGCCGCGGGCCACGGCGAGAGCGAGTCGCTCGTCGGAGAACATGGCGTGGCCGGCAGCGCGAGAAGCGCTGTTGATCAGGGAGGCCGCGCCGGGCGGCAGTCCGGCTTCGGCGAGTGCGGGGTCGAGGGCGTGCTCGACGATTGCCTGTGCAGTGCCCAGCGCGTCGGATCCAATGCGGAACACGACCGTGTTACCGGACCGCAGAACCCCGGTTGCGTCGGCGAAGACGTTGGGCCGGCCTTCGAAGACGAATCCGACAGGACCGAGGCCCGCCTGGACTTGTTCGACCCGCCAGCCATCGTGGTTGACGAGGTCGACCTGTCGGCCTCGCGTGGTCGGCGCATCGCGCCACGTGTGGAGTCCGTTGACCATGTCAGAGCGCATGGTGTTGGACAGCACGAGGCGAGTGACCGAGCGCCCTTTCGCCCGGGCTGTGTCAACGTCGCCGGCGTTCGCCGCTGCAATTGGACCGAACGTGGAGTCATCGCCGAGGCGTCGAGCGAACGCATCGAAGAACGCTGATATCTGTGTGTCGTCGACAGCGCCCATCGCAGCGAAGGCATGGGTCGCGCGTTCCACGGCGCCCGTCGCGGTGTCCCATACATCGGCGGGGATGTGCAGGAGGTCGCCTGTGGTCTGCACCACGATCAAGCGGTCGCCGGCGCTGAATGCGGCCGCAAGATCAGCGGACACCGCCGTCACCCGGTTGCCGTCGTAGATGACGGGCATCCCGGCTGTGAGTTCGGTGAGAGCGGTTACGCCACTGGTCATGACCACCGATGTTATGCCGTCGCCCGTGGACTTTCGAACAGTGCCTTGCGGCGGTATCTTGCCAGCGCCTCTGACGGGTACATCTCGTTCGGTCCTGTCGTGATGCCCTGTCGTGATGCCCCTGTGGTTGTGTCGCTCACGCACGTCCCCTGGAGAGGGCCCACCCGAGCCATTTCGAACCATGCTTTCCCATTGTATTGCAATTAGGTTACGTTTGTAATGTTGAGCGCCGGGCGGGCATTCAGCACGCGGAGTAGGAATGTCTCAGGTACGGCCTCATGGCCCCCGTGATCACGCTCGTCCACACCAGGTTCGCCCGAAGAAAGAAGCCGGCGCAGCCGGCCCCACGACCGCTGACGCGACCATCGCCGGAACATCAGCCGGCGTAACAGATAGGCCGCCCGCCAAGGTCAAGAGGGGTGCGGCGCGCGCCCAAAGCGAGCCATCTGATGCGCCCCGCCCAAATCTGACGGCGTCGCGCGGGAACCCCGTGGCCGTCGGCCGCGTGGCAGCGAACCGCGTCGCTCAGTTTCCAAGCCAAGTGGGCGGTCTCATTGGCATGCTTGGGCATTGGGACTTGGGAGATCTCGACGAACGCGATCGCCAACGAATTACGAGAGCGCTGTTCCATGAACGCGCTCGGTTCGCTCCGTTCGCTCGCCGGTTTGCGGCCCTCATGACAATGTCGGTCCTGATCGCGGTAATGGGATTGCTTGCGGACTCGACCGCTGTCGTGATTGGGGCCATGCTCGTCGCCCCGCTGATGACCCCGGTGCTGGGGATCGCCGCAGCGTTGGTCATGGGCTGGCCTCAACGGGTGCTTCGCCAGGTCGCTATTTCTGCTGTGGGTGCTGCGGGTGCGGTCGGCCTCGCGGCACTCACAGCATTCGTCTTTCCCGGTTCCACCGATCCATTGCCAGGCGAGCTGCTGGCTCGTACGAGCCCGAACCTGTTGGATTTGGGCATCGCGCTCGCTGCGGGCGCAGCCGGGGCATACGCACAAATTCGTCGTGCCGCGAGCGACGCGCTGACGGGTGTGGCGGTGGCGGTCGCGCTGGTACCTCCGCTCGCTGTTGTCGGTATCACCCTTGCCCTGGGCGAGTTCTCGCTCGCCACCGGAGCGCTCCTGCTGTTCTTGGCCAATGTGGCAGGCATCGTGATGGCGGCCGCAGCCACGTTCTTGATCTGCGGTCTTGTCCCGGGCGGCCGACTGCTGGCCGGCAGCGGAGCGATTGCCGGCGGCATGCGCTGGGCCGCGCTGGCCGTCATCATCATGGTGTTGCCGCTGCACTTCACGCGAGGACACGTGCTTCCAGCCACCGACCCATCGGTGGAGGTGGCAGTCGTGGTCGAGAAATTCGTCGAGGAGTCGAGCTGGTCGGCCGAGGTGGTCGGTGTCACCACCAAGCGGACCGAGAACGGCCTGGTCGTCGAGATCGTGTTGACGGATTCGCCGCTGATGCCCGATGCAGAGGATGTCGCGTCGCATCTTGCGAGCGAACTGGACGAGACCATCGCCGTCACCATGCAAGTGGTGCAGGTGGAAACAGAGCGAGCCACCGTTGACGAAGAGGAAGCCGAATAGATACCCAGAATCCCACTCCCTACCAACCGCCGGTCGACGATGGTTGCCGGCATTGCCGTGGTCACGATGGTGGCCTCGATTGGTGCAACGATGACTGGGGCTGTGCGTCCCGTTCGGTCGCGTGCCGGATGCTTTTATCGAGTGCCCAGTGGCGTCAGTGTGAGCGCACCCCGAACACTGCCGAACTGGAGCAAGGAGACCAGCATGGTCGCAGCGATCGAGATCATCCGGGCTGCCGAGGACCGGTCGGTCGAAGATGTCGTGTTGGGCGAGTCGGTGGCGCTTTAGCGGGGCGCACGGCGTCAATTGCTCGGCCGACCATCGCTGGACAGTAGGGTCAGCCGCGCATGAAAACCGACTGGAACCCGATCCTTTCCAACGAGCTGGCGAAACCGTATTGGGCGGAATTGCAGGAGTTCGTTCAAGCAGAACGCGCCCAACACGATGTGTTCCCTCCCCACGACGAAGTGTTCGCAGCCCTGCACTTCACGCCGTATGCCGACGTGAAGGTTCTGATCTTGGGGCAGGATCCCTACCACGGCCCGGGCCAAGCCCATGGCTTGTGTTTTTCGGTTCGCCATGGCGTCCGTGTGCCGCCATCGTTGGTGAACATCTACAAAGAGCTTGAGGCTGACCTTGGTCTGAGCGCACCGGCACACGGCAACCTCGAGGCCTGGGCTCGCCAGGGTGTGTTGATGCTGAACGCCTCGCTCACGGTTCGAGCGCACGACGCAGCGTCTCACCAGGGCAAGGGTTGGGAGACGTTCACCGACGAGGTGATTCGGGCGGTCAACGACAAGAACGATCGTGTGGTGTTCTTGTTGTGGGGCGCCTCTGCTCGCAAGAAGAAGTCATTCGTCGACACCTCGCGCCACGTCGTCATCGAGTCCCCGCACCCCTCGCCGCTGTCGGCACATCGAGGTTTCCTGGGCAGCCGTCCCTTCTCGCGAGCCAACGAGGCGCTGGTCTCGGTGGGCCGCGAACCGGTCGACTGGGCCCTCGCAGCTCCGTGAGCGGAGATCTACCTTTCCCAAATTCGGAGGTTTGCGCCCGCCCACAAGGCGTCCGGCTCCGAATTTCGGCTTGCTGTGGGCTGATGCGACACTGGAGGGCTCATGGGTGACTTCTTCCAGAACGGCGTGATCACGACGCTGCACAATCTGGCTGGGCGCGACGCTGCCTCGCTCGAAACCGATCTGGCGGCCTGGTCTGCCAAGCGGCCAATGGCGTTGATCATTCCGTCGCTGGTAACGGAAATGGATGGCGAAGGGCTCCCACGCATTGTCGAGGTCTTGTCGGAGGTCGACTACCTCGAGGAAATCATCATTGGACTGGACCGAGCCGACGAGGCCGGGTTCGAGCGGGCCCGTGGATTCTTTGACCAGCTTCAGGTCCGTCACCGCATCTTGTGGAACGAAGGACCACGGCTCCGTGCCGTCCACGATCGGCTGCTGGAACGCAACCTCGCTCCGTTGGAGATGGGCAAGGGCCGCAACGTCTGGTATTCGATGGGGTACTTCTTGGCGTCTGGGAGATCGAGCGTGGTGGCGCTCCACGATGCCGACATATTGACCTACTCACGCGACATGCTGGCTCGCCTGTTGTATCCGGTGGCCAGTCCGAGTTTCGGCTACGCGTTTTGTAAGGGCTACTACTTTCGGGCCGGCGATGGGCGCCTCAACGGGCGAGTGGCTCGGTTGCTGGTGACACCGCTCATTCGGGCGCTCCAACAAACTCTTGGTCAAGACGACTACCTCGACTATCTCGACAGCTTCCGTTACCCGCTGGCCGGCGAATTCTCGATGGATGCCGATGTTGTGCGGGGATTGCGGATTCCCTTTGACTGGGGGCTCGACATCGGGGTGATGTCGGAGGTCTACCGCGACTACAGCACTCGACGCATCTGCCAGGTCGACCTTGCCGATGCCTATGACCACAAACACCAAGACGTCAGTGAGGATGACCCCGAACAAGGGCTCCACCGGATGGCGATCGACATCTCGAAATCGATGTACCGCAAGCTCGCAATCAGTGGCCAAGTCTTCTCGCCCGGAGTCTTCCGCACCCTCAAGGCGACCTATTACCGGATCGCTCTGGACATGGTGGACCGGTACCTCCACGATGCTGAGATGAATGGCTTTGTCGTGGATCGCAATAGCGAGCAGCAACTGGTCGAGTTGTTCGCCCAGGCCATCACCACGGCCGGCGAGCACTACCTGTCACGCCCGATGGAGCTTCCCTTCATGCCATCTTGGACGGTGGTGCATGATGCAGTGCCCGACATCTATGAGCAGCTGGTCGACGCTGTCGAGGCTGATAACGCTTGAACAGCCGACGTCAGCCGGTGTCGACATCTGTGTTGGTCATCCACACCGTTTGATACGGAGTGAGCACAAGGCCTCGGGCGGCGAGGTCGATGAGCCCTCCCGCGATCAGGTCGTGCCAAGGCGTGGCAGCGTCAAGGGCTGGCAGGTCATTGAAGGCAACGGTCACGTCGTGGGCGGTGCAGTTGGAGATCGCGAGGATGGTCTGCACTCCGTCGGCAGCGCTTCTCCGGAATCCAACGAGGTGCTTGCCGAGATCGATCGCGCTCTGGTTAGCATTGGGATGAAACGCCGACTGGGCTCCCCGCGTGCCAAGAAGACCAAGGAGACGTGCTATCGCCTCACCTTGCGCGGTGGTCGGGTCTTCGAGAAGGGCCAGCGCCGCTCCGAGCTCGACGCCTGATCGGTTAATGTCGCGCCGAACGCCGGATGCTGCGGCTCCATCTGCGTCGCTCGGTTGTGCGAACAGGCTGTTGACGTACAACGCCGGGATGCCGGCGAGGCCGAACATGATGGCGTGGGCACAGACGAATCTGTCGACCTGTGCGCCGTCGGCCGGGTTGGTAGCCGTCCCTGACAGGAGGTCCCACAGTGCAATGTTGAGTTCGTAGGGCAGTGGCCCGTCGGGTGTGGTGTACGTGCCGTGGAGGCCACCGCTCGCCTCGGTAGTAGCAACCAAGCCGTTGATCTCACCCTGGCTCAACAGCCCGGCGGCGGGCCGCAGGCCGATCCCATCATGGGAGGCCAGGAAGTTGAGGTATGCACAGCCCTCTGGCGCTGGCGGCATCGCTTGCATCCAGGAAGTGAGATGGTCCGACCGCCCCCGCAGCAGCGCGTCGATAACCAGAGGTGGCAATGTGAAGTTGTAGATCAGGTGTGCTTCGTCGCCGGTCCCGAAATAGCTGAGGTTCTCTTCGACGGGCACGTTTGTTTCGGTGATCAACCCGACGTGGGATGCTCGCTGGTGCAGAAGCGTGCGCCACAGGCGGATCACCTCGTGGGTTTGGGGCAGGTGAATACATGGCGTGCCGAGTTGCTTCCATAGATAGGCCACCGCGTCGAGGCGTATGAAGCGGGCGCCGGCGGTGATGTAGAGATCGAGGACGCGCAACATCTCGAGCAAGACATCAGGGTTCGAGTAGTCCAGGTCGGCTTGGTCGTGGCTGAACGTGCACCACACGTGTCGGGGGCCGGCTTGGGTCTGGACGGCCTGGATGAGGGGCAACGTGCGGGGCCGCACCACCGTCGATGTGTCGGCGTGGGCATCGACGGTGATGAAGTAGTCGCGCCCTAGGGGCTCATTGGCCACAAACTGGCGGAACCACGACGAGTCAGCGGATGTGTGATTGCACACGAGGTCTGCCATCAGGTCGACCGTGGCGGCCAGCGACTCGATGTCACCCCATGTTCCGAGGCCGGGATCGACGCTGGTGTAATCGATGACGCTGAACCCCCGGTCCGACGAGGATGGCGAGAAGGGGAGCACATGGACAACGCCGATCGTCTCGACGAGATGCTCCATGAGTTCGGTCAGGACTTGCAGCGGCGGCCGTTGGCCATCGGTGATGCTGTCCCCGTAGGTGATAAGAACGGCGTCAGCGGCTGACTACGGCGAGGTCGGCTCATGGGGCTGGTCGTCGGCCGAAGCATCCAGCCCGATAGCGCTGAGCACGCGATCGGTGAGCTCGGGTAGATCGGCGTGGGGGTACAAGGCTGCGAGGTGAGCATGGACGCGTGTGGTCAGGGGGCCGGCTTCGCTCACTGCTGCAGGGCCGGCGCGTAGCGAGGGTCGAGATGCCCGAGCGCCATCATCCATAGCAACGCGTCGGTGAAGGTCTCAGCGATGCGGTTCCACTCGATATCGAATTCGACGGGTGTCGCAGTGTCGTGGTCATGAACCCTGTGGCTACACCATTGATGGGCAGCGAGATTCGGAGCTTCGCGACGACATCACCGACCTTGCCAATTTCGCGCAGCGCCCAAGAGGGGACCGATGGTGGCTTCAGCGCGAGGCCCGTGATTGCAGGTTCGGTGCCGGCCGCGAGGGCCTTGAGGGCATGCCCCCAGCCGGAGCCTGTCGCTCCCGTGATTGGGACCTTCATGGTCGTCGACCATAGCTCTTTGATGCTGTTGGCCCCCGACGTTGAACGCGCAACGGCACCCCCTCAGGGGTGCCGTCGTCAAAGTCGTTCCTGATGCCGATGTCGCCGCGCTCTGGGGCTGCGACGACCGGTTGGGATCAGATGCCGATGCGTTGGGCCAACTGCTCGCGGTGATAGGTCGGGTCTCCGAATAGCAGCTCGGAGCTCTTGGCCCGTTTGAAATACAGATGAGCAGGGTGTTCCCACGTAAAGCCGATCCCGCCGTGGATCTGAATGTTCTCGGCGGCCGCGTGGAAGTACGCCTCGGAGCAGTAGGCCTTTGCGAGGCTGGCCGTCGATGCCAGTTCGTCGTTGAGTTCGGCGGCGCACCAGCCGGCATAATAAGCGGCTGATTTTGCTGACTCGACCTCGAGCAGCATGTCGGCACACTTGTGCTTGATGGCCTGGAACGACCCGATCGGGCGGCCGAACTGCACGCGAACC
>CAWKYX010000082.1:0-12538 GCA_963854265.1 Acidimicrobiia bacterium
CGGCATGGATAGTGTTGGCCACCATGCGACCGGTCTGAACCACGGCATCGAAATCCACATAGGGAAACGTCAACAACCGAAGCTGGTCGAGGCCAACCGGGCACCCTTCGCGCCACGACGTCGGAGTCATCTCATTGGCGAGTTCCTCGTCGATCTCGACAACGTCCAGAAACCAGACCGGTTGCGGCGTCGGAGTGGCGGTTGGGATCGCGGTCGCAGTGGCCACGGGAAGGCTCATCGGTGAAGGCGCTGGGGTCGAGGTCGGCTCGGCCCCAACGGTTGACGTGGCTGACCATTGAGTCGGAGCCGGGTTCGACGCAAGGTCAGCGGATTCTGCGACGGGTGTCACCGACGAGACCAACGCTGAGGTGTTGGACCCGGCGGTACAGGCGGCGCCGAGCAACGCTATGGAGACACAAACCGCCCCGAGCCGCACAGCCCGACGCTTCTGTGCCGTTGCGCTCAGGTCCCGCTCACATGCTTGCGAATCGCCGACCCGCTGCCGTCCCACTCCTCGTGCGCCGACCGCCACCGAGCGAACGTGGTTGCGATGCGGTCGGTCAGGCTGTGTAGCTCGGTGTAGCAGCCAATCACCGCGCGGGTATCGAGATAGGCGGCGTCGATGTCGTTTGCGTGCAGCTCACAAGCGAGTTCGAAACCGAGGCCGGTGAGCCGATCACGCTGGACTTCATAGTCAGCAACCAGCCGAGCCACATGGTGGTGGCCGTAGTCGCCCGCGGCGAACATGTCCCGATAAATCGATCGGGTGTCGTCATGTTGTTCGATGAGTTGGATCTGGACCTCGCCGCAATAGGCAAACGCGTAGGACACATCGGCCTCGACTGGTTGACCCTTGTATGCGAACGTGTCTGCGCGATGGTGCTCGGTGACGAAGAACGGGCCTGCGCCAACCGTTTGGGCCCAGTGCTCTGCTGATTCGTCGATCGACTCGACCAGGTATGCGTACTGAAAGATGGGTGCGAGGAAGCTCATGCCCTCGACGCTACTGCCAGGCACGCTGTCGCCGCTGGGCCCCGGGACCTACGCGACGGCATCTAGGCTGCATGTCAAGCACTGGGCGGGGCAAGCCGAACACAGATTCGGCCTGGCGGTGCACGACCACTGGGCAACTCTGCCCCTGCCCAACGGGCAATTGTTCGGGCACTATGGGGCCAGCACCCAACAACCGCACAGAATCAAGGTTTCGTAGTGACAACACGTAACCCCCAGCGCCGTCGCCCAATAAGCCCGGCCAGAGCCGCCCTGGTCCTCATGGCCCTTCTTGCGAGTCTCGTCGTCACGGCGTCGCCCGCAGCCGCTGCCACGTTCTGCCTGATCGGCACGGACGGCGACCCCGTCGTCCATGTCGACGAGGCCACCCCAGGCGCAATCACCGAGATCGAAATCCGGGCGGGCGTAGTTCTCGTCAACGACGTTGTGTGTGGTCCTTCGGGCCGAGCGCTCACGGTCATTGATGTCGGCGACCCGAAAGTCGACCACGTCAAGGTCAACCTCGGACCCGGCGCATTCCGTGCCAATGGCGAATCGGTGTTCGTCAACATGTTCCTCAACGAACCCGGCCCGACCGGCACCCTGGACCATGTCACGATTCGCGCGACGTCAAAGGCCGACCAGGTCTACCTGCATCCGGCGTTCGTTGGTGTCACGCGGGCCACCAACTTTCCTGGAGCAACCGACGCGTTCCGGCTGAGAATGGGTTTCGACCCGGAGACAGTGCGGCTGTATTTCAACCTTCGCGGCGGCGATGATTTCTTCCAGATGCTCAGAGACGAGAACCACAACTGGTACGACGGCTTTGTCTCGGTCGGCGGCGGCGCCGGAGATGATGAGTTGATCGGCGGTCCACGTCGCCAGCGGTTCCGTGGCGGCGGCGGGAACGACGAGCTCAACGGGTTCGGTGGGGGCGACATCTTGAAAGGCCAAGCCGGCGCGGACTTCATCAGCGGCGGCACCGGCCCCGACCAGATCTTCGGCGGCCGCGGCAAAGACGTGGTCCGTGCCGGCAAGGGCAACGACACTGTGTACGCCGATGACAACGAAATCGACGATGTGTTGGGGGCCAAAGGCAACGACACGTGCGACTGTGACCCGAACGACATTGGCGCCGGCGCGTTCGAGAACCGCATCTGACTCCTGCCCTTTCGTATCCCCGGGCTCGGCCAAGCGAGTAAGCCAAGCTGTTGCAGGCGCAACGCGAGCTCTTCCCCCGGTTGTGGCGAGACCGACCGACATACGCTCGGTAAGCGGACCCCCTCGGCCATGTGCAGGGACCGACACCGGACCCCACCGTGCGTTCCTGGACACTCATTGCCTCCGTGGCCCAGGAAGGGTTGATGCGCCAGATCGAGTCGAACAGATCCTGGCGGAGCAACGCCGCAAGCGCCGCCGATCACAGGTCAGACCAACAAAGGGGATGCGCTCCCCCAGCCAGTGACGGTCGGTGCGAGGCACGAAGCGTTAGGGGTTCAGATGGGACTGGCCGAGTCTCGGGTTAAGCCCCCAAGTCGAGACCGGCCAGGATCAGCTACGTTGTGGGTCGACAGCTTTCGAGCAAGGAACAAACGGGCCGATGAAGCAACTGGGCGCACTAGTCCATCGTGGCTCTCCTCATGGGAGGGCTGTCGCTCTCAGGACCCGCAAGTGCCCAGGCTCCGAACTGTTTCGGGCAGCCGGCCACGATCATTGCCAAGCCCGGCGGGGTCACCAACGGAACCTCGAAGGGCGATGTGATCATTGGATCCCCGGGCGACGACGAGATCAACGGTCGTGGCGGCCCCGACGTGATCTGCGGCCGAGGTGGCAACGACCGCATCCGAGGAGGCAATGGCCGCGACACGATCAACGGGGGTGCCGGCGCCGACGTGATCTGGGGAGGCAAGCGCGGCGACAGCATCATGGGGGCGACGGGCGCCGACCGGATTCATGGCGGTCGCGGGCGGGACAACCTCGCCGGAGGCAAGGGTGACGACATCATCCACGGAGGACGAAACAATGACCGCCTGCTCGGCAAGGGCGGCGCCGATGAACTCCGCGGCGGACCAGGCGACGACGAACTCCACGGGGCCCCGGCATCGACATGTGCCGTGGCGGGCTGGGCGCCGATCGCCTGTTTACCTGCAACCAGACATTGCCCACTCCGACCCCTCAACCACAACCAATCCCTCAACCGCAACCGCTTCCGCTGGCCAACGGGTTGTCGGCAGGATTCTCACACTCATGTGCCGTGGATGCTTTGGGCATCGTCACGTGCTGGGGCGACAATGGTGAGGGGCAGTCATCGCCGCCCAACGACACGTTTTTGCAGGTCAGTAACGGGTACCTGCACACCTGCGGCCTCGCCGGCGACGGGTCGATAAAGTGTTGGGGCCGCGATGAGAACGACAGGACCGAGGCTCCGCCCGGTCAGTACATCCAAGTCAGTTCGGGCTTTGGGCACGGCTGCGCGGTCGGGATCGACCACGCGTTGACGTGCTGGGGATTCGATCTCTACGGCCAGGCCACCCCACCGGAGGGGTCGTTTGTCGAGGTCGCTGTAGGCGACCACCACGCCTGCGCCATTCGTGTCGAGGACGACACCGTGGCCTGTTGGGGACAGAACCAGGCAGGCCAGGCAACGGCCCCCGGCGGCAGGTTCAGTCGCCTCGATGCCTCGACCTACCACACGTGCGGGTTACGGACCGATGCGACCATCGTCTGCTGGGGCCGAGCCTTCCCGGGCGGAACGCAGCCACCGAGTGACCCCATGGTCGCGGTAGCAACCAGACTCAGTCACGGTTGCGCTATCCGCGCCAACCAGAACGTCACCTGTTGGGGGGCGAACACCAGCGGCCAGGCGTCACCACCGAGCGGAACATTCACACAACTCGCAGCTGGTCAGGCCCGCACATGTGGCGTGCGGACCGATGCGACGATCATCTGCTGGGGCGCGAATGGTGCAGGGCAAGCGTTGGCTCCCGGCGGCTCGTTCGCCAGCTGAGCCCCACCGTCTCGGCGTGCCCGGTCACCGGGGGCGCCACCAGGTGTGACAAACGACCACCGACGGTTTCCGTGTAATCGGCGTACAGTCGCCGACTGTTGCTTGACGACCGCCGGTTCGACCGTGCCACGTGCCAGAACATCGGCCGTGACAACCATCGTCGCCCCATTGCAATCCTCTGAGCTTCTCTCCTTCAGCTATACGCCAGAAACAGGTCGTTGATGTCCTCCCCCGAAATCGTCGAGCAACGCTCGCGCACGCGCGTCGAAGCATTGCGTGAGACGTGGTGGTCGAACCCGCGATCTGATCTCCTGTCCGGGCTCGTCGTCGCTCTCGCGCTGATTCCTGAGGCCATCTCATTCAGCATCATCGCCGGCGTCGACCCCAAGGTTGGGCTCTACGCATCGTTCTCGATCGCCATCATCATCTCCATCGCCGGCGGGCGGTCGGGCATGATCTCGGCCGCGACCGGCGCGATGGCCTTGGTGCTGGTTCCGCTCGTTGAAGAACACGGCGTTGCATACCTGTTTGCCGCCACCGTGTTGGCCGGGATCATTCAGATCGGCCTGGGTTACCTGCGAGTTGGCGAGTTGATGCGGTTCATTCCCCGCACAGTCATGGTCGGCTTCGTCAACGCCCTTGCCGTCCTCATCTTCCTGGCTCAGGTGCCCCACATTTTCTTGTCTGACGGCGAGCGCGAGCCGGGCCAACTCCAGTTGAACCTGCTGTTCATCGCGATCGGCCTTGCAATCATCTACGGGCTGCCGCTCATCACCAAGGCCATCCCTTCCCCGCTGGTGGCAATTGTCGTGCTGGCGGGTGCGGCCATCACCATGGACCTGAACCTCCCCACCGTCGGCGACATGGGTGAGTTGCCCTCGGCGCTCCCATTCTTCAGCCTCCCTGACGTGCCGTTCTCATTCGAGACGTTCCGCATCATTCTTCCGTTTGCGATCACGCTGGCCCTGGTCGGCCTGCTCGAGTCGCTCCTCACCGCACAGCTACTCGACGACATGACCGACACCACCTCGGACAAGAACCTCGAATCACGCGGCCAAGGCATCGCCAATGTCGCCACAGGCTTCCTGGGCGGCATGGCCGGCTGCGCCATGATCGGCCAGTCCATGATCAACCACCGGTCTGGCGGCCGCACACGCTTGTCGACGCTGGCCTCTGGCCTGTTCTTGTTGGTGCTGATCCTCGGCCTGGGCGATCTCGTGGCCAAGATCCCTATGGCCGCCTTGGTCGCCGTCATGATCATGGTCTCGGTCGGCACTTTCAACTGGCGCAGCATCCGTCTCAGGGCTCTTCGATCCACCCCGCGGACCGAAACGGCCGTGATGGCGGCCACCGTCCTCATCGTTGTCCTCACCCACAACCTCGCCTACGGCGTTGCGGCCGGTGTTGTCCTCTCCGCGGTATTCTTCGCCCGCCACGTCTCCAACCTCGTCAAGGTGACCAGCGTGGTCGACCCGGACAACGTCGAACGGCTCTACTCGGTGTCCGGCGAGCTCTTCTTCGCTTCCACCAACGACTTGGTGCACGCATTCGACTACGACTCAGTCAGGGTCAAGCGGGTCGAGATCGACCTCAGCAACGCCCGAATCTGGGACACGTCAGCGGTCGCGGCGCTCGATACGGTTGTCGCAAAGTTTGCAGATCGTGACATCGAGGCGGAGCTCGTCGGCCTCAACCGGCATGCTGCCAGCCTGCACAGTCGTACGACTGGCCAAGTCGCGTCACACTGATTCCACCCCTTGGCTGTCGGCCGACGGGACGAACCACCTCGCTGGCATGATGGACGCCGTGTCCGAAGATTTCACCGGTGGCCTCGATGAGGAGACGGCAACGAACGTCGAGTTCGCCCCATGGGACGGCCGCCGCGTACCTGTCACCCTCCTGGGCGGCTATTTGGGTGCGGGCAAGACCACGGTGATAAACCAGCTCCTGGCTCGAACAACGCGCCCGATCGCTGTGCTGGTCAACGACGTTGGAGCGGTCAACGTCGATGCCGCTCTGATCCGCCAACGCAGCGGTGACACCATTGAGCTCACTGACGGCTGCATTTGCTGCAGCCTCAACGCCGGCCTCGCGGATGCGTTCGACCAGCTCCGAGCGCGGCCGGACCCGCCCGACCATGTGATTATCGAGCTCAGCGGCGTGGCCGACCCTCGTCGGGTCATGCCGTGGGGCAACAGCGCTGGCTTTCGCCTGGACGCGGTCATTGTGTTGGTCGATACCGATCGATTCCTGGAGCTAGCGTCGGACAGCAGCATCTCGCCGTATTTGGTGGCGCAGGTGATCTCAGCAGATCTCTTGGTGCTCACGAAGACCGATCTAACAAGCGCCGAAGATCGATCCGTTGTCCGGGCCCGATTGAGTGCCCTCGCTCCCGACGTCGCCGTGATCGACGTCGCGGCCTCGAACGACCTGGCGGGCCTCCTCGACGCGGCAACGCGCCAGCACGGCGGTGTCGCAGACACCCCGCCTGCCCAACTTTTCGACAGACACCGCACTCATATTTTACCGGTGCCTGACCCGACCACCACAGAGCACATTGACGCGTTGATCGCAACACTTCCCGATGACACCGTTCGCGCCAAGGGTGTCGCCCGCTTGGTCGACGATTCGTTGGTATCGATCCAGCTCGTCGGGCGGCGCTGCGTCATCGATGTCCTGCCCTACGCCGAACACCAGGAACCAACGGACTTGGTGGTCATCACCATCGATCGACTCGATCCAGAACAACCACGCTGACCCGGCTTCGCTCTCCCCCGCCGGTCACCCGTGTGAGACCACCAGACTCGCGTTCACATAGCTCGCCGTGATTGTTGGCTCGCCGGCATAGGGCGGTGATGGCCCACCGATAGCGTGGCGGGCAATGGCCGGCAAGACACGACCGGGAACCGCCCGAGATGCCTGGGCGCGCCCCGACTACCGACGCATCTATCTCGCCTCCCTGTTCTCAAACACCGGGCGCTGGATGCAGAACACGTCCCTCGGCGTGCTGGCCTGGGAGCTCACCGAATCACCGACCTACCTCGGCGCACTGGTCTTCGCGAACCTCGGGCCTCTGGCTGTCCTCAGCCTCGTTGGCGGCTCGTTGGCTGATACAGCCGATCGCCGCCGCCTCCTGATCGCCACCCAAGTGTGGCAGATGGCCTCAAGCTTCGTCCTTGCCGCAATGGTGCTCGATGACCAGATCGGAAAGGGCACGTTGCTCGCACTCGTGTTCATCATCGGGCTGGGCCAGGGCATCTATGCGCCAGTCTTCACCTCCGTGCTTCCAACGCTCGCCGGCACACACAATTTGTCGGCGGCCATCGCCATGAACTCAGCGCAGATCAACGCGGCAAGAATTGTCGGGCCCGCGCTCGGCGGGTGGCTCACCAGCCGCGTCGGGTTCGGTGAGGTCTTCGCGATCAACGCCGCGACCTATGTCGTCGTGATCGCAGCGCTGTGGATCACCAAATTGCCGGCCGCGAACGCCGTCGCCAGGTCGTTTAACGATCGCATTTTCGGAGGCTTCCGGATTGCGTACCGTGCCCGCCAGGTCGGGCGGCCACTCGTCATTATGACGACCTTCACCTTCTTGTGCCTCCCGTTCATCGGCCAGCTTCCTGCTGTCGCAGAAATCAATCTCGGTATCGACGCGCAGAGCACCGAGTACGGCTACTTCTACGCCTTCTTCGGCGTCGGAGCGCTGGCTGGGGCCCTGGTGTCAAGCACGGTCTTCTTGAGGATCGACCGTAATGCGTTGCTGCGATTCACCTTCGTCGGCTTTGCGGGAGGCCTGGCCTGGCTGTCGATTGTCGACGACATCGCCGTGGCCTACTGGGCTATCACCGTGGTGGGCTTCTTCTATTTCATCCTGCCTGTAGTGCTCTCCACCGCATGGCAAGAACATGTCGACAACGCCGTGCGGGGCCGTGTCGCTGCCCTGTGGGTGCTTTCGTTCGGAGGAGCTGTGCCCATCGCGAACATCATCGCGGGACCCATCGTCGAAGCCACCTCGCTGACGGCCGTCATGTTGTTCGGCGCCGCGGCTGCAATGGGACTCGCCGTCTATGCGCGCCTCCCCGACGGCCCAATCGTGGGCGAAGAAGTCCTGGATGCGCCGCCTGGCGCATAGGACGACGCTGGCCATGCATAGCAGCGACAGAACAAACTCGAACTCGGGCCGACCAACAGACCCGGACCCGGAGAATCAGGACCGGCGCTACGCCAAGAGCCGCCGGGCAATGAGCTTGAGGCACAGGGTCTCGTCGGCACCCTCGAAGATCGACAGCACCCTGGCATCCACGAACAAACGGCTGATCTCGTATTCCTCGGCATACCCATAGCCGCCGTGAATCTGTAGCGATTCGCGAGTGACCCACTCGGCCGCCTTACAAACAAAGGCCTTGGCCATGGCTGCTTCGGCTGCGCCATTGCCATCAGCCATCAGCCGGGCAACAACGTATGCGTACTGCCGGCTGATCTGGATCAACGCGGCCATCGTTCCGAGTTTCACCTGCGTGAGCTGGTACTGGTCGAGGCTTTGGCCGAAGACCTTCCGCCCCTCGGCATATTCGACCGCAACCTCATAGGCACGTTGCATGAGCCCAACCGATCGAGCGGCCGTTTGCACTCGGCCGTTCTCGAATCCCGCCATCTGGAGATAGAACCCACGCCCCAGCCCGTCCTCGCCACCAATCAGGTTGTCCCCCGGCACAAACCAGTCCGAGAAGCTGACCTCGAATGAGTGCATACCGCGGTAACCGAGGGTCGGAATAGCCCGTCCCTCAAGCGTGCCACCGTCGGCCTCGTGGCGGAACGCGTGACCATCGTCTGTGGGCTTTTCGACAATGAGGATGCTGAGACCGCGATGGCCGGCATCGGGGTCCGGGTTGGTCCGTGCCAGCACCATCAGAACTGTCGCCCGGCCGGCGAAGGTGCACCACGTCTTGGTGCCGTTAAGCAGGTACCCGCCATCGGTGGGAGTGGCTGTGACCTTGAGGCCTGCGACGTCGGATCCGTAGTCGGGTTCAGTGACGGCAACGGCGCAAAGGGTCTCGCCCGACGCGATGCGCGGCAGCCAGTGGTGCTTCTGTGCCTCGGTGCCGCCACCCTCCAGGGCACGGGCGAGAATTTCGGGTCGAGTGATCAGTGACCCGCCGGCCCCGAGCGACGCCCGAGACAGCTCCTCGGTGGCGATGATCATGGCGAGATAGTCGTCTTCGGTTCCCTGCGCGAACCCGCCGTAGGCTTCCGAGATCGACAGGCCGAAACACCCGAGTTCGGCTACTCCCTCGATGATGTCGGTCGGAATGTCGAGATCACCACGGTGGATGTGTTCGGCTTGGGGAGCGATCTTGTCCTCGCCAAACCGTTTGAAGGTGTCGGCCACCATCGCGAGATCGTCGCGCAGATGCCGCTCGCCTTCGGTTCGCGCGGCGCCTGCCACGAAATCACCATCGGTCGCGGCCATGGCGAAGGGCTGTGCCGGAGCCAGCGCGTCGGCGGCAACGCCCCAGCGTTCGTGCGCGGACCACAGAGTGGCCCCGACTTGACTGATGACCCGGCCGATGAAGACCTTGGCCAGAAGCTCTTCCTCGGCACCGTGGTCGGCATAGGACAGTGCTGTCGCACACATCGATACCCCCGCGGCGGCGTGGGAAAGGTCGTAGAGGAAGACCTGGTCGTCATGGGCGGCCGGGCCGAGGCCCTTGGCCGTTGCAATGGCCTCGTCAACCACGGTTTGGGCACAGGCCACGGCCTGGCGTGCTTCGTCAAGAGTTGGTGCTGAGCTCACGAGTCGAGAGGATACCGCTCACCCACCCTTGAGAGCCCAGCCCACTAGCCGACTTCCATCTCCGCAATGGCGGCGGCAACCGCAAGGGCGCGGCGGGCGCTCTCGACGTGGAGGTTTTCGATCATGCGGCCATCAACGGTGATCACGCCTCGTCCTTCGGCCTCGGCCTCTTCGAAAGCGGCGATGACCTTTTGGGCATGTTCGATCTCGCCTGCATCGGGAGCCCAGATCTCGTTGGCTGGCCCAACTTGAGACGGGTGCACCAGCGTCTTGCCATCGAAACCCATTTCAAAGCCCTGCAGCGCCTCAGCTTCGAACCCCTCGGCGTTGGCGATGTCGTTGAACACCCCATCGAGGATGATCTTGCCTTCGGCCCTCGCGGCCAGGATCGCAGTGGCCAGGTGCGGCACCAGGGCGTGGCGCCCCGGAGTCTGCACCGCGCGCAGTTCCTTGGCCAGATCGTTCGTACCCATGACAAGAACCGACACGCGGTCGAAAGCTGCGATATCGCGCGCCGCGAGGATGCCCTCCGGCGTCTCGACCATGGCCCAGATCATGGTGTGCGACGGGGCCCCGGAGGCCTCCATAGCACTCGCAATCTGGCCGAGGTGGCTGACCCCGGTAACTTTCGGGATCACGATCGCCGATGGGGCGGCTTGTGCTGCGGCCGCGATGTCGGCTTCGCCCCACGGCGTGTCCAACCCGTTGCATCGGATCGTGATCTCCCGATTCCCGTACTCGCCGGAGGCCGCAGCAGCTACGGCCTGCTGGCGTGCGAGGTCCTTCGCATCGGGCGCGACCGCGTCCTCCAGGTCGAAGATCAGCGCATCGGCCGCGATGGTCTTGGCCTTCTCCAGTGCACGAGCATTGGCAGCGGGCATGTACAGCACCGAGCGCCGGGGGCGCAGCTGAACGTCCATGAAAAAGTTTCCTTCAGTCAGTGAGGCATCGTCGATCCGCAGCGCTCCAGGCAATGGAGCCGCGATTGCGGCAACGCATGACGATCGGTCTCAGTCCTTCAACCCGTACATCTCGGCCAGCTCGGGGTCCCGTGCGGCCAAGGTCTTCGCGAGTTCTACGACGACGCGGCACTGCTTGACACTCGCGTCATCTTCCATCTTGCCGTCGAGCATCAAGGCGCCGGTGCCGTCGCCCATGGCATCAATGACCCGTTGGGCGTGGGCAATCTCTCCGGCGTCAGGGCTGAAGACGCGCTTGGCAATCCCAATCTGCACGGGGTGGAGGCTCCATGCACCCACGCAGCCCAAGAGGTACGCGTTGCGGAACTGGTCCTCGCAGGCCGTCGTGTCTGCAATATCGCCGAAGGGCCCATAGAACGGGAGGATCTCGTGCGCCACACAAGCATCGACCATACGAGCCATGGTGTAGTGCCACAGATCCTGTTGTGCCGTGGCCCGAGGCGCATCTTCGTTGTCGGGGTCCGGATCGTCACGGACCAGGTAGCTGGGATGGCCGCCGCCGACCCGGGTGGTCTTCATGCCGCGGTTGGCGGCCAAGTCAGCAGGCCCCAACGACAAGCCCTGCATACGCGGGCTGGCGCCGCAGATCTCCTCGACGTTCGCAACGCCACGGGCAGTCTCGAGGATCGCGTGCACCATGAGCGGCTTGGTGAGACCAGCCTTCGCTTCCAGCTGCGCCAGAAGCCGGTCGACGAAGTGGATGTCCTCGGCGCCCTCGACCTTGGGAATCATGATCACATCGAGCTTGTCGCCGATCTCGGTGACAAGGGTGTAAAGGTCGTCGAGGCCCCATGGGGAGTCGAGACTGT
Source organism: Acidimicrobiia bacterium (assembly GCA_963854265.1). Lineage (GTDB taxonomy): Bacteria > Actinomycetota > Acidimicrobiia > Acidimicrobiales > UBA8592 > CAWKYX01. Next base: position 11,581 of record CAWKYX010000082.1, read on the forward strand.
TGGTCCGAGTCCAGAGCTGGGTGTCGCCCATGTCGACCGTCTTGCCGACCTGGACCATTCCTGCGCGGGCTTGCTCTTTCTGATCAGCGGGCACGCCGTCTTCGAGATTCCCCAGCAAGATGTCGACCGTTGGGGCGATCACGGGGACCTTGCCGACCATCTTCTCGTTTGACGGCGGAAAAAAGTGGATCACTCGTGACGGCCGCACCGGGATCTCACGAAGCGGCTCGGGTGCACCCACCGCGAGCGGTTTGAAGAAGTCCTTCGCGCTGCGCATCAGTCGGACCACACATCGTCGTAGGGCCGCTGGCGCACGGGACCGGCTTCACGCTTCCAGATCAGCACCTTGCGAGTGAAGTAACAGACCTCTTCACCGCGTTGATTGATGCCCTTGGTCTCCACCGTGACGATGCCGCGATCGGGCTTCGACGACGATGCCTTCTTTTCGAGCACCCGGGTCTCGGCGTAGATGGTGTCGCCATGAAATGTTGGCTTGGCGTGACGCAGTGTCTCGACCTCCAGGTTGGCGATCGCCGCGCCGCTGACATCGGGAACCGACATACCGAGCACCAACGAATAGACAAGGTTGCCGACGACGACATTCTTGCCGTGGACGGTCTCGTTCTCGGCGAACCACTGGTTGGTGTGCAGCGGGTGATGGTTCATCGTGATCATGCAGAAGAGATGATCGTCGTATTCGGTGATGGTCTTCCCGGGCCAGTGCTTGTAGATGTCGCCTGGCTCGAAGTCCTCGAAATAGCGCCCGAAGGGCCGTTCGTGCACCGTCATTGCTGGTCCTTTGGTTCTTGTCCGGGGGGACGACGGTGCCCACGGCCGGTAGGCAGCCGGATGACACAGTCGGATGACTCGAACCATCGTGGCACGACCGGCCTCGCGACGCCGAAGCGTCCGCCCGCGAAATCAGGGTTTGTGTCTATGCGACTGAAATGCGGTTCCG
>CAWKYX010000083.1:0-12523 GCA_963854265.1 Acidimicrobiia bacterium
ATTCGAGCGCCACAATGCAACAGATCGAGATGGGCCGGATCGACACGCGAGCCAACCGGCGCGGCAGCGTCCCACGTGTAGCTGAAGCCTGTCGACACCTACAGGATCCAGTCAGAGCCAGCCGCCTTATGTGATCTCGAGCCTCTTCAGCCGACTTCGCGCAGCTCTCTCTTGAGGTCCTTGATCTCGTCTCGGAGGCGCGCCGCGTATTCGAACCTGAGATCGGCAGAAGCGTCGGCCATCTCGGACTCCAGAGTGTGGATCAACCGCTGGAGCTCCTCGCCCGGCATGTCCGCGAGACCGTCCACCAAACGACGCTGAGCGTCTTTGGACCGCGAGCGCGAACTTTCACCCGGGACAGGCGCTTTGTCGGCAGCCGGGCGCATCATCGCCAGGATGTCGGTGACGGCCTTGCGAATGGTCTGCGGGTCGATCCCATGTTCCTCGTTGTATGCAACCTGGATCTGACGCCGCCTGTTGGTCTCGGAGATCGCACGCTGCATCGAGTCGGTGATCCGGTCAGCGTACATAACCACTTGACCTCCGACGTTGCGAGCCGCACGGCCGATGGTCTGCACCAGCGACGTCTCGCTGCGCAAGAACCCTTCCTTGTCGGCGTCGAGAATGGCAACGAGCGACACCTCGGGAAGATCCAAGCCCTCACGCAGCAAGTTGATACCGACCAGGACGTCGAACTCGCCCAGCCGCAGGTCTCGCAGGATCTCGATTCGCTGAATCGTGTCGACCTCGGAGTGCAGATAGCGCACGCGAATACCCAACTCGAGCAAATAGTCGGTGAGGTCTTCGGACATCTTTTTGGTAAGGGTTGTGACCAGCACGCGCTCGTTGCGCTCGGTCCGTCCGCCAATGAGCTCCAAGAGGTCGTCGATTTGACCCTTTGTTGGTTTGACGATGACCTCGGGATCGACCAGACCGGTCGGGCGGATGATCTGCTCGACGATCTGATCGGACACCTCGAGCTCGTACTTACTGGGGGTTGCCGACAAGAACACGACCTGGTTGAGCCGCCCCATCACTTCCTCGAAGCGCAGCGGGCGATTGTCTGCCGCCGATGGCAGGCGGAAACCGTGGTCGACCAGCGTCTGTTTGCGAGACCGGTCGCCCTCGTATTGCCCATGCAGCTGGGGCACAGCGACGTGCGACTCGTCGAGGACGCAGAGAAAATCGCTGGGGAAATAATCGATGAGGGTAAAGGGAGGCTCGCCGTAGCTCCGGCCATCGATGTGCATCGAGTAGTTCTCGATGCCATTACAAAATCCCACCTCCTGCATCATCTCCAAGTCGTATTCGGTGCGCATCCGCAAACGTTGCGCCTCCAACAACTTGCCCTCCTCCTCGAAACCAGCCAGTCGCTCTTGGAGCTCGACTTCGATGCCTTTGACCGCACGTTGCAGGCGTTCGTCGCCCGTGGCGTAGTGCGTAGCCGGGAAGATGACGAGCTCGTCGAGGGTGTCGATGCGTTCGCCAGTGAGGGGATCGACAACAACAAGTGCCTCGACCTCGTCGCCAAACAACTCGATCCGGACGACGTTCTCCTCATAGGCGGGGTGGACTTCGATGCTGTCGCCCCGGACGCGGAAGTTGCCCCGCACAAGATTCATGTCATTGCGGTCGTACTGCATGTCGACCAACCGGCGAAGTATCTGCCGTTGTTCGTGCTCCTCGCCCTTGCGGATAACCAGAAGCTGCCCTTCGTACTCGTCAGGAGAACCAAGGCCATAGATACACGACACCGACGCCACGATGATGGCGTCTCGTCTCGTGAGTAGCGCTGATGTGGATGCATGCCGGAGGCGATCGATCTCGTCGTTGACCGACGAGTCTTTCTCGATATATGTGTCGCTGGCGGCCATATAGGCCTCGGGCTGGTAGTAGTCGTAGTAGCTGACGAAGTACTCGACGCGGTTATCGGGAAAGAACTCGCGGAGCTCGTTGGCCAACTGCGCAGCGAGCGACTTGTTTGGAGCAATGACCAGCGTCGGGCGCTGAACCTGCTCGATGGTCCACGCAATCGTTGCGCTCTTGCCTGACCCCGTGATGCCCAGCAGCGTCTGGAACCGGTCCCCGCGCTCGATTCCTTCGGTCAAGGCCGCAATCGCCGCCGGTTGATCGCCGGCCGGTTCGAAATCAGCGTGCACTTTAAAAGGGACACCATTGGATCGCTCGACCATAGAATCGAGCCTAGCGACGGGGTATGACACTTTCTGCCGAGGTGGCGGCCATGACCGGTCTGGCCTCTACCACGGGTCGGCGCGAGCCGACGGACCTCGCGCTAGGTCTGCACAACAGACTGAAGCCACGCCCAGCACATGTCGAGTTGTGGCTCGAGAGCCCCAAGCTCGCCACTGTTGTCGATGACGTGATCGGCAATGGCCCGCCGGTGTTCGCGGGTGGCCTGATTGGCGATTCGAGCGCGAGCATCGTCTTCGTCAAAACCACGGAAACGGACCAAACGCTCGACTGCCACGTCGACCTCGCAGTCCACGATGACTACCCCCAGCAACGCGTCGTATTCCTTGCGCGTGGCTTTGGAGCCATCGGCGCCAACCAACAACGGGATGTCGGCAATCAGAATCCGATCTGTGCCTTCGAGTTTGCTGCGTTGGGCCGTGAGTTCGTCGAGCACAGCAGGGTGCACGATCTTGTTCAGCGCGGCAAGCTGCGCCTCGTCGTTGAAAACAATGCCGGCCACAGCTTGGCGATCCAGCTCGCCGGATTCGGTCAGAATCGCTTCACCGAAGTGGTCAACCATCGCCGCCAGGACGATTCCTCCAGGCTGCTGGAGCTCCCGAACGATTGCATCCGCATCAATCAGTGCCGCCCCGCGGTCGACCAACCCCGCAGCCACGGTGCTCTTTCCAGAACCAATACCGCCCGTGAGACCAAACTCGAACATCGCGCAACGCTACAGGTGGGCCAGGCGCCCATCTCCAACACCACCTTCGCAACCCGAACATTGGTCCCTTCCGGCAAGGACTGCGCAGCCGCTGGCCGCCCGGCGCGAATCCTGACACCGATCGGGACCCCGAATATAAACGTCGGCAGCACGAGACAGACGACCCTGTGGACAACACATCGAATCCGCAGGCCACACGCTGTCCCCCAGCACGACCAATTTGTGACAAGCCCTCAAACAATGAGGCCTCAAGCCGATGGAGCGTCACCCGCAAGGGATCCAGATCGACAGCTGGCTGCCGCCCCAGTCCGCTTCGATCAATTGACCACGAGCACAGGGATAATCGATGGGTATTCGACTGCTACTTGCAGATGATCACCGGATGGTGCGTGAGGGCATCAAGCGCGGCCTGGTGGACCATGGCTTTGAGGTCATCGGTGAATCAACCGACGGCGACGAAGTTGTCCGCATGGCCAAGGAGCTCACGCCTGACATCGTGTTGCTCTCGACCAATCTTCCCGGACAAACGGGGGTTGATGCGTGTCGCCAGATCCACGCGGCGCTCCCTCGGACTCGGTTAGTGATGCTTGCGCCTCACGCCAATGTCGATTCGTTCACCAACGCCATGCAAGCAGGAGCCAACGGCTACCTGGTCAAGGCCAATGCGCTGTCCGAGCTTGCCACTGCGTTGCGACTCTGCGCCGCCGGCGAGACCGTCATCGCTCCCCAGATGAAGTCCGTGATGCTCCGCGAAGCCTCACGCAATCGTGAGCACTCCAAGGTTGCGGTGGCCAGCGGGACCGTCAAAGCCAGAGGCCTCGTCACGAAGCGTGAAGAAGAAGTGCTCCAGCTGATCGCCGATGGGTGTTCGACCCCCGAGGTCGCAAGCGAGCTCTACATCAGCCAGAAGACGGTGAAGAACCACCTGGCTTCGATCTATCAGAAGCTGGACGCCCGAGATCGTACCCAGGCTGTGCTCACCGCCATGCGTCTCGGGATCGTTTCGCTGAACTAGACGAGCTCACCGAAAGCAAATATCGCGGTATCGGGGCTGTGCCCTGACCCAAGACACAACGACCCGGGCCTGTGGCGGACCCGGGTCGTTGAAGTTTTCCCACGTCTCATAGCTGTTCAGAAGTGTCGTGTCTGCCAGAAGAGGGCCGCACGCATGGAACACGCGAAACGGCCCCAAGATGGATCTCGGGGCCGTACTCGTAGGTCTGTGTGACGTGGCTCGACATGTTGCCAAGCCGAGAGAAGCCCTGTTACTCGGCTTCTGTTGCCTCGTTGGCCTCTTCGACAGGAGCAGCCTCAGCTACAGCCTCTTCGACAGGAGCAGCTTCGCTTGCTGCCTCTTCGGCGGGAGCGGCCTCAGCGGCCTCTCCATCCGCAGCACCCTCGGTGCCGCCGGCCGGGTCGGGCAATGGTGCAGATGCTGCAGCCGCTGCTTCTTCCCCACCGTCTTCGTAGTAGGCATCCCAGGCTTGGTCGGCCTGCGCCTGAGCTTGGGGATTGAGTTCGACGTCTTCGTCTGACTCTTCTCCCTCTTCAGTCGCGGTGCCGATGTAGTTGCCTTCGGTGTCGTAGTTCTGCTCACCAAAGTGTTCTTGGTACTCGGCGGCGACGATGCCACCTTCAGCGGCCTGCTTGATCGACAAGCTGATCCGGCGGCGTTGAAGATCGATATCGATGATCTTGACCCAGAGCTCTTCGCCTGGCGTCACAACTTGCTCGGGGAGCTCGACGTGATGCGCAGACATCTCTGAGATGTGCACCAAACCTTCGATGCTCTCGCCAACCTGCACGAACGCACCGAACGGTACGAGCTTGGTGACTCGGCCGTAGACGAGTTCGCCCACGCGGTGACCGCCGGCAAATTCTTGCCAAGGGTCTTGCTGAGTTGCTTTGAGCGACAGGCTGATGCGCTCGCGGTCGAGATCGACCTCGAGAACTTCGACATCAATTTCGTCGCCGACGGTGACCACCGACGAGGGATGGTCGACGTGCTTCCACGAAAGCTCCGAGACGTGCACGAGTCCGTCCATGCCGCCCAGATCCACGAATGCACCGAAGTTGACGACCGACGACACAATGCCCTTGCGGCGTTCGCCAGGCTTGAGATTGTCCAGGAACTCTTCGCGCTGTTCCTTCTGTGTCTCTTCGAGCCAAGCACGTCGCGACAGCACCACATTGTTGCGGTTCTTGTCGAGCTCGATGATCTTGGCTTCGAGTTCCTTGCCAACGTAGGGCTGCAGGTCGCGTACTCGACGCAGTTCGACAAGCGAAGCCGGCAGGAAGCCACGCAGACCAATGTCCACGATGAGCCCGCCCTTGACGACCTCGATGACCATGCCCTTGACAACACCTTCGGCTTCTTTGATTTCTTCGATCTTGCCCCAGGCTCGCTCGTATTGCGCGCGCTTCTTGGACAGGATCAGGCGACCTTCCTTGTCTTCCTTTTGGATGACAAGCGCTTCGACCTTCTCGCCGAGGCTGACGACCTCGCTGGGGTCGACGTCGTTGCGAATGGAGAGTTCGCGGCGGGGGATGACGCCCTCGGACTTGTAGCCGATGTCAAGGAGGACTTCGTCGCGATCGACCTTGACCACCGTGCCATCGACAAGTTGGCCATCTTCGACCGAAACCATGGTCGCGGCGTAGGCGTCGTCGATGTCTTGACCATCGAGATCGTCAAGGACGATCACACGGGGCACGTAGCCCTCGATGTCGGCATAGGGGTTTGGGTCGGTAGTTGTGTCGGACACAGAAACTTCTTTGGTAGTGGATACAGGTCTCGAGCAACCCGGGTTGGTCGCCGTCCCGCTGTATTGCCCCCCGGCACGACACATGTCGACCGGCGGACTGCCCCCCATCGTCCAGCGTCGAGACACCGGGCATTCGGGCGAGCGAACAGCGCCATGCAAGGGTAGTGGGGTCACGGGCAAATGCGGCGTCACTCGCCTTGCGCATCACCCCTCGGGGCGGCTCGCGATCATCAAGAACTCAGGTGTCTCGATTGTTGGGGACTGACGCCGGTACTTCCCCGGCGTAACGGACCAAACAGCACCGAGCTTCAATCCCGACGCGGCGCTCAACAACCGAAGCTCACGTGGCGTGAAACAGCTGGTCCACAGATCGGTCTCCAGCGATTCCGCTGCCTCGTTGAGCAACGAAGTCCGTTCGTGGTTGACACCGTGATCAGCATCGAATGCATCGCGATCCTCCAGGTACTGCACCTGGAAGTAGGCGGAGAATGCGCTGACCGCCAACAGACTTCCCGGCCGAAGCGCTTGGGCCATCCTGGTGAGGATGACCCCATCCGGATCGAGGGTTGGCACGGGCCCGCCTGGCATCGCCGCGAGACCAAACGCTCCTTGGCACAGCGAAATGGCCGCATCGAACTCCGCGTCGAAGCGCATCGAGCGGGCATCACAGCGTTCGAAGGTTGCCCCATCGATGTTGGCAGCGTTGGCAATATCGACAAACCGCTGACTGATATCGATCCCGTGAACCAAGATGCCCTGCGCCGCCAGGGCCGTGGCATGACGACCCGGGCCGCAGCCCACGTCGAGGACGCGCATACCCGGTTCGAGACCCAAGACGTCCACGAGGAACTCGACTTCTTGGGCACTGCCACGGGTAAACGAATACCGAAGGTAGGCGTCGCCGAGATGATCGGCCATGGCCTCAAACCAGTGGGAATCTGCGCTCTTGTTGGCCACGGATGCACCTTAGAAGCTCGGCGGCAGCGATTTGTCCAGCCTCGTCGTTGCGATACTCGGGCACCCGCCAACGATCGGCGGCCGAGCTGAGAGATGGGCTGGTCAGCCCATGAGTGCAATCACACCATGCGCTCCGCGTTGTGATTAAAAGCGGCGCAGTTCGTGCCGTGTCCAACCCTCACAGCACACGAGGTGCCACCCAAATGCGACGAACCCTTCTGACACTCAGCCTTGGGCTGCTCTTGTCATCCATGCTTGCTCTACCGGCAGCGGCTGCCCAACGCGACGGCCAACGCTCCGACCGCACCCCCGGCGAGCTGGAGCGCCCCGACGTCAAGCCGGGGGTCCGTCCCGATGTCCGTCCTGATGTCCATCCCCAGATTGAACGGCTCCATCTTGAGTGCGCTGGACGCACCACAGACGCTGGCCGCTCTGGCGCCTCGTGCAAGTGGAGCCAAGCCACCAGCGACGCAGCGGCCGGCTATGTCCTGGTCCGCACCACAGGCGATGCCCATGGTGTGGTGTTCCGCACCAATCAGGTAACAGCCACCAGCTTTATCGATGCCAACATCCGCGTCGGCGTCGAGTACGGCTACCGGGTCGCGGCGGTCAACGCAGTTGGTGAACGCGTTGGCCTGAGCGCTTGGGTTCGCGCCGGCGTCCAACCGCCAGAACGCGACGTGGAAGTCCTCGAACTCGGCTGCGAAGCCGTCGAAAGTGACGACGGCGGCCAGGGTGCGAACTGTCGCTGGTCACCTGCGACCAATGAGGCCGCTGCCGGCTACCAGCTCTGGCGGATCGTCAGCAGCGGCGAACGTGAACTCGTGCTGCGCACGGGACTGGACAAAACAAGCCACACAGATCGAGTCGCCGACGATGCCCGCTACGCCTGGTACACGGTCCTCGCTGTCGACTCGGATAGTGAAATCGTCGGCCGAAGCAGAGCCGTCAAGGTCACCTTCGTTGATCGCGAGCCACCAGTCGTCGACCAGGTCGATCCCGTCGACTTCTCGGGCGACGCACTTCGCCGGCCCCTCCGTTCAACCGTCGATTGGGCGAGCTTGCGCCAGGTGATCGTCAGCCAAGGCAGCCTCTCGATGATGCTCCGGTAGCTGGCCCGCAGAGCGTTGCTACCCGTTGTGTCCACCCTCGCGATCGTTCCACGAGCAAGGCTCGTGTCGATGACGCAGGACGACCCGCATCCCGCTGTCGACGAACGAGAGCTCGTCGAGCAAGCGAGGGTGGACATTGACGCCTTCGCCGAACTCTACCGGCGATACCTGCCACGCATCCACGCGTTCGCTTGGCGACGTACCGGCAGCACCGAGGCTGCCGAGGATGTCTGTTCGGCGACGTTCGAGGCTGCATTTCGCAGTATCGACTCCTATCAGTGGCGCAAAGGTGGCATCGGTCCATGGCTGTTTCGTATTGCCGGCAACCAGACCGTCGCTCACTATCGCCGCGAGGGTCGACCCGCTACCGCACGAGGGCAAGCAGCCATTGCTCACTTGTCCGAGCGCACCGACCAAGGCGATCTCTCGGAGATGTTGGCGGAAGCAGTTCCCGACTACGAGATCTCGAACCTACGCTCAGCGCTGGACAAGCTTTCGCCTCGCTACCAGCAGGCCATTGCCCTCCGCTACCTTGCCGATCTCGACCCCGCCGAAGCCGCCAGGGCCATGGGGCTGGCCAAACCCGCGCTAGCAGTTGTCCTGAGCAGGGCGCTCAAGGCGCTGAGACGAGAACTCGATCGGCTCTCCGAAGCCACCACCATGGGAGGTGACCCCCAATGAACGACGATATTGAACGCCGGCTCGAGGCCTGGGGGTCTGCATCGGCCCCCGATCCGGATCCCGCGTTCTCGGCACGACTCGAAGCCGATCTCCGCTCACAGGCGTACTTCGGTTCCGGGTCTCAGGCACCGGACCCTTCACCGCGGAGACAGGTGTTCCGGCCTGCTGTTCTGGTGTTCTCAAGCATCGTGTTACTGGTCGGCGCACTGGTGTTTCTCCGCGATTCGACCTCCGCCGAGGTCATCATGTCGGCCGCGAGTGGCACTGAGGTGACCCTTCCCGACGACACCGTCGTCACGGGCACCGCTGGCCTGGCCCTGCCCGATGGCTCACAGATCTCCGTGGACGCCGCTGGATCGGCCGTGGTCGACGGCGTCGTCCTCGGCGGTGGCACCCGGGCCCAAGTCACCAATGGGCAACTCGAAGTCCTGCTCACCCGGCCAACAGCGGTACCGCTCCCACAACCCCCGGACCGCGCAAAGACGCGTCCGACCGTCGGGCCCACGGCTACGCCCGAGCCCACGCCAACCACGCCGCCGGTGCCCAATCCCCAGCCGCAACCCACCCCGGTCTCCACTGCCACTCCCCCGCCACCACCCGAACCCGAACGCACGGTGGCACCCGAGCCCACCCCGACCGCCGCGCATGACCGCGATCGACCAACCAGAACTCCGACGACTCGGCCCATGGCAACTCCCGGCGAGGTCGAGAGCGTCACCGTCAGCTTGTCGATTGAAGCGCTCGGTGAGGAACGAGCGCTGTTGACCTGGTCAGTCTCGACGGACACTTTCGTCGCCGGGTGGGAGATCATCGTGACCAGCGGAGACCGGAGTCGAGCCATCGCTGTCCTACATGACCCAACGGTTCGAGAACTCCAAGTAGAGCGCCTCGAGAACCCAAACGCCACGTATGCGGTTCGTGCCAGTGCCAGCGGCGGTGCCGTTCTCGGCCAGAGCAACGGGGTGCGGTTCCCGCTCGCTGATTGAGCCGGCCGCTATTTTGCGTCAGCCCAAGAATGCCCGGTCGACAGGTTGACCTCCAGCGGCACGCGAAGGTCGAAGGCATCACCCATCACGTCGATGGTGAGCTTTCTGGCTTCGTCGATCTCATCTGGGGGAACCTCGAGGATGACCTCGTCATGGACCTGCAAGATGACGGTCGATTCCATGGCCCGAGTTTCGAGCGCGTGGTCCAAGTTGACTAAAGCAACCTTGAAGATGTCAGCGGCCAGCCCTTGGATACCTGCGTTCATGGCCTGACGTTCTCCAGCTTGACGGATACGGAAGTTACCGGACGCCAGTTCTGGGATCTGTCGCCGGCGGCCAAAGAGCGTCTCGGTGTAGCCACGCTCTCGGGCCTCGTTGACCGTGTCTTCCATGTACTGCTGCACCGCGGGGAAGGCCTCGAAATAGGCTTTGAGAATCTCGGCAGCTTCGCTGGTTGGGATTCCCAGGCGCTGACCGAGACCGTAGGCCTCCATGCCGTAGGCCAGGCCGTAGCTCACCATCTTGGCTTTGGAGCGGTATTCGGTGGTGACTTCATCAGGGGCGACACCGAACACGCGAGCGGCGGTGGCGTTGTGGATGTCGTCGCCAGCTTCGAAGGCAGTGATCAACCCAGGATCTTCGGCGAGGTGTGCGATACAGCGCAGTTCGATTTGGTTGTAGTCCGCGACCAGCAGCTCAAACCCGTCGGCAGCGACGAAGGCCTCGCGAAAGACACGCCCTGTTTCGGACCGCACTGGGATGTTGTGGAGGTTGGGCGCGTCGGAACTGAGCCTTCCGGTCCGGGCCACTGTCTGGTTGAAGGTCGCCCGAATCCTGTCGCCCTCGCCGACCTCGGCCAGCAAGCCCTCGCCATAGGTGGACCGCAGCTTCTCGACTTCGCGGTATTGGAGGAGATGCTCGACAATGGGATGGTCGTCGCGCATCTTCTCGAGCGTTTGGGCATCGGTCGAGTAGCCCGTTTTGGTCTTCTTCTGCGGGGTGAGCCCCAGGCGTTCGAACAAGATCTCGCGCAACTGTTTGGTGGAGTTGACGTTGAACTCCTCGCCGGCATCTTCGACAACGAGACCCCGCAGCCGGTCTGCCTCCGAAGAGAGCTCGTCGCGCAAGGCCGTCAGCCGCGCAACATCGACACCAACACCAAGATGCTCCATCTTGGCCAGGACCCCGACCAGGGGCACCTCGATGTCATCGTTGAGCGACCGCAGGCCCTGTGCGTCGAGGGAGTCGAGCAGAGGTCCCGAGAGCTTCGCAACGGCCAGTGCGTGGCGGGCCGCGATCTGCGCTGCGGGCGTGGAGGTCCCGTCTAGGTCCAGCTGACCCTCAGCAGCGGCGGACTCTGATGGCAACTCGAAGTTGGCGTAGCGCAGCACCAGCTCGTCGAGGACGTAACGCGACTCGGCAGGATCCAGCAGGTAGGCCGCGAGTTGCGTGTCGAGCACGAGGTTGGCCACGCCCAGCCCTCGACCGAACAGAAACCGCACAAGCGGCTTGATGCCATGGCCGGCCAGGCCACGCGGCGAGGTGGCGACCTCGGCGAGCGCCGCGGCGACGGACTCGTCGTTGATGAGTTCGCCAGACAGCCAGGCAACCTCGGCGGCGTCGGCATCAGTGACGAGCGCAACTCCTTCGAGTTGCCCTCGTTCGTCTTCGCCAACCCAAGCCGGAGCCACCGCAAGCGGTCCTTCGCCGAGCTTCAGCTCAGCCAGCAACTCTTGTGCCTCAGCAATCGAATCGATGTCGGTGCGCTCGGCCTCGAGCACTTCGGCGTTGGAAGCCGGAGCGCCGAGATCGGTTTCGAGGACCTCCGCCAAGCGGTCATACAGCGTCCGGAACTCCAAGAAGTCGAACAGTTGACGCAGTTCCTCCGCGTCGAACTCGCCCATCTGGAGATCGGCAATGCCGACCTCGAGTGGCACATCGCGAACCAACACCATGACGTCTGCGTTGAGGCGGACCTGATCCTCGGCCGCCGCCAAGTTCTCGCTGAGCTTCGGGGTCTGATCGCCGACGGCAGCGTAGATCTCGTCGATGCTGCCGTATTTGTTGACCAGCTTCGCCGCGGTCTTCTCGCCAACGCCCGGCACGCCCGGCAAGTTGTCCGACGTGTCACCGCGCATTGCCGCGTAGATCACATAGTCAGAAGGCTTCACCCCCGTGCGTTCCTCGATCCCGGCCTCGTCGTAGAACGCGTAGTCCGACACCCCTCGCTTGTTGTAGAGCACCTTGACCAAGGGGTCTTCGACGAGTTGGTACACGTCTCGGTCGCCGGTCACCACGATGACATTGTCACCGGCGTCTCGGGCCTGGGTCGCGAGCGTGGCCAAGACATCATCGGCTTCGAATCCCTCGGCCTCGACAATGGGAATCTCGAGCGTCTCGACGACTTGGCGAACCAACCCCATCTGCTGGCGCAAGATGTCTGGTGTCTCTTTCCGGCCGTCTTTGTAGGTGGGGATGCGCTTGTGCCGGAAAGTCGGCGTGGGCAGATCGAAGGACACGGCGATGTTGTCGGGGCGGTGGTCTCGCATCAGGTTGATGAGCATCGCCGTGAAACCGAAGACAGCGTTGGTCACTTGTCCGCTGGCAGTGGCCATGTCGGTGGGCAATGCAAAGAACGCGCGGTAGGTGAGCGAGTTCCCGTCAATCAACATCACAGTGGGCATAGCGCGGAGGTTATCGCAGGCCGCTGACGGCCGAGGCAACCCCGTTCAGGCGTTGAGAACCTCGTCGGCGACCACACGCATACTCGACCGTTCCTCCATGGCGCGTTGCTGAATGAAACGGTAGGCATCACCCTCGGTCATGCCTTGTTCGTCCATCAGTCTGCCCTTGGCGCGGTCGACCACCTTGCGGGTTTCGAGGCGCTCTTGGAGCTCGGCAGCCTCGCCTTCGATGGCGCGCAGGTCACGAAACCTGCCCAGCGCGAGCTCGATCGCCGGCACCAATTCGCTGCGCTGGAACGGCTTCACAAGGTACGCCAGCGCGCCTGCCTCTGATGCCTGCTTGATGAGATCGCGCTGACTGAACGCTGTCAGCAACAAGACAGCGGCCAAGCGGTCTTGGTTGATCTCGCGGGCTGCTTCG
>CAWKYX010000084.1:0-12231 GCA_963854265.1 Acidimicrobiia bacterium
AGGACCAGGAACGCGGGCTGCGGGACCGAGATCGGGAACCGGGCTCCAGAACTGTCGAGAGGCGAGCTGCTCGTCGTTCAATATCCCGTGCAGGTCGTTGACGATGCTCGCCGGGACGCGAATCCCCTGGAGCGCGGCTATCGCGTCGGCGGCGGACTGAGCGAGAAACCAGGGCTCGATAGCGCGATCGATCTCGTCAGCGTGGTCATAGCGTCCAGCTGGGGTCAGCAGCGCATCATCGGCCAGCAGCTCGACACATCCGGCGAGAATACAAACGCTCTCCCACGCCAGATTCGACGAAGCCGCGAGCTGCACCCAGCCGTCGCTGCACCGGTAGATCCCCAATGGATGGTAAGACTCCGCCAGCCGGTTACCGTCGCGGCGTTTGACGTATCCAGTCTGGGTATAGGCACTGATGGTCCACTGGTGGGAGGCGGCCATGACCTCCATAGCCCCGACGTCGATCAACTGGCCCTGCCCAGTGAGACCAGCCTGGAACAGCGCTGCCTGGATGGCGTAGGTGGCAGCGCTACCCGTGAAATAGCCGGGCCACGGTCCGCCACCTTGCACCGGAGGCCGGTCGGGGTCTCCAGTGAGATAGAGCTGCCCCCCAGCGGCCCACTCGGTGAGATCAGATGATGCGTGACTGCGCCACGGCCCAGTGAGGCCGTGAGCGGACAACGACGCGAATACCTGGGCGGGGCGATCGGCTCGGAGCCGTGCCGCGAGATCCGCGACACCTTCGTCGGGCTCATCACCCGTCGAGGTATGGATGACGCAATCAGCCCGTGCCGCCCACTCCTCAGCCGCGGCCGAGTCGGCCGCGACAACCGACGACTTGTTGCCGTTGAGCCAGTGGTGCCAGACGCTCTCCCCCTGCTTCAGCGTCGGCTGGCGCGTCCGCAGGGCTGACCCCGCTGGCGGTTCCACCAGGATGACCTCGGCTCCGAGATGGGAGAGCAACCGACCACACCAAGCTCCAGCCAAACCCCCAGCTAACTCAACAACCAAAATTCCGTCCATGGTTGCGTAGCTTCGCACAGGGCCTTACCTCACGTTGCGGATTCACCTGCCCCGAAGCGAACCCCGAATCTCGTGCAGCTAGCCCGGTGGTTGGTCGGCGATCACGCCTGCCTCGCCCAACAACGCCAACCGCCGATCGTCGATTCCGAGGTCAGCCTTCAGAACCTCGGCGTTGTGCTGTCCCAACGTCGGGGCCGGGCGACGGACGACGGCTGGTGTCAGCGACAAGGATGCCGGCGTGATGGGGGTGACGAACGGCCCGACTTCGGGCTGTTGTAGCTCGACAAAGGTGTGACGAGCCTGCAGGTGAGGATCGGCCATGACCCCGGCAGCGTCCAGCACCGCGGCGGCCGCCACTCCGGCCTGTTGTAGCTCTCCCGCCAGCTGATTCTGATCTTTGTTGGCTGTCCAGCTGGCCATTGCCGCGTCGAAGCGGTCGTGGTCCTTGATCACATCGGGGTCAAAGCCCGTCAGCTCACGCAGAGCTCGCCAAACATCGTCATCGATGATGGAAACGGCGATCCATCGATCATCACCGGCGCAGGGATACACACCCTGGGCCAGAAAGGCCGGCTCCCGATTTCCCTGCGCCGGCGGATCGCCGTCGGCCTGGGCCTCGATCAGCCGATCGCCAACAACAGCGATCGCTGCCTCGATTTGAGCATTCTCCACGGTCACGCCACCGCGTTTCGGGTCGGCCTCGCGGTTCCATATCGCGGTCAGGATGGCACCCGCCGCATGGAGCCCGGCGATGGGATCTGGCCAGGCAACGCCACCCTTCCACGGGCTGGTATCCGGGTAACCAATAAGGCTCGACAGCCCGGCGTGAGAGTCGACGCTCGACCCGTACGCCAACCAGTGCTCGGCCGGACCACTTCGACCGTAGCCAGGCATTGTCACGTAGACGATGTCGGGGTTGAGCTCATGAATACGGTCCTCGTCGAAGCCAAAATTCGGCATGACTCGAGGGCTGTAGTTCTCGATGATCACGTCATAGTGGGGGATCATCTCGGCCAGGAGCTCTAGCCCGGCCGGCTGGTTGAGGTCGAGCACTACCGAACGTTTTCCGAGCGCGTACTTAATGTAGTGGGGGTTGCGGTTCCATTGGCAGTCGCCCTGATCGTTGTTAGGAAAGTACCGTGTCGCCTCGACCACCGAATCGGGGAGGCTCTTCGGGCCGCGAGACCACGCCGCTTCGATCCAAACAACGTCGGCTCCAAAATCGGCCAGCGTCCTCGTGCACAACGGCCCAGCCCAGACTCGGGTCAGATCCAGCACTCGCAGCCCGGCCAACGGACCTTTGTCGGCGCTCTGGCGCTCCCACGATCGGCCTCCGCTTGGCTGCTCGTTGCTGAGCCGAACCGGCGAGCCCGGCATCCGGTAGCCGTCGCGTTCCTCCCAGAAGTCCCGGACCGCCAGATGGGGATCGGCCAGCAGGCTGGTCATTGTCGTGGCCGGCGATGCCGGTATCCGCATGGCCTGGAAGAGGTCGACGACCTCATCGAGCGGACGCTGAGCCAACCAAGGATTGAGGGCGTCGTCGAGGAGCGACGGGTGGGACTGGAAGTCCATCGGAGAGCTGATCAACGGATGGTCGAGCAGGTGGGTCAGCTCGGTCACTTCGAGCAGAGCCTCGACCTGATGGTCACTGACGGCCGACATGGAAATCCAACCGTCCGCGCACCGATATAGACCGTTTGGCTGACCTTGCCCGGTGAACCGATTACCCATACGACACAGCACGGCGCCGGTCATGGCGTACCGCAAAAGCGTGAACTGATGCAGGGCCACCATCGACTGAACATGGCTCACTTCGACGGTCTGACCAACGCCGGTCTGCTCCCGAGCTAACAGCGCAGTCACAGCGCCGACGAAGCCATACAGCCCGGCGGCATAAGCCGGCTGGTTAGCGGGACCGCGAAGCGGTTCCCGCTGGGGGTCGCCGTAGAGATAGAGGTGGCCACCCAGGGCATAATCGATGAGGTCAGTGCCCTGCCATTCTGCGTGCGGTCCGGTCGTTCCGAAATGACTCAGCTGGACCCGAACGGCCTGTGGGCATGTGAGTTCTGAAGGGCGCAGCAGGTGGCGGGCCGAGCTTTCGATAATCACGTCAGCCTCGGAAGCATCAAAGCTGTCGGCCATAGCCTTATTGGCCTGGAGGTAGACCCGCTGGTGCTCGTTGAGACTGTCAGGACCGACAACGGTCACCTTGGCGCCATGGTCGGCGAACAGTTTCCCGCAATAGGCCCCGGCTATCGAACCCCCAATTTCGATGACGACCAGATCACTGAACCTCTTCATTCTCACAAACTAACCGCTCTCGAGTGGCCCTCTCATCGATGTCGTTCCATGACACTTGCGAAGCTGCTAGCCGGCGAACAGGACCTCAGCGGCCGGGAACGATGTTGTGTTCGGGGCCGTACGGGAATGCTGTGATGTTCTCGGCGCCGTCTTCGACGACCACGAGCACGTCATGTTCGCGGTACCCGCCGGCTCCAGGCATACCTTCGGGGATCATGATCATCGGTTCCATGGAGACCACCATGCCTGGTTCGAGAACGGTGTCGATGTCCTCGCGTAACTCCACCCCGGCTTCGCGACCGTAGTAGTGGCCGCAGCCGGACGACCGGTACTGCAGAAGTTCGTAGCCCCGATAGATGTCGGCGAACTCGAGGCTGTCTGCGATCTTGCGGACCGGCTGTCTGGGGTGCCGTGCGTTTCGTGCGGGCTGCGCTTGTCGAGAAGCTCGGATGTCTCCCCGGAGGGTTTGTTCACCAGACCAGTCTCGAAGCCACGTTTGAGTTTCCCGGCTCAGGAAACACAAGCCTCGAGGATCCGATGGTGCGGACTCCCGTGCCGTTAGCCAACGGCACTTGGACGCAACCGGCTGGCTCGACTTCACCTTGCCGAGCACATGTCACCTGGCCAGTGGGGAAGCCATCACTCCCTCGTTTTTTCTCGAAATCTTGATGGATGGCGTGAAACTTTTCGACGAGGCGTTTGCCCGGGATGATTCGATGTGGGGCGGGCGTGTTTTAGTTGTCAAGGCGTTTCCACTTTCGCCAACTGCATCTGCTCATGACCATGTGTTCACAGCAGATTCCTTGGCTGTCTGTGCAGAAGTAGGCGAGGTCGTGACAGTGCACAGCCTTGATCTCGATGTCGTGGCTATCGGGTAGTCATCACGGGCGACCGAACAGGCTGCGCCACATAGTGGGTACCGCAGGCTTGGGCCCAGGACACCATTGTTGGGTCGAGCCTCTGATGATGGGTCTGGCGAGCATGATGACCTCGGGCGACGAGCCGATCCCTCAATGCGACAGTGCCCTTGCTGGGGGGCGTTCCGGTCGTGCTCGGCGACCCCAATAGACAGGCGAATAGAACTGAGGCGCAGTGATACTCTCGTGCCATGGAGCCAATTGCGATCACGGGTGTAGGGGTCGTCTCACCGATCGGTTCGACCTTCGAGACCTTCGGCACCGCCTGTGCGAGCGGTACGATCGGAATTGGCCCCGCGCCATACCAAGGGGAACCCGGCGCCGAGCACGCCTGGGCGGGGCGGGTCATCGACTTCGATCCCGACCACTGGATGGATGCCCGCGTCAAGGACGGCTCGGCGCGCTTCACCCACCTTGCTCTCGCGGCGAGCCAGCAAGCGGTGGACTCGGCTGGAGAGCTCGATCCTGATCGCACCGGCTGCGTACACGGCACATCGATGGCGGGCGTAGAAATTCTGGCCGCGTCGCAGCATGGATTGTCCGTCGAGGGGCCCGAGGCGGTGTCGCGCAAGCTCAACATCGCTGCGTGGCCCAATATGGCTGGGGGGCAAATCGCGATGCGGTTCGGTCTCCATGGGCCACTCAGCACCGTTTCGACGGCATGCGCGAGTTCCGCCGATGCGATCGGTATGGCCTGCTGGATCCTCGAGCGCGGACGAGCAGACGCGATGCTGGCGGGTGGAAGCGACGCTGCGCTCCAACTGCTCACCTTCTATAGCCAAGCCAACCTCGGCATGCTCCAGGCAGTCGAGGACCCGCACCGGGCGCTCATCCCGTTCGACGTCAACCGAACAGGGATCGTCGAAGGCGAGGGTTCGGCGATGGTGATGCTTGAGCGCGCTGAGCACGCCCACCAGCGCGGTGCTCACGTCTACGGGTACATAAGGGGCTATGCGTCGGCCGCCGAGGCCTACCACCCATCATCTCCTCATCCCGATGGGACCTATGAGAAACAAGTGATGCGCGAGGCACTCGCGGACGCTGGGCTGGCGCCAGACGACGTCGATGTCGTCATGGCCCACGGCACCGGCACTCCGCTCGGCGACGCCGCGGAGATCGCCGCCATCAACGAGGTGTTCTCGCGTTCGGGGAACCCCGTCACCGCGACCTCGGTGAAGGGTCACGTCGGCCACAGCGGGGGTGCCGCAAACAGCACCGCGCTACTGGCCGGCCTCTGGGGAATGGCCAACGGGCTCGTCGTCCCAACCGCCGGCACCACCGACCTCGATCCTGCGGTCGAATTCGACGTGCCGTTGGGCGGCGTTCCGGTCGAGCGGCCCGTTGACAACATGGTCGTCAACGGGTTCGGGTTCGGCGGCCAGGACTCGTGCTTGGTCGCCACGCGCAGGCCCTGATACCGACGCCCTCAGCGGCGAAGTGGTTCAGAGCCCGTTAACGCATTTGCCCCTTCGAGGAAATCTGGGCCCCCTTCTGGCCGGTCACCTCGATTAGCAGGTAGCTATGTCAGTGATGGAAGTTGGGGCCGGCCCCAAAGGAGCCCGTCTGGTTGTCGGTGTGTCGGAGGTAACCCTCACTAGTGACCGGGTCAACGCCACGCTGGCGACCAATGATGCAGCGGACTGGTTGACGATGGGTTTAGACGGCCAGGGGTGTCTCGATGTTCGTTTCACGCTTAAGACTGACGATGGGGCGTTTATCTACGTCGAGTACGGCGGACGGGTAGACATGGGGACCGGCCTGATCGCAGCGGCGCCCGCCTTTCAGACAGGTGACGAGCGTTAGGCCTGGCTCAACACGGTGCAGGCCGTGGGCGCAGGGCAACTCGACGCCGAGACTGGGCTCCTTGAGTCCACGGTGTACGAGGTGAAGATCACAGCCGATTGACCTCACCACAGCGATATACCCGGCATATGTAGCAATAGCGCGCTACCAGTGGCGACCGCATCTTCATGTCCTTCGACGCTGGCGGCTATGACGGCGTGACCCTGATGGGTGAGCGTTCTGCGTCGGTTGACAGCCAGGGCGGGCCAGATCGCTGAGCGGCCGCCATTTAGTATGCGGCGTCGAGGATCTCGCGCAGCCCCTGTTGATTAGCGGGCCGCACGTTGCCGCGGGAGGCGGCCTCTAGCGCTGCATGTCGCGCGATGTGGTCAAGTTCGCCCCGGTGGACGTCCACGTCTTGCAGACGGGTGGGGAGTTCGAGTTGGCGTGTCACAGCCTCCACCCGACTGACTACCGCTGCGGGGCTTGGCTCTCCCAGGAAGTCCGCGGCGCGGCCGAGGGCGGGCGCGGCTGCGGCACCGTTCCAGCGCATGACATGGGGCAGAACAATGGTGCTCGCCTCGCCGTGGGGGACGCCGCACCTGCCGCCGAGCTGGTGCCTCAACGCTGCGACCGCGCCCACGCCCACGTTGTGGAGGTTGGACAGTGTCATGTGGGCAGCTTCGAGGCAGCGGCCACCAGCTTCATTCCCGTGCCGGCCCACAGGCGTTGTGGCGTTGCCGCGGCCGTCAGAGGATCGAGGATCACCCACCGGACGGCCAGACTGAGCGAAGCGTAGATCTCCTTGACGCCGCTCGCCGGGTTCGTGATCCCCGTGGCGCTGGTGAACTCAGCTGCCGAGAGCGTGGTCGGAATCGCGATGTGCGGCAGCTTCGGCTGGACGAGACGGTTACCTGATTCGACCCTGAGCGTGTCGAACTCTCCACCCTCGGCCAGCACCATCGCCACACCTTCGTTGACCCCAGGACGGATGCGGCGGGCGGCTGGCATGAGCGTCCTGATCAGATCGTCGCAACCGGCGCGACGAGCTCGGCGAATTCCTCGATGGCTTGACGGATTGCGGCGGGGTTCGATGTGGGTGGCGCCACCACCAGGCGGTCGACGCCCAGGTCTTCGAGCTCCTTGACCCTGTCGAGTGACTCGCGTCTAGGAGACCACACCATGGTCGTCATCTCGATGGCATCAGGATCGCGCCCTTGGGCGGTTGCCTCGGCGCGTGCGACCGCAAAGAGCTCCGTCAGTTCCTCGTCTGTACCGCTGGCCGGGAAGAAGCCGGTTCCGTAGCGCCCAGCGCGTCGGGCGGCCGCTGTGCTGTGGCCGCCCACCACAATCGGGATTGATCCGCCGGTGGGCTGTGGCCGCGAGATCGCTCCGGCGAAGTCGACGAATTCGCCGTGGTACTCGGCATGTTCTTGGCTCCACAGAGCCTGCATGGCTTCGCAGTACTCGTCGGTCCTTCGTCCTCTGGCGGGCCACGGCACCCCAAGGGCGCCGAACTCCTCTTCAAGCCAGCCGACGCCGATGCCGAGCTCGAACCGATCCCCGGACAGCTTGGCGAGTGTGGAGCACTCCTTCGCGAGAACGAGAGGGTTGCGCTGCGGCACGATCAGAATGCCGGTGGCCAAGCGAATTCGCGTTGTGAGAGCTGCGGCGTGCGCGAGCCAGAGCAAAGGATCGGGGAGATCGGGGTCTTCTCCTCCAGGGATCCGTCCGCTCTCGTGGTAGGGGTACTGCGATTGGTAGCCGTGAGGGATGACGACGTGCTCTACCGCCCAGATCGATTCGATTCCGCACTCGTCTGCAGCGATCGCGAGCGCACTCGCACCTTCGCCCGTTGCGTAGCGGCCTGCGTTGGCAAACATGATTCCGAACTTCACAGCGCCAACCCTAGTTGCGCGCCAGCCCCCGGTGCGCAGGGCGCTGCGAGCGTGACCGATTGACTTGGTGGATGGTGGATGGTGGATGGCGGCGAGTGACAGCCAGCAGGTTGGCCACACCCCGGGTTGGGCCCGCCTACAGTCGCGAGCGCACCTAAGACTGGAAACGCCGATGGCCGTGACCCGATTTGAAGTCGTCAGCTCGGAACCCCTTGGCAACGGAGAATTGTTCGGCGACGCCGGCACCTACACACGTATAGATGGCATCGCCCATTACGCCGTTGATCCAGAGAACCTAGCCAACGTCGATATCACCGATCTGGCGCTATGCGAGCGAGACGCCGACGGCCGCGTTTTGTTCAACGGCGATGTCACGCTGCTGGTGCCTGACAATCCCGCTAAGGCGTCCGGCCCACTGTTGGTTGAAGTACCCAATCGTGGTAATCGGATTGCGATGCGTTTGCTCAACAATGCGCCAGCAGACTTGGTGCCAAGTGCGGACGTAAATGCTGGCGACGGCCACCTCATGCGCCGTGGCTGGTGTGTGGCCTTTGTGGGCTGGCAATGGGATGTGCCCGATTGCGTCGAACGCCTGGGTTTGCGAGCGCCGCACGTACCACCGGAACGCCTGGGGGCGCCGTCGCGCATGAACCTGCGCATCCAACCCGCCCAGCCGACGTCGCGTTATGCGCTGACCGATCACCACGTCGGCAATGTGGGGAAACACGCTCCGATTGCTCCAGATCCGGCGTCCCTGGAGACAGCTCAGCTGATGGTCCGCGAGACCCACTACGGAGAGGCGAAGACCCTCCCGCAGGAGAGCTGGCGTTTCATTAGCGAGGACGATCAAGGGTCCGATTTTGTCGAACTTGACGGCATCGAACTTGACGGGGGTTTTCAACCGGGCCTGGTCTACGACATCTTGTATACGCCAGCTCAGTGCCCGGTAGCGGGCGTTGGTTTGCTTGCGGTGCGAGAGTTCGCAAGCTTTGCGCGAGATAGCAAAGACTCACCCTTTGGCGACTCGGTAACCCATCTCATCGGTGAAGGCATGTCCCAGTGCGGACGATTCCTGAGAACGATGCTGCACCTCGGTCTCAATGTCGACGAGCAGGGCAATCAGGTTTTTGACGGGATTCTTGCTCACATCGCTGGCGGCCGACGGGGCGAATTCAATCAGCGCTACGGCCAGCCTTCGGTGCAACCGACGCCCGCATTCGGCCATCTGTTTCCTTTTGCAGACCATCCGCAAACCGACCCGCAGACTGGTAACCGGGCGGGTCTGCTGGACAATCTCAGTGCTCAGAACAAACTTCCGCGCATCATGTACACCGACACCTCTTCGGAGTACTGGCGCGGCGACGCTGGCCTGTCTCATATCAACCTCGACACCGGCGACGATGTCGAGCTACCGCAAGGTGTCAAACGCTACCTATTCGCCGGAACCGAGCACAACCCAGGTCAGCTGCCTTACGCACGGCTGAGCGTGTTTGGTTCAAGTGCAGCCAATCGCTTCAACACCATCGACTACCGCCCGCTGTATCGGGCCGCGCTTGAGAATCTGCGCTCGTGGGTGATGGAAGACGTCGAGCCGCCGGCCAGCGTGTATCCCCGATCGGCTGATGGAACCGCAGCGACACGCGAGCAGGTCCTTCAATCACTGGCGACGAGTGATCTGCTGACGCTTCCCCTCGCACCCGTACTGCCGGGCGTGCGGCCGCTCGACCTGGGGTCGCGAGCCAGCGAAGGCGTTGGCGCATTTCCCGCGCAATCGACCGGCCCTGCCTATGCCACCGTCGTCTCTGCGGTTGATGTGGACGGTAACGAGACCGGCGGGGTTGCCATGCCAGACGTTACGGTGCCCGTTGGTGTACACACCGGATTCAATCCTCGCGCTGCCGGTACGGGCGGCGATGGACAGTTGCTTGAGTACGTCGGGAGTTCGGCGCCGTTTTTAGATGTGGGCGCTCGGTATGCAGGCGCAAATCAATATCTGTTGCAGGTGCGCGAAGCCGCAATCACGCTCGTAAGCAACCGGTATCTCCTCGAAGAGGACATCGATGAGTGTGTTGATCTCGCGAAGGTGCGCTACGAAGCGGCGCTTGCAGGCGGTGAGTGACGGTTCTCACTTTCGGCCTTTTTCCACCGTCGGCCCGCCAGCATCTCGCCAAGCGGGCATTCCGCCAGACAACTGGGCGATGTTGGTGATGCCGATGTCCTTCAGCGCCTTTGCCGACAGCGCGGAGCGAGGGTTGCCATTGCAGAACAAGACGTAGGTTTTGTCCTTGTCAGCGTAAATCTCGCGGTGATAGGGGCTCTCGGGGTCGAACCAGAATTCGATCATGCCGCGCGGCGCGTGGTGCGAGCCCTCGATCGTGTCGCTCTGCTCCACCTCGCGAATATCGCGGACATCGACAAAAACGAGTCCCTCGTCGTCCTTGCGCTCAACTGCCTCTTCGCAAGTCATCGTGTCGATTTCGGTCAAGGCCTGCTCGGCCATCTGCATGATGCCCATTGTCAGCTCGCTTTCAGAATCAGTCTCACTGTCGTTCCCCGACATTCTGCTAGACAGCGAGGCGCCGGTGCGCGAGTACTCGATCGTGGCCGGAAGCGGAGTTCGAAGGTTCAACCAGATCCGACGAGTTGAAAGATCTGTTCGGCCGCTGTCAGGTCGCGCAACCGGTGCGGGTCGAGATCGAGTAGCTGTCGATGGTCCAGCGGCTGCGCTGTCGCAGCGGAGACCAACACCTGGCCACCATGACCAACGCCCATCAAACGGGCGGCACGGTTTACCGTTGGTCCGAAATAATCATCGTCACGGTGAATCGCCTCGCCAGCGCCGCAGTAAACGCGTCCGTTTCGGTCTCGAACGCTGGCACCACACCGTCGCCCATGGTTTTGACCACTGCGCCGGCGGCGTCCTCGACGCAACCTCGGAGGATTTCGTCGTGGAGTTCCAACGCGGCGGCCATGCCCTCGGGCTGCTCCTCCTAGAGCCGCGGCGAACCCTGGATGTCTGTGAAAAGCAGGGTGACCTGGCTAGCCGACACATTTGCTAAACCCATTGTCCCAGACCCTGAGCCAACAGGCCTGAGCGGGACCCGCGGCGTGTCGCTCTAGCGTTTGCCAGACTGTGGCTGGAGGCTTGCTCATGAGGGGAATACGGGTGCTCGATTTGAGCATCAGCCGCGCTGGTGCATATTGCACGCGGATGTTGGCTGCGGTGGGAGCCGAGGTCGTCGTTGGTGAGTCGGCGACTGGTTCGCCGTTACGGGCGGCGATGCCGGTCGGCGATTCGAAGGTGTCTGCTGCGTGGGAGTACCTGCAGGCGAACAAGACGAGTCGTGTCGTCGATCGCGGAACTGGATTGACCGATCTCGTCGCTGGGTTTGACGTGGTGGTGGTCGAAGGTGAGGGTGATGTCGGGGCCCTCCACAGCGATGTCGTTGCAGCATTGGAGGCGCACCCGAGTCTCGTTGCTGCCGTGATCACCCCCTACGGACTGACTGGACCGAAGTCCCATTGGAGAGCTGGACCGCTGGAGCATTGGGCGCTCGCTGGTCACATGAATCTCAATGGGGAGCCAGACCGGTCGCCGCTGCCGGGTGGGGGAGCGTGGTTGACGCACCTCGTTGGCGTAACGGCGGCAATTGGCGTGCAGGCCGCGGTGATGTCGGCGAAGTCGACTGGCTTCGGGGACCTGGTCGAGGTGTCGGCCCTAGAGGCGTTGGCAGCCGGGCATCAGTGGAGCTTTGCGATCTACACCCATCAGGGCGTGGTCAAGCAGCGGTGGGGGAACCGTTTCGGCGAACAACATCACCCACTCACGCTCTTTCCTTGCCTCGATGGTTGGGTGTGTATTGCTGCGATCACAGGACCCCAGTGGGAGGGTCTATGTATCGCCATGGACCAGGTGGAGTTGCTGGTCGACGAAGATTTGTACATTCCGGCCAAGCGTTTCGATCGGGCCGACGAACTCGACGAGATCATCCAAGCTTGGACTTCGACCGTGACGGTGGACGAAGCGGTCGAGGCGTTGCAGGCGCAGCACACTCCAGCGGGTTCGGTGGCTTCGTTCGCGGACATGCTTGCTAGTGAGCAGCATGCGGTTCGCCATTTCTGGGCCGATGTTGACGGTCTTGGCGCCGACGTTCGGATGCCGCGTTGGCCGTTCGTCGTGCCGGGTGCAGCACCTGAGTACATCCGCGCGCCGGCTCTCGAGCAAGCCGACGAGGCTCCAGCTTCGATCGAGACCGACCCTGCAGCGGTCGCGAATCAGATGGAGACTTCGGCAGTTCGTCCTCTCTCTG
>CAWKYX010000085.1:0-12222 GCA_963854265.1 Acidimicrobiia bacterium
ATCCATCAGCCCGCCGCTGCCGACCCCGGCCAGCTAGCCACAGCCGGCGTAATTCTCGGAGATACCTACCCTGCGCCCATCGTCGACCACGCCGAAGCCCGAATTCGCGCCCTGAAGACGTACAAAAGCGCCCTCTCCTGACCACACTCCCCTACGCCGTGGTCCGGCCCCTCGTCGACAGCTTCCCTACCAGACGACCTCGACCGCCGAGGCGTTGAGCCCACTCCCCATTCCTGTCAGGATCACGCGGTCTCCGGACCGGACCCGGCCGGCATCGACCTCTTTGGAAAGGACGGTCGGCACCGAGGCGGGGCCGGTGTTGCCAAAGGTCGGATAGGTCCGCGGCACTTGGTCTTCGTTGAATCCAAGCCGGTCGATCAGCATGTCGGTGTGCACACGGCTCACCTGGTGTGCGGCGACCATCGCCACGGAGTCGGTCGACCAGTCGAATTCGGCTTGAGCCTCCTGCCACCCGTCCTTCGCGAGGTCCAGTCCTGCCATCAACAATGCGTGAGCGTCGGTACGACCCTCCTCAAGGTCGCCGATGCTCAGCTCGTGGTGCTCGGCGGCCGACACGCTCAGCCCACCCAGGTAACGCGGCCCGCCGCCTGTTTCGTCCGCCCTCGACAGCAGCATTGCGACCCCTGCGGATCCAAGCGTGAGACAGGCGAACTGCTCGCGGAACGTGGCTTCGTCCACGTCGGAACGTTGGAGTCGGGCGACGGTCGCCTCGACGATCTGGCGGCAATCCTCGCCATCCACGATGAGTGCATGCTCGATGTCGCCTCGTTCGATCATCGCCGATGCGATGTTCGCTCCGCTGAGGAAGCCGAGGCAGGCGCTACCGACGTCGAAGTTCATGCAGTCACGGCCCAGGCCGAGCTTGCCCTGCACAATCGACGCCGTAGATGGTTCGAGGTGATCTCGACAGACCGAGGTGTTGATGAGCACGCCGATGGCGTCCGGATCGACATCGCTGTCGCCCAGGAGCTTCTGGGCTGCGAGTACGGCCGCGTCACTCGGCATCATGCCTTCGCTCCAGAAGCGGCGCTCTTCGATGCCCGTCAAACTCTGAAGCAGGTCGCGTTGCATGTCGAAGCGATCAAGCGTCGCGGATAACTGGTCGTCGATCGACTGTGTCGTGACCACGACGTCGGCATCGACATGGGCGAGGCCGGTGATGGCAACCTCGGAGAAGCGGGACTGAGGCGCTGACATCGCGAATGTTCCTTCTGTTGCAGAATCGGTCGCTCGCGTTCGTGTCCTCGGACCGAAGGCCTTAGCCTATGACGATAGCGATGATCTGCCGACTCCAGCACGCGAGCCACCCACCTACGGGCCTCTATGGGTGGGATTCCGACTGGTCCCGATTGGTATCGGCCACCGCCGCTGACGGCCGAGCGCACACGTGGCACGTGCTCGACAACGGCGTCGTCGACCCGATTGGCACGCTGTTGTGCGTCCACGGCAACCCGACGTGGTCCTACATGTGGCGCCGGCTCGCTTCCGCTTCGACACGCTGGCGCGTCGTGGCGGTCGATGCCCTCAACATGGGATTCTCCGACCGGACCGGCGATAACCGCGAGCTTGCGGGACACATCAGTGACCTCGGCGCGGTGACCGCCGCATTGGAGATCGAGGGGCCAGTCGTCACGGTTGCCCATGACTGGGGCGGACCCATCTCGCTCGGCTGGGCTCTCGCACACCCAGACCAGCTGGCCGGGATCATTCTGATGAACACCGGTGTCGCTCGGCCCGACGTGCGGATACCGCCACTTATTCAGGCTGTCCGCACCCGGGCCACGCTGCGCGCCAGTTGCGTGTCCAGCCCCGCGTTCTTGAAGGGCGCGCTGGGCTTGGCACGCCCTCCCCTGTCGAAGGAGATACGGCAGGCTTACCTCGCGCCGTACCCGAACCCAGGAAGCCGAGTCGGCATTGGTCACTTTGTCGCGGACATCCCTTTCGGTCCCGAACACCCGACGTACGCCACGCTTGACACGGTCGCGGGTGGGCTACACCGCTTGGCGGAGACTCCGTCGCTCCTACTGTGGGGAGCCAAGGATCCGGTCTTCTCGACAGCGTTCCTCGCCGATGTTCGCAAACGACTGCCGCATGCGGCAGTACACCGGTACGCAGATGCCGGCCACCTCGTCATGGAGGACATCGGCGGAGAAACCGTGATCCTCGACTGGCTGGAGACCGTCACGGCACCCACCCTGACCCCGGCCGCCCCCGGATCGCCCGCGGAAGGCACCGACGACACGACTGACGATGGACAAAGATTGTGGTCCGCCATCGCGGCTCGGAAGAACGACGACGCCGTCGCCGTCGCGGAGATGGCCCCCGATGGATCGGCTGGGGTGTCCAGAGCACTGAGTTTTGCGGATCTCGAACAGCAGGTGGAGGCACTTCGCAAGCGACTGATCGCCGCCGGCGTGGAACCCGGAGACCGGGTCGCTCCCTTGATCCCCCCGGGAATCGATCTCGTGGCGATCGTCTATGCCTGTTGGCGCGCAGGCGCCGTGGTTGTCGCGGCCGACGCGGCACTCGGGGTCCGTGGCATCGCCAAAGCTCTTCGGGCGGCTCGGCCCGACTACGTCATCGCCGATTGGCGTGGGCTGGCATTGGCGCGGGGCCTCAACATCTCCGGAAAGGCACTGTCGCTGAAGACGCTGCCGGCGGCGCTGCGGCGCACGCTTCGTGTCGAGGCAAGCCTGGCCGAGCCGGTCGGTGCAAGCCGGCCTGGAGCGTCCGAGTTCCAACCCGGCCCCGATGACCTGGCTGCGGTGGTCTTCACCTCGGGCTCGACCGGACCCTCCAAGGCCGTCGCCTACCGTCACAGGCAACTTGAGGCGCAGCGTGACGCGCTTGTGGCGACGTATTCCCTCAGCAGCGACGATCGCCTCCTGGCCGCATTTGCGCCGTTCGCGATCTTCGGGCCGGCGCTGGGGGTCACGTCTGTGGTGCCGGCCATGGACGTGTCCTCGCCGGGCTCACTTGACGCAGGCGCCTTCGCTAATGCAGCCCAAGCGATCCAGGCCACCATTGCCTTCGCCTCGCCGGCGGCACTTGCCAATGTCGTCGCTACCGCGGACAAGCTGGATGACCACCAACGAGCAGCCATGAGGCAACTACGAGCCGTAGCCTCGGCCGGCGCCCCAATCTCGAAGGAGGCGCTGCGCTCGATAAGGCCACACTTCGTCAACGCCGAGATCCACACTCCCTATGGGATGACCGAGGTCATGCCGGTGACCAACATTTCACTCGAGGAGATCAAGGCGGCCGGTGCCGGCAATGGCGTCTGCGTTGGAGTACCCATCAACGGGGTGGAGCTGACCGTGACAGCGATCAGCGAATCAGGGCACTCCACCTGGGACTTCATTCTGCAGGAGGGAGTCACCGGCGAGATCTGTGTCCGCGCTGCGCATGCCAGCGACGGGTACGATGCCCTGTGGGCCACCCAGAACCACGCTCGGCGAGGCGGGTGGCATCGCACCGGCGACGTCGGCCACATCGACACCGCCGGTCGGCTCTGGGTCGAAGGACGCA
The DNA here is from genome assembly GCA_963854265.1 of Acidimicrobiia bacterium. Classification (GTDB taxonomy): domain Bacteria; phylum Actinomycetota; class Acidimicrobiia; order Acidimicrobiales; family UBA8592; genus CAWKYX01. The sequence goes on from CAWKYX010000085.1 coordinate 3,550, forward strand.
TGTCCCATCTCATCCTCTCCGCCAAGGGGCCCCTCACGCCCGTGGCGATCGAGCACCAGGCGGAGAGCGTTAACGGCGTGCGCCAGGCCGCCGCTGTCGGGATTGGCCCGGTCGGGACCCAGCAACTTGTGCTCGTGGTCTCGACGACAGAATCAGCCGCCGATGTCGTTGCCGATGAGCAACTGGCAGGAGCTGTACGGATGGCCATTCCCCACGATGTCGCCGCGGTGCTGACCACCAGCCAGCTACCCGTGGACCGCCGCCACAACTCCAAGATCGAACGCCAACGGATCGCCGCATGGGCCGAATCAGTACTGGCCGGCGCCAGGGTGTCGCGCCTGTGAGGGTCCTGGTGACCGGCGCAAGCGGGATGTTCGGAAAGGCGGTCGCAACGGCCTTAGTGCACCGCGGCGACGACGTCACCGTGTTTCAACGCAGCCGCTCGGGCCTCGACTGCCGCGAGATCCTCGGCGACATCACCAACCCGGACGACGTCACCCGCTCGCTCGACGACGTGGACACCATTGTTCACATGGCTGCGCGGGTTTCTCCCATCGGGCCACCGAGCGCGTTCGAGGATGTGAACGTACGCGGCTCAGCCAACGTGGTGGCAGCGGCCAACCAGGCCGGGGTAACGAGACTCGTGAACATCTCGTCCCCTTCGGTTGCCCACGTAGGAGCTCCCCAGATCGGCGCCGCCGCCGCTCCCGCCCAACCACTGCGGGCACGCAGCCGCTATGCGCGAAGTAAAGCGAAGGCCGAGATCCTGATGCTGGAGGCTGACCGGCCCGGTTTGGCAGTGGTCTCGCTGCGGCCCCACCTCGTGTGGGGCCCTGGTGACACCCAACTCGTCGAGCGGGTCGTGCAGCGCGCCCGGGCCGGACGCCTTCGCCTCGTCGGGCCCGGAGCAGCACTCGTCGACACGACCTATGTGGACAATGCGGCCCAGGCCGTCATGGCCGCCATCGATGGCGCGGAACGAGCCCACGGCCAAGCGCTCGTCGTCTCGAACGGCGAACCCCGGCCGGTGGCCGAGCTCCTTCGCAGCATTTGCCTCGCGACCGGCGTGGAGCCACCGACCCGGCACCTGCCCCTGGGCGTAAACAAGGCCATCGGTGTCGGTGCCGAGCTCATCTGGAACGGCCTGGGTCTTCGAAGCGACCCACCGATGACGCGCTTCCTCGCAGAGCAGCTCGGCACAGCGCACTGGTTCGACCAGCGAGCCACGCGCGAGCTCCTGCAGTGGAAGCCGAGCATCAGCCTGGCTGAAGGCCTGGAACGGTTGGCAAGACACGCTCAGCAGCCAAGCCCTGGAGAGATCCGGCCATAGGCGCTGAAGGCCCTGCTCTACTGCCTTGGCGGCGGATCTGCGGTCGCTGATTCGAACGATCGCGACATCGTGATATGTCGGATCTCAGGTGAGACTGGACAGGACCGCTTCGGCGCAGCGCCGCCCCGAAAACAGCGCACCTTGAATCGATGCGGTGTCGCGATGGTCTCCGGCGACGAACAGTCCCTCGCCGAGGGCAACGGGTTTCTTCGGGGAGAACGGTGGACACTGCTGTGGCTGACCGTGCGCGATGGCGTCAGTTCGGAGGTGGACCCAGGAATCGACACACGTCCCCCAGATGCCGCGCAGCTGGGCGCGCACGGGGTGCTCGAGTCCCCGATCGTCGACGCCCGGGCACGCCGCCGCAATCAGCACTTCGCCGGCTGGCGCGTACTCCGGTGCCACGTTGGTCATGATCGCAATGTTGAGCGCTGGCCCCGCCCCTGTGCCATCGAGCACGACGTACCGGTCCCGGATCGGTGGTGCCGTGGCGGTAAACCACACACACGATGCCGGATTCGAATCGACTCGAGGCAGACCCAGCAATGCGGCTGCGGCCGGGCCCTCCGTAGCGACGACGATCCGTTCGGCGGTGATGCTCGGACCGTGCTCGATGACGACCTCGCCGGGCTTCACCACCACGACTGCAGAGTGGAGATGGACGGCGTCGTCCGGGAGCCCGCTCGCCAGCTGAGCAGGAATGGCGCCCATTCCCTCAGCAGGTACGGCGGCGCGTCCCCCCAGGAGACTTTGGAGAATGACATCGAACATCCGCCGGCTTGTCTGCAACGATGGGTCGAGCTGGATGCCACCGACAAAGGGTCGAAAGAACTGCTCGATCATCCGACTGCTGAAACCCTGCTCCTCGAGAGCCGCTAGCGTGGTTATGTCGTGCTGACGCAACAAGTCGGCCGGCGCGGTTCGTTGCAAACGGATTCGTTGGCGCAGCAGCCGTGCCTTGTCCAACACCGACCCTACTGGGGCCAACCCAGTCCTCAACAGCGTCCGGGGCCGCCGAATCGGGTCGCCGACCAGATGCATGGCGTTACCGTTCCACACCAACGCGCCTGGCTCGAAGCATCGGAGATTCAGCGCGTCCACATCAAACTGGGTCGCGAGCTCGGGGTATGCGGTGAGCAGGACCTGGAACCCCCGATCGACCCTGAAGCCACCGACCAGGTCGGTCCGGACCCGGCCTCCAACACCATCAGAGGCCTCGAGCACGACCACCTGACGGCCTGCACGGTGCAGCAGACGCGCTGCCGCCAGACCGGCGAGGCCGGCACCCACGATCACGGTCTCGGCATGCGATGGAGGAGACGAATCTCTGGGCGAGTTGAACGGGGTCAACGGCTGACCTTTCGTGGACTGACGGTGTACAAGGTAAGGAGCTCACGCATCGTTTCGTGCGGCGGGTTCCCGCGACAGCGGAATCGCACGCCTTGCTCCCGTCTGGGCGGCCTGTCAGCTCGTCGCTGCCCGTTTGTCCTGCGCTCGCGCCCGCAATCGCGCCTGCCATTCGTCGGTCACTCGGTCCTCGAGGATCTCGATGATCTCGCCGTCGGGGCCGCGGACGTAGGTGGTGAGGTGCATTCGCAGATCGGTCGGCTCGGTGTTCGCCGAGTGCCCCGAGTCGATGACGCGGCGGAAGGTCTCCTCGACGTTGTCGACGACGAACGCGAAATAGGTGACGCCGCGGTCGGCTGGGCGGTAGTCCTCGGGCAGCGGTCGGCCTTGAGAATGATCCCACTGCCACAGCTCCAACATGGCGTCGCCGGCCATGAGCCAACAGACCCGGCCGGCAGCGTCGTCCATGCCGACCACCGCATCGAGCGGTGGGCTGGGGCTGATGTCGCTGTCGAACACGAGGTCCAGGCCGAGGAGGTCGACGTAGAACACCAACGAGCGTTCCATGTCGGCGACGCTGACCGCGGCGTGATTCCCATGACCGAGAGCATGGCACGCCCCACCAACGACGGCGCTGCCAGGCACCTTCGGGCCTCAGGTGCCCCGCTGGCAAGGCCGATGCTGGATCCGGCGAATTACCGGTAGCCGGTTGCCCCGAGGGTTTCTGGTGATGTCGTCGAGGTGCACGGTCCATTCATTGCCCGCTTTGCGTCAACGACGTGATGCCGGACACGAGCTTGGGTTCGATCGTGAACGTCATGAGAAGTCTATGTTCACCGTGATTCGGCTCTTTGGCGGGCACCTTCGATATCGGCGCCAGCACGCAGCAATGCTCCGCGGAGGCTGCACTCGGCAATTTCGACGGGTGGCGCCACGTCGGTGACAACGAGTTCGGCCAGGCGCTGGTAGACAACACCGGCCGGTGAGCTAGGGTGTTCCAGGGCCACCGGTGAGCCGCTGTCGCCACCAGCGGCGACGGCTGCGTCGAGCGGGATCGAGGCGAGGAGAGGCACGCCGATGTTGTCGGCGAGCTGCTGGCCGCCGCCCGAGCCGAATATTGCAGTGACGGTGCCGTCGGCGTCCACGCTGGGGCCCATGTTCTCGATGACGCCAGCGACTCGGAGAAAGCCTTTTCGGGCCATATCTGCAGCACGGGCCGCTACTTGCTGGGCGGCAGTGGCCGGGGTGGTGATGATCACCACGTCGGTCCTCGGCAGCATGCGGGCGAGACCCATCTGGATATCGGAGGTGCCCGGTGGCATGTCGATGAGCAGGTAGTCGAGGTCGCCCCACTGGACGTCTTCGAGGAAGTGCTGGACGGCGCGGTTCAGCATCAGGCCGCGCCACATGATTGCTTCGGTCTCGTTTGCCCCGGCAATTGAACCCATCGATACGACGCGCAGCGTTCCTTCGCCGACCGGCCGGACGACGGGTTTCATGAGTGTCTTGCCTTCACCGCCGCGCTCGCCCTCGATCGAGTTATCGATGCCGAGTAGCCGCGGCATCGAGAAACCACCAACATCGGCGTCCAACACGCCGACGGTAAAGCCGCGTTCGGCCAAGAGAACAGCGAGGTTGGCGGTCACCGACGACTTGCCGACCCCGCCCTTGCCCGACGCGAAGGCCAGGATTCTGCAGGTAGCCGGGATGTCGGTCTCGACGGCGTTGTCACGCGCCTTCCAGCGGGCCCGCGACATGACGTCACTGCGTTCATCGGCGGTCATCTCACCAAAATGAATCTTGACGGTTTCGATTCCCGGTAGCGACCCCACTCTGGCCTTGGCGTCGCGCATGAGCTGCGCACGCAGCGGGCAGCCGGCTGTGGTGAGTGAGATCGTGACGTGCACGGCGCCGTCAGCGCTGCGTTCGAGCCGCTTGACCATCCCGAGGTCCACGACGTTGTCGCCGAGCTCCGGGTCGATGACGCCGCGCAGCGCGTTGATGATGGCAACCGAGTCAAGATCATCGCCGACCAGTTCCGGGCTCGATACCTGTGGCTGAGGAACCGTCGTCGGATCGGTCACATCATTCCCAACTCGAGTCGGGCGACATCAGAGAGGCGCGATGCGTCCCATGGCGGGTCAAAGACCAGGGTGACGCTGACCGCCGAAACTCGCGGTAAGGCGGCGACCGCGTTATGGAGGTCTTCGCGCAATATGTCACCCATGCCACAGAACGGCGCGGTGACCGACATGTCGATCTCAACGACCCAATCACCGCTGGGCAATTCATCAGCGTTAACCCGGTAGATCAGACCGAGCTCGACAATGTCGACCGGTATCTCCGGGTCATAGACCGTGGTAGCGGCTTCCCACACCGCGGCGATCTCGAACGTCGACCCGTCATCGGCCTCGCGTGGCGTCGGGGCTTGGACAAAACCGAAGTCGACCGAGTCTTGCGGGCTGAGGCGCGCCATCTCACCGTCACGGGTAGTAACGGTGGCGGTACCACCAAGGGCCTGAAGCACCGTAACCTGGTCGCCTTCTGGCAGGGTGGCCCGGTGTCCGGCCGGGACAATGGTCACCTCGCACTCGCGCGGGAGGACGAATACTCGGGTCGAGCCGATGGCTACCGCTTGTTCGCTCACTTTCTGTTGTTCAGGCATCGTGGCGTCGGAGTCGTTCGGTGATCCATGTCCGCAGGATGTCGTTCTCGACGGTATCGACTGCTTGGTCAGCGAAACCTCCGATGAGAAGTCGCCGCGCCTCAGCCTCGGAAATGCCACGGGTGCGCAAGTAGTAGAGCGCGTCGTCATCGAGTTGACCAACAGTCGCGCCGTGTTTGCAGGCGACCTCGTCGGCGAGAATCTCGAGCCGAGGTTGCGTGTTGGCATCGGCGCGGTCCGACAACAGAAGGTTCTCGTTGGACTGCTCGGCGTCGGTACCACCGGCTCCCGGGCGCACGTCGATCCCGCCATTGAATACGCCAGTGCTCTCATCGTCGAGAATGCCGCGGAAGGATTGACGACTTGTGCAGTCGGGGGCCGCATGCACGACCGTGACCTGCTGATCGAGGACTTGATTGTCCATTCCGAAGTACAGACCGGTCAGATCAACCAGTGCTCCTTCGCCGGCCAGGCTTACGTCGTAGCCAAGCCGGCCGTACCTCGCGCCCAGGTTGAACACGTGTGCTCGGAGTTCGCTCCCAGCACCTTGAGTCGCGCCGATGCGCCCCAGATGTACCTGTGTCGAGGCCACGTCCTGGAGCACGATGTGATCGAGCGACGCCTGATCGCCAAGGGTGACCGTCGTGCGGATGTTCAAGCCACCGAAGTCGCCATCACCGAGTCTCGTCTCGACAACGGTTGCCGACGCGCCGTCATCGAGATGGATCACAACACCACTACATGATGCGCTTCCTGTCTCGTCGGGCAGCGCTATATCGACGATCTGGATCGGGGCGGCGATGTCATGCCCACCGGCGACATGGACAACGGCGCCGTTGCGCCCGAACGCGACGTTGAGAGCCGTGAACGCGTCCACGGAGAGGTCCCCATCGGTGTCGAAGTGCTGTGCCAGCAGCTCGGGTTGGTCGCGCCGTGCGTCGTCGAAGCTCAAGAGCCGCAACCCAGCGGGTACGTCGTCGAAGTCTGAGAGCGCATTGTCGACAACACCGTTGATCAATACGATCCGAGGTCCAACGAGCTGAGGGATGCTCGCCACAAGAACTGGGGGTAGCCGGCCCGTCGACGCAGTTGCGGGACCGAAGGACAGCTGGCCGAGCACATCATGTGGTGCGTAACGCCACGCGTCATCACGTCTAGTCGGATACTCCAGCCCAGCAACCATCTCGAGATCACCCGCAGTCGCGGTTGCAGTCACTTCGCTGCCCCTGAGAGTGGGCGTTCGGGAGCATCATCCAAGTCGTGGTTGACGAAGTCGGCGTAGCCGTGGTCTTCGAGATGCAGCGCGAGCGTGTGATCACCGGACTCAACGATGCGGCCGTCGACCAAGACATGCACGAAGTCGGGCTTGATGTACTCGAGTAGCCGCTGGTAGTGCGTGATCACGATCATGGATCGCTCTGGCCCACGCAGGGCATTGACGCCAGAGGCGACGATGCGCAGGGCGTCGATGTCGAGACCCGAGTCGGTCTCGTCGAGCACGGCCAGACGCGGTTCCATCACCGCCATTTGCAGGATCTCGTTGCGTTTCTTCTCGCCGCCACTGAAACCGGCATTGACCGCACGGTGAAGGAAATCCTGCTTCATCTCCACGAGGTCCATCGCCTCCTGGGCAACGGCCAGGAAGTCGCGCGCACCAATCTCGGTCTCGCCGCGCGCTCGCCGCACCGAATTCAGCGCCGTGCGCAGAAAGTACATGTTATTCACCCCCGGGATCTCCACCGGGTATTGGAAGCCGACGAACACGCCGGCAGCCGCCCGCGCCTCAGGCTCCAGTTCGAGCAGGTCAGCACCATCAAGCGTGACGGTACCGCCGATCTTGTAGCCGTCTCGGCCAGCCAGCGCGTGGGCAAACGTGCTCTTGCCCGAACCGTTGGGGCCCATGATGGCGTGGACCTCGCCCGGCCCGATATCCAGGTCGAGGCCGTTGAGGATTTGGGTCCCGCCGATCGAGGCGGTGAGGTTCTCGACATGCAACATCAGCCGACACTTCCTTCCAGGCTCACGCTCAGGAGACGTTGCGCTTCGACGGCAAACTCCATGGGGAGTTCGTCGAACACCTCGCGACAGAATCCGTTGACGATCATCGACATGGCATCCTCTTCGGTCATGCCGCGTTGGCGGCAGTAATACAGCTGGTCCTCGCCCACCGTTGATGTCGACGCCTCGTGTTCGACCCGGGCGCTCGGGTTTTTTACTTCGATGTACGGAATCGTGTGGGCACCACACTCCGGACCGAGAAGCAGCGAGTCGCACTGGGTGTAGTTGCGGGCATTCTCGGCGGATCGCAGCACCTTGACGAGCCCCCGATAGGTGTTCTGGCCGTGCCCAGCCGAGATACCTTTCGAGATGATGCTGCTGGTTGTGTCGGCACCGATGTGGATCATCTTGGTGCCCGTGTCGGCCTGCTGGCGTTTGCTCGACAGCGCTACTGAGTAGAACTCGCCTACGGATCGATCTCCTTGGAGAATCACGCTGGGGTACTTCCAGGTGATGGCCGAGCCGGTCTCGACCTGGGTCCAAGAAATCTTGGCGTCGGTATGAGCCCGACCTCGCTTGGTCACGAAGTTATAGATACCGCCGACGCCGTTCTCGTCTCCGGGATACCAGTTCTGCACGGTCGAATATTTGATCTCGGAACGATCCTTGGCCACTAACTCGACCACCGCAGCGTGCAGCTGGTTCTCGTCGCGTTGGGGTGCCGTGCACCCTTCGAGATACGAGACGTGCGAATCATCCTCGGCAATGATGAGGGTGCGTTCGAACTGCCCCGTGTTCATCGAGTTGATGCGGAAGTAGGTCGATAGCTCCATCGGGCATCGAACGCCGGCCGGGATGTAACAGAACGACCCATCCGAGAAGACCGCTGAGTTGAGCGCTGCGAAGAAGTTGTCGCGCACCGGGACCACCGAACCCAGATGCTCGCGTACCAATTCAGGATGATCCTGAACGGCTTCAGAGAACGAACAAAAGATGACACCGGCCTCAGCCAACGTCTCCTTGAACGTCGTCACCACCGACACCGAATCGACGATCGCGTCAACGGCAACGTTGCTGAGCATCTTCTGCTCGTGCAGCGGAATCCCGAGCTTCTCGAACATGTCGCGAATATCAGGATCCACGTCGTCCATGCTGTCGAGCACCGGCTTCTGCGTCGGGGCCGCCCAATAGCTGAGTGCCTGGTAGTCGATCGGGTTAATTTCGAGCTTGGCCCAGTCGGGCTCATCCATCGACTTCCACGCCTCGAAGGCCTTGAGTCGCCAATCGAGCAGCCACTCAGGTTCGTCCTTCTTCCCCGAGATCAGTCGCACGG
>CAWKYX010000086.1:0-12049 GCA_963854265.1 Acidimicrobiia bacterium
AGCTGATCGAAAAGCCTGACCTCTGGGCCCAGCTCAAGTCAGACCCGGAGAAACACCTGCCGGTGTTCTGTGAGGAGATCATCCGGATCGAGGGGCCCGTCCAGGGTCTGTTGCGCGAGCTCTCCGAAGATGTCGAGATGCATGGGGTTCACATGCCGGAGGGATCGATCGTGAATCTCCGATTCGCTGCGGCCAACCGTGATGAACGCGAATACGAGCGAGCCGACGAGGTCGACCTCGAACGCGAACGCACCCGTACCCATCTTGCGTTCGGCTTTGGCGAGCACTTCTGTCTCGGCGCCCCACTGGCCCGTCGGGAGATGTTCTGGAGCTTCAAGGTCCTGATCGACCGAGTCGACTCAATGCGGTTCGCCGAAGGCAAGAACGACTTCGCTTACCACCCGAACTACTTCTTGCGAGCCCTGAAAGAGCTCCATATCGAGTTCGAGACCGTCTGAGCTACGGCTGGTGCGTCTGCGTGCACCTCACCTGCCAGCGTAAAGCGACCACCCGAGGACAGTTCACGCTGGCAGAAGGGGCCTGCGCTCAACCTGCCAGCGTAAAGCGACCACCCGAGGACAGTTCACGCTGGCAGACCAGATTCGCGGGCCACGTTCCGGCCGAAGACGCGCGGCGAAGCCCTGCGGCGAACTCAGGCAGTTCCGGCGGTGGCGCGTAAGCCGTCGTCGGTGTAGCAGAGCTCGACAACGGCCTCCTCGTTGATTTCATCGCCTTCGAGTTCGCCCATGATGCGTCCATCCCGGATAGCAAGGATCCGCTGACACACACCAACCATCTCGGAGAACTCCGACGAGATGAAGATGACACCTTTACCCTGGTCGGCGAGCTCCTGCATGATGTCGTAGATCTCGTCTTTGCCGTCGACATCGACGCCGTGCGTCGGTTCGTCGAAGATCAAGATGTCGGACCCCTGTGATAGCCACTTGCCAATCACGACCTTTTGCTGATTGCCACCCGAGAGCAGACGGACCAGCTGGCGGTCATCCGGCGTGGCGATAGCGAGCCGTTCGATCATCCGAGCCGTCTCGGCCTTCTCAGACGCGGCCGACGGTGCCGCCAACCGCGGCCTGATCCGATGTTTGTCGAGCGACGCGAGCGTCACATTCTGGCGGACGCTGAAATCCATGACGTTGCCTTGGGTCTTGCGATCCTCCGGCATCAGTGCGAGCCCGGCCTTCATCGCTTGCTCGGGTGAGCGGATGTCGACCTCCTCGCCGCGAACCTTGATCGTGCCGCCGGTCAGGCGGTCGGCGCCGAAAATCGCGCGTACCAGCTCGGTGCGTCCGGTGCCGACGAGTCCGGCAATACCCAGGATCTCGCCTTCGCGAAGATCGAAGGTGCAGCCGTGTACGCCGGTGTCAGCAGTGATGTCAACAACCTCCAGCAGTACTGGTGCGTCGGGTCGGCCACCAATGTTGTGGCTCCGCCGGCGCTCGATCGCCGTTTCAGCCCGTTCGTGTCCTGTGATGTGCGAAATGAGCTGGCGCCGGTCGATGGCCGATGTTGGTTCGTCGGCCACGACACTTCCGTTGCGCATCACCACGACCCGGTCGGTGATCTCGAAGATCTCCTCCAACCGGTGTGAGACGTACACCACCGTGATGCCGTCATCACGCAGACGGCGAATAGCACGAAACAGGTGCTCGATCTCGTCGTCGGTGAGCGATGCCGTGGGTTCGTCCAGCACAAGCAGTCGCGCGTCCTGGGCCAGGCCACGGGCAATCATCACCAAGCGCTGTTCGGCGACACTCAACTCACCGATTGCGACACGAGGATCGATCTCGACCTCGAGCCGCCTGATCTCATCGGAGGCACGCCGATACAGCTCGGACCAATCCACGAAGGCGCCCCACTTCTTGGGGAATCCCAGCCCCAACATGACGTTCTCCGCCACAGAGAGGTCGGCCACGTCGTAGAGGTCCTGGTGAACGAACGCCAGCCTGGCCTCAGTGGCTTGGTGCGGATGGTGCAAGTCGAGGTGTTCACCGTCCAGCAGGAGTTGGCCCGCATCCTGACGAATAGCGCCGGCCATGACCTTGATCACGGTGCTTTTTCCGGCGCCGTTCTTGCCGACCAGACCAACGATCGAACCCGCTTCGATGCTGAGCGTCACGTCGTCGACAGCCAGGACCCCGGGGTACGCCTTGGTGATGTTGCGCAACTCGAAGAACGGCGGGTCCCCCGCAGTTGTTGTCATCGCTTCCTGGCTCCCAGACGCCCCAGCAACATGGCCGCTATGAGGATTCCGCCTTTGGTGATGTTCTTCACGTCCTGGTCGTAGCCCATGAACGTCAGGCCCGACTCGACAACCTGCAAGAAGATCGCACCAATGACGGTGCCGATCACGTTGAACTGCCCACGCTTCGAAAGTGTCGCACCCAAGAACGCGGCGGCGAAGGCGGGCAGGAGCAGCGAACCGCCGACGTTTCGCACGTGCGAGCCGGTGCGTGCCGAGGACACGATGCCAGCCGAGAGGGCACACACAGCGACGACGACGAAGCCAGATGCCCGGAGGAACTTCACGGGGATCCCGGACAACCGAGCGGCCTCAGGGTTGCCGCCGATGGCGTACATGAACCGCCCGACCTCGGTCTTCGAGAGCAGGAGCCACAACACGATGGTGAGCCCGAGCGCAATCCACACCGGAGACTTGATCTCGAGGAACGGTTCGCCGATCCCCAAGTTCCGGTACGAACGCGGGACCTCGGTACCGCCACTGATGAAGGTTGTCCCGGGCCCAGTGACGGCCAGCTCAACCCCTGACAACATCACGCCCGACGCCAACGTAGTTATGAACGACGGGGTGCCAACGTAGGCCACCAGCGTTCCGTTGATGGCACCGATGATGACCGCCACGAGGAGCGCAAGCAGGATCGCGAAGCCCCAAGGGATATCGGTGCGAACAACAGTGGCGATAACCACCGCGCTCGCGACAGCCACCATCCCGGCCACCGACAGGTCGAAGTCGCCCATCACCAGAACAACCGTGAGCCCAAGCGCCATCATCAGCAGCGGTGCTGTGCTCTCGAGCGTGGTCTGGAAGTTGTCGTAGGTCCGGAACTTGTCCTCCTGGCTGGAGAAGAAGATCAGACATCCCGCAAGGGCGAGCAAAACCCCATACCGCGACACCATCGCGACCCAATCGATCGAGCCGGTTCGTTCTTTGGTTCTTGTTCCTGTCCCAGTCATGTCACCTCAGACAATGAGATCTCCCATTCGGGATGGATAAAGCAAACGAGCCGGCGGCCATTGGGGGCCGCCGGCTCGTCTCAACAATGCAACGTACGGATCAGCAGTTCGGGAGGTTGGTGAACTCCGCGCACCACTTCGTCCGGAAGAACACTTCGTAGTCGCCTGGAGGCGGCGGCGCGATCTCACTGCCGGTTGCCGGAATGTTGTCGACGGTGACAACTTGGCGGCTCGAGAAGTTGAGACCGCCGAAGTCCGGCGCGCGTTCCTGGCTGGGAGCGGTTCCACGGGCCAACAGCTGAGCGATCGCGTCGACCTGTGCCCAACTCTGCCACTCGAGCTTCTCATCGACGGCAGCGTCGAGACGACCGGCACGAATATCGTCGATCCCAGTCGGGTTGGCGTAGAACGTCATCAGGAGTGGTCGGTCGGGCTCGTCACCATCAGGGAAGAGTGCACCGATGGCGTTGGCTGCGCCGATGGACGCAACCGAGAAGTCGATCCAAACCCCGTCAACGTCGAACTGTGCCAGCTTCGTCGTGACATCGGCTTCAGTACCCGGGACCATGTTGGTCGGGTCTACTTCCCACGAATCGACGATCGTGATGTTCGTGCCCTCGATTGCACTGGCGAGGCCTGCTTGGCGCTTGGCCGACCAGGCAGACGGGAAGGTCTGCACGATGATGTTTCCGCCGTCAGGCAACTGAGCCTTGAGGTACTCGGCGAGCTGGACGCCTAGGTCCGTGTCGTCAGATGCATAGCTGGCCACGTAGATGTCGCGAGGCTCTACTTCGCCACCTGCCGAGATCACGGGAACGCCCGCTTCAGTGGCCCGTTCCAACACATCGGTGATGAACGCCTCGGGAATGCCATCGGTGAAGATGACTTCAGCGCCCTGGTCGAGCAACTGGTTCCCACAACCTGGCATGTTGTCGGGGGCTCCTTCGGCGTCACAGGTGACCCACTCCCAGCCCATGAAGTCGAACGCTTCACGGGCGGCATCTTCAATGCGCTTGCCAGCCTCATCAGCGTAGATCCATTGCAGATACCCAGCGAGGATATTTGGCAGTTCGACCGGGTCGCCGGCGGCGCTCAGCGCAGCAACCACGAGCGGATCATCCGAAGGCTCTTCGGCCGGCTCGGCGGCCGGCTCAGCGGCTGGTGCCGGTGCTGCCTCGGATGCGTCATCGTCGTCACCGCAGGCGGCGGCGATCAGGGTAAAGGCTAGAAGTACGGCGACGAGCCGCCACAAAAGCCCGGACTTGGTTGTCCGCATTGGAAATCTCCCTCGGTTGTCGCGCCCCCCAGCGGAGGGGGGCGCAGGTCTGCGCACAAACCGTAGCCCGCAATCTCGCGACGCGCACCAACGTTCGCGCTAGTGGCAGGGCGTCACTTCATGGCGATCGGGTTGATCGGCGACCCGACCGCGCCTGGGATGTTGAGTGGCGGAGCGACCAACATGCACTCGTATCGGCCATCTTCAGCGCAGTCTTCAGCGAGGGCGTTCAACACCCAGAATTCGCCGAGGGGCAAACCACGATCAACGAGGGCGCCGCAGTGCACGGGGTAGCGCCGGGCTTCGGGGTCCTCGGGTGGCAGAACCTCTACCGCAATCGTGTCGGCGGCCACGGCTGAGACCTGGTTGTCGTCACAGAATCTGAGGGCGTCGGCCCCAAAGCCGGGTGAACCGGTGAAGTAGCCCATCTGAAGATCCGGGCTGAACGTTGGGTCCCATTGAGCGAGGTAGCCGGTCCGCACCAGAATCATGTCGCCCTCTTCGACCGTGGTCCCTTGGGCCGCCACACATCGATCCAACATGGGTGTATCGATCACCGTTCCCGCCGGGAGCATCTCGTGCCCCTCGGACCGAGCAACATCCAGAAGAACGGCGCGACCCACAAAACTCTCTCGGTGATTCTCTATCCCGATGCACCGATGCACCGCCGTACGCCGTCACGTTGCCGGCCCAGTACTGGTTGTACATCGTGTCCTGGTACATCACATGGCCAAAACCATCCCATTGCGTCGAACCCTGCAGCGGCATCTGGAACATGTCGTCATTCCACTGAAAACCGGGATCCACCTCGGCATAGGGCGTGCCGGCGATCTGATCCGATCCGGTCATAAGAAACCAGTGCAGCGGTGCGGGACGCGTATGGAAGCGCGGCCCATCAGCATCGATCGGGAGCGCGAGGGAGAACACCTTCCCGCTCTGGACCAGCCCCGCGGCCCGAATTCGCTGATCCGGTCCAATCAGGTTCTGGGTGCCGATTTGGTCGTCGGGTCCCCACCGTCCCCAGTTATTCGGCCCTTCGGGAACATAGCCCCCGACGATCTTACCGTCCTCGTCGACGCTGTAATCCGGCGCGGTCCACGCTTTTGAGTACTGACCTGGCTCGCTGCGGCCCATGCTGGTGTGCTCCTTGTGACGGTGATGGACTGGCGGTTGGAAAGATGCTTGCGTGCTTGCGTGCAGGCTCAGCCGAATGAGCCCGTGGTGTACCAGGTCTCGAACATTGGCTTCATGGCCTCATCGACCAACTCGAGGCGAGACCCAGCCACGTCGACCATGGCAAAACCTTGCGGTCCTGGCTGGTCGCCCGCGCCGGCAAAGACCAGTTCCCCTCCCGCGGCCGTCAGCGCGTCGACGTCACCAGCAAGGTTGTCGGTCCAGTACCCGTTGTGGTTGGGGCCGCTGTAGAGATCGGCGTCCCAGAGGGTGCCGGCGGGACCTTCGGCGACCTCGATCTGGACGGGACCCTCAACCGAGTAGGTAAAGCGCGTCTCGAAGGCCACCCGCTTGTCGCCGATCGTGATGTCGAGCGCAAAGACTTGCGGCGGATGCCACGTGAGCCCAGTGGCAGCACTGAGCCGCTCCATGGCCTCATCAACGTCGGCCACTATGTAGCCCACGTGAAACGGATTGGTGATGTCGAAACTCATGACGATGCCCCCTCGGCAGCCGGGCGCTTGGGTCCGCCTCCGGCACTTCGAACCCAATACTGTCAGAAACTGGTGAGGGCCTGCGGTCCAAACGACCCCAGCCTGGCGCTGTTCAATGACCACGCCATGCATGTCCTCCACGTGTGCACTGCCCGAGCTTCGTGCGGCGCGCGCCGAGGCTGGCCCCTTCGTTGCACGAGGGGCCCTACAGCTCGGCCGCCACACCGAACTCGGCGATGACGCTGCACACTTCGGCCATTGTTGGCACACTTCGCCCTGTGCCGACCTTCTGAACCTTGGCCGCACCAACCGCGTTAGCCAGCGCGGCGCAGTCCGGGAGCGGCCAGCCGCGTCGGAGACCAACGGTAAAGCCGGCAGCAAAACTGTCGCCTGCCGCAGCCGTGTCGCGGGCAACAACAGCGTGACCCGCGACGTCAGAAACGACGCCGTCTACGTCGTGAACCACGCAACCCGCACTGCCCCTCTCGACCACGACGTGTCGGGGACCCGCTTGGAGGATCGCTGCCGCACTCCCGTCGAATGCCACGTCAAGCTCGTCTTCGGTCAAGACCATGACGTCGGTCTCAGCCAGACATCGAGTCGCAATTTCGGGATCGACTTGGTCAAAGGCCGGACCCGGGTCGAGCACGGTCCATCTCCCCGGCGGCCCAATCGCGAACGCATCCAACACGACCGCGGCCATCTCGAGTTCCTGGAGTGCATAGCCGGAGGTGAACAGGACCGCAGCGTCACGAACCGTGGCCTCGTCAATGTCCGCTGTCCCGTCCAGCGAGCCCTTTCCGAGCCTGCCGATGAAGCCATGATCGCCATGGCTGTCGACCACCGAGAGCACCGCTGTGGACTCGGTGGCCTCGAACACACCGGCGAGATCGACGTTTTCCAGGTCGAGAAGCCGTCTCACTTCTTCACCCCACATATCGCCACCAAGGCCACCGACCGCGCTCGCGGGCGCCCCCAACCGCGCGGCCGCAATCAGGAAATTGCCCGTGCCCCCGGCTCGACGCGAAGGGTGCTCGTGATATGAACCTGACCTGCCTCGAACGGAAACTCGGGGATCTCCACGACAATGTCAGCCGCCAAGTCGCCGATCCCGACGATTGGACCGCCGGCCCCATCCACGGCCAAGTTCACCCGCGCCGTTCGATCGCGAGGTCCGTCAGCCCCTCAGCTACGGCTCGAAAGTCGTACTCGGCATTGACGGTCTCGAGCGTCGCGACAACCTCGGCGGGGAAGGCGCCAATTCCCTTCCATGCTCCGACAATCGCGCAAGCGATGGCCCCAACCGTGTCCGCATCGCCCGAGATGGCCGCCGAGTAGCGGGCACATGCCATCAGATCGCCGTCAGACAACACCACCATTCCGAACGCGGACGGCACCGTGTCGGTTGTCATAAGCGTGCTCCCGACCAACTCGAACATATCTATGACCCGGTCGTACTCGGAGCCGGGGCCCCGCGCGATGTCAGCCGCCATGTCGATCCGGCGGTTGATGCTGGCTCCAAGCCACACCTCGCCGTGCTTGCGTCCTTCGATCGCCCCGACCTTGCCGGCGTCCAGGATGTCGTCAAGAGTCGCGCCGGGCACCATCGCTGCTGCAACAGCAGCCGCCACAGCCGCCGCGCCCGAGACCGCGACGGCGGTGAAATGCGTCGGGGTGCAGGCAACCACAGCTTCGGCGATGGCTCGATCGACGTCGCCCGGATTGATCAGCCCAACAGGAGACACGCGCATCGCCCCACCGTCGGTGTCGCCGTGCACGCCGGTCGTCAGCGGGTCGGCACCGGCCTTCAGGAGCTCACAGGCGCGGCGGCTGCTCGGGCCGACGTAGGGGTTCGTCGCCCCCCCCAATGCGGTCATACCAACGGACGATCGCCTCGGCCGCACCTTCCACCGTCGCTCCCCGATCCTGGATCAGCGCCTCGGCCAGTGCGTAGGCCTGCTCGGTGTCGTCGGTGATTCGTCCCGCGGGAAGGCCCGCGTGCACGGGGTGATCGTCAAGGCCCGGATGGAACGTGGTGAGCCACCCGCCGTAGCGCTCCCAGGTGTCTTCGGGTCGAAGCGATGCAGGCATGGCATACGCGTCGCCAAGGGCCTGACCCATCAGCCCACCGAGAACTGCTTGGTAGAGATCGTGTCTTTCAAGCATGTGACTCCCTCGGCCGTGACCAGAGCGTAGACCTGCATCGATCGCGAGCCGTGAGGCCACAGCCCACGGGTGCGGCGACAACCGTCGCGAGCGCGGCGCTCACCGATCGCGGCTCAACTCAGGTCTGATCCAAGCGTCGCTGTGGCTCGATCCCGGTCGGGCCAACGGATGCGGTCGAGGTCGCTGAGACCCGTGGCCTGGTCCGCCTGGTTGAGCACGTAGAGCAACTTGACGTTGCGTTCATGGAAGCGCCACGCGCCACCCTCTCGCCGATACGTGTCGTGATAGCGCAGGGCCACCCGATGGGTCAGGCCGTCGATCGAGAGTTCGGCGTGTGCGCACACAACACCATGGGCGTCATCGGGCCCATCCAGGTACACCTCGACGCTGTGGGGATAGTGGTAAGTCGCACCGAACGCGCCGGCCCGCTCGCGGTAGTACGCAACGACTGCATCTCTGCCCCGTTGAGGACCGCCGACCGAGTCGAACACCGAATCCTCGGTGTAGAGCGAACCCAGTGTGTCGTAGTCGTGATCGTCGACAGCGGGGCCGTATCTCGAAACCAGTTGGATGATCTCGGCTCGATCCTCAAGTGCCTGGAGTCGGTCGGTCATGGCATCGCTCATAGCGTTCCCCCTGCCGCCCGGTTCATTCCCGGATGGCTGTTGATTCTGTTCCGACCACAAATTACAGCCGACCACGCCTTGGGGCCAGCGCGACCTTCAGCGACGAGCCGTATAGAGAAACCGAGCCAGGAGGCCGGCGTCGATGGCATCGAGAGTGCCTCGGCGGCGGAGGACTCGATCTGCGTACTCGGGTTCGCCGATCGCCGCCACAATGCCCGGGCGCTGACGTTCGGTGGCATCAATCCAACGTTGCTGGGTTGCGCGGTACTCAGCCGTCACGTCGGTAGCCACGGCGTCGTCGAATCCAGCCGTTACCAGCAGGCTTGGATAGCTCGTCGGGACCGCCACGGCGGTTGGACCCAGCTTGTTGGCTTTGCGCCGCTCATCCGGCGCCAACCCGGGTGATGGTTGGATCGACAAAAAAGCCAAGCGGCCACCAGGCCGCAGAACTTGTCGGCACGCTCTCAGCACGGAGAGCTTCTGGCGCACTCAACACATCACGTCGCTATGGACAACGGCGTCGACTGATCTGGGACGGAGCGGCAACAAGGTCGCGCTGGCTTGGATCGACCAACTCCGGCCGGCGATGCCGTCAATAATTGCCCGGTCTCGGCTGGCCGCCGTGCCCTCGTCGACGACGTCGACGCTGATGACGTGACATCCGAATGTCTTGGCCAGATGGAGCCCTGGCCAGCCGCAGCCGGCACCAACGTCGACGAGTCGTTGCCCTGGCTCCAGGTCGAGCACCCGGCCGAGGGCCATCGCCTGGGCCATCGTGGTGTAGCCGTTTGCCTGATAGTCGCTCCCCAACGCGTCCATTTCGGCCGCGAGAAAAGCATCGCTCCCCGACACCTCATAACGCGCAGAGAACCGCGCTATGTCGTCCTGAATGAGATCTTCCGAAATGAGCTCAGCCATGCGCCCACTATCGCGCTGCTCAGAGCCACCCACCCGCCAAACCGCTAACACCCGGTGCCTGGCACCAACCGTCACCCGCTGTGGAAAACCTCTAACACCCGGTGCCCGGTACCAACCGTCACCCGCTGGCGCGAAATGTCAGGCTTGGGCGCGGTCCCAGGTGAGGACTTCGGATGCCCAGCCGCTGACCTTCCAGCCCGCGATGGGGCGGTGCTCGGGCCATGGGGCCGACAGATCGGTTCGCTCGCCGCGACAGATCACTTCGGACAGACGCGACTTGTCCTGGAGCACTGTGATGTTCGCCGTTGGGTCGCCATCAACCACCAGAACATCCGCGAGCTTGCCCACTTCGAGGGTGCCAATCTCGTCTTCCATACGCATGGCCCACGCACCATTTTTGGTGGCGGTGGTGATCGCCTCGAGCTCGGTCAGCCCGAGCTCCTCGACGAAGACTTCCATCTCTCGTGCGTGCCAATGACCGTAAGGGGTGAGGGCAAAACCCGATTCCGAGCCACAGATCAACTTGACGCCGGCGTCGTACGCCTTGCGCATCATCTTGGCTGTCGCCGCAATCTCGCCACGGAAGATGTTGTCCATGCCCGGGGTGACCCCGACCTTCGAGCCGTGGTCGGCCAGGTTCGCCAAGAAAGTAAACGTCGGGCAGATCGCGGCGCCGGATTCCAGGACCGCCTCGAGGCCCGCGTCGTCCATGTACGACCCATGCAGGATCAGATCAACGCCAGCCTCCGCGCATGCGATCGTGCTCTCGGGGCTCCGGCAGTGGGCCATGACCGGCACGCCCAGCGCATGAGCAGCGTCACAAGAAGCCCTCAGCTCGTCGGGACTCCAGACCAACAGCTCGCCTTTGCCGCCGGGCACTGTCCCGGTGGCATGGATCTTGATCCAGTCGGCGCCGTACTTGATATGTCGTCGCGTCCACAAGATCACCTCGTCGATCGAGTTGACCACCTGTGCATAGCCCACGGTTCCCTCATCGGGAATCAGCCGACCGGCCGTACCACCGACCGCGGTGACCAGTGCCTGAACCCCGGTCTTCATTCGGGGCCCCACAATGACCCCCGCTTTGACCGCGTCTCGGACCGCGGGGCCGACACCATGAGCGGTGTCGGGATCGACGAACGACGTCACGCCGGCGCGCAGGATCTTCTGGAGGTTCTGCGCCGTCGTGAGGGCAACCATCGTGGGTTCTCGATGGAAGAACAGCTCGTCGTTGGACACCACGTCGTCGAAGGAGCAGTGCAGGTGCGAATCGATGATGCCCGGCATGACGGTCTTGTTGGTCGCGTCGATGGTGGTCACACCAGGATCGGCTTGCGCGACGGCTTCGGGTCCAATTGCAGTAATAGCGCCGTCGGACAACAATAGGGCCGTGTCGGGGACGGGCTCAGCGCCGGTTCCGTCGATCAGGGCACCACCAAGGATCAGCAGGTCTTCAGCCATCGCACTAGCGTAGGCCACAAGCGCACCTTCGTTCAGGGCCGCTGACTTCTCGTGGCGCTGTGCCACAACAAGCAGCCGGTTCGGACCCGCGCCACGAAGACACACAAGACAGCCAACGACCAGCGAACAAATAGACAGAGCCAAGACGGCATTGGGAGCACCATGTTCAGACACTGCGTGATGGTGAGGTTCACCGACGAAGCCACCGACGAGCAGAAGGAGACCTGTCGCGCAGGTGTTGCCTCGCTGCCCGACCTCATCGCTGAGATCGTCACCTTCACCGTCGGGTTCAACGCCGGTGATCGAGAAGACAACTTTGATCTCGCCGCCGTTGGGGATTTCGCGTCCAAGGCCGACTACGACGTGTACGCCAGCCATCCCGACCACGTCCGCGTCGTACAGGAGTGCATCGCACCGATCGCGGCCGGGCGTGCGGCCACCCAGTACGAGTACTGAGCATGCGAATACAGGTCAACGTCGATGACTGCATGAGCTCGGGAAAGTGCGTCGCCGACTACCCCAACGCATTCGACTTCGATGACGACGAGCTCGCCACGGTCACCGACGCCACCGTGTTGAGCGACGAACAGCTGATCCGGGCTGCGCGCAACTGCCCGAGCCGAGCCCTCGTGTTGCTCGACGACGACGGCAACACGATCGCTACCTGATCCCGCAACGTGACCCCGCCACCTGACCCCAACCCCGCCACCCTGAATCAAGACTTG
>CAWKYX010000087.1:0-11996 GCA_963854265.1 Acidimicrobiia bacterium
CGGAGCCGGACGAAAGAGTGTCTTCTTCCCTGACGACCCGGGCCAGTTCATCGACACCACGCGCAACTTCGACAGCACTCCCGAATTCCAACGCCTGCTGTTTGACTCGGCATTGGCCGACATGGCGGGCGCGTTGTTCGGCGCCGACCGCGTCTGGCTGCTGTTCGACCACGTGTTTGTCAAAGACGGTGGCAAGGATCACCCAACACGGCGGACGCCGTGGCATCAAGACCTGCCGTATTGGCCCATTGGCGGCACACAGCTGGCGTCCACCTGGATCACCCTCGATCCAATCCCCGCCGAGGAGTGCCTCGAGTTTGTGCGTGGCTCACATCGACAGACCATCTACGACGGTTTTGACCCGCGCCGAGTCAACGAAGACCCCACGTTGCCGTTCTACGGCGAGGGGTTTCCACCGCTCCCCGACATCGAAGCCAGCCGCGAGGACTGGGACATCGTGTCCTACGACATCGCTCCTGGCGACGTGGTCCTGCTTCACCCCGGGGTCCTCCACGGCGGCGGCCACACCGGTGCCGGGCGCAGGCGGCGCACCCTGTCGGCCCGATTCTTTGGTCCCGACGTGGTCTATGCCGAGCGGCCGAAGACTCGCCCGACAGCGCCCTACACCCCCGGTCTCCAAATGGTCCTCAAGCCCGGCGACCCGCTCCGACATCCGTACTACCCGCGCTTGCGACCGCTACCCGCGGCGCAAGACCCCGCGTCCTACGAGTAAACGCCGCGACCGGCGGCACCGTTCGCCGGCTCCCGCCCCATCAGCGTAGGGGTAATGCGTGTGGCGACTCGCTGCTATCGGTGCCCGTAAGGCTCGAACGCTCGTGCGGTCCTCGCCTGGCAGGCGCTTGAGGCCGTGCAACCAAGACTCGAGTGCGCCGCTGGTCGCGGCCAGCCAGCACCCGCGGCCCGAACGATTCCGGATGCGGCCTCACCATTGCACTGCTGGACGGGTGGGCTCGACGTTGTGCGGCCAAAGCCACGCTGCCAGCGAGCGGCGGACAGGCGAGCACGTGCCGTCCGGACGCCTCCGGACGCGGCAGTAGGGTCGGTTGGAGGCTCACCATGACACTCAACCGCTACCCACTGTTTCAACAGGCCTATCTGGTCAACGACCTCGAGATAGCAGTCCAGAAGTGGAGCGACCTGTTCGGAGCCGGCCCATTCGTGCTCACCCATCACCACAAGACCGACGTATTCGACTACCGCGGCACCGACCACCAGGCCGATATGTCGTACGCCTTCGGCTACCTGGGCGACATGAACATCCAGTTCATCGTCCAGCATGACGACACGCCATCCATCTACCGAGATATGTTCGCCGCCGGCCAAGAGGGCTTTCATCATGTCGGGGTTCTTGTTCACGATTTCGAGGACGAGTTCAAACGGCTCGAGGCAATGGGGTTCGCCTGTGCCACTCGGCTCTACGCCGACGGGGTCGATGCCGCGTACTTCGACACGCGCGAAGCCAACGGGTGTTTGACCGAGATTCATGGCGACCCACCGCACATCCTCGGGGCGTTTGCGGGCTGGCGTCGGGCTCACCAACTCTGGGAGCCGGGCGATTCGCCGTTTCTTCGCCGCTGAGCGAGCGCGAAACCAGCCCAGCTCCTAAGATCGCCAAGATATGTACAGCCGTTCACTTCCGAACGGCCGGCTCGAGGACTACAACCTCGAAGACCCCAACCTCAAGGACCACAAGGTGGAGACCCCATGACGACATTTGATCTCTTCGACTCCACGGTCCAGCAGGATCCTCACGCGCATTACGAGGCCATGTTGGCGGACAAGCCAGTGCACTACATCGAGGCCAACAACCTCTACCTGGTCCTGTCCAACGAACTCGTCCTCGAGGTCCTCCGCGACACCGAGACGTTTTCGTCGAAGTACGGCACCAACCGCGAACCTCCCCCCGAGGAGATCCGGTCCGAGTACGACGAGCTCATGAAAACTGCTCTCGCGGTACCGCCCACGCTGCTCGACAACGACGCACCCAGCCATACGCAGTACCGCAAGCTCGTGTCTCGAGCCTTCACACCAAGGATGGTCAAAGCGCTCCGACCCGCGGTCGAAGCCACGTGCGACACCCTGATCGATCAATGGATCGACCAAGACTCGATCGAGTTCCTGGATGCGTTTGCCGTACCGCTCCCTGTTGCCATCATTGCCAAGGCGCTCAACGTCCCCGAGGAACGACACCGCGATTTCAAACGCTGGTCCGACGACAACGTCGCGGCAATCGGCAACAAGCTCTCCCCCGAGGCCTACCTTGCGTCCCAGGCCGGCGTCATCGAGATGCAGCATTTTTTCGTGAGCGAGTTTGAGCGCCGCCGGACCAACCCAACCAACGACCTCCTCACCGACATCTTGAACTCCCACGTCGGCGCCGCCGAAGACGGGAGCGACGACGAGCCACTGTCTATGCCCGAGCTCGTGCGCGTCGTACAGATGCTCCTGGTGGCAGGCAACGAGACCACGACCAAGTTCCTGGCCGAGACACTCCGACATCTTGCATCGATCCCCGAGGCATGGGCGGCGCTGCGTGCCAACCCCGAAATGATCCCGAACGCGGTCGAAGAAGGACTTCGGATCTCGTCACCCACCCAAGGCATGTACCGGGTCACCACCCGCGACACCGAGCTCGGCGGCGTCGCCATCCCAGCTGGCGTCCGGGTTGTCATCATGTTTGCCGCTGCAGCGCGCAACGAGTCGGTATTCGAGTGCCCGAATGACTTCCGGCTGGATCGGTCGAACCCGCGTGAACATCTCGCGTTCGGTAAGGGCATCCATTTCTGTGTTGGAGCGAACCTGTCACGCCTCGAGGGCAATGTTACGCTGGAGCGGCTGGCCGCCCGGATCGCCACGGTGAGCCTCGCCGACAACAACACATTCGAGTACCAGCCCAGCTTCGCGCTCCGGGGTCTCAAGAGTCTGCACCTGAACTTCACCCCAGCGTGACCAGCGCCACCGCAGCAGTCGATGCAGCGGAGGAACGTCGGGCGTGGAAAGCGTTCGCGGTTGCATCAGCCAGCATCTTCATGTGGGTGCTCGACGCGGGCCTGTTGTCCGTGTCATTGCCCGATATCGAAGCCGCGTTCCCCGGCACGTCTCGGGCCACGATCACCTGGGTAGGCACGGGCTACCTCGTCAGCGTGGCGGGCCTCATGCTGGTGGCAGGACGCCTCGGTGATGTCTATGGACGAAAGCGCATCTTCCTGCTCGGCCTCCTCATTCTGGGATGCAGCTCGATCATCACCGGCATTGCGCCAAACATTGGCCTGGTGATCGCCGGGCGAATGGTCCAGGGGGTCGGCGGAGCGTTAGTCACCGCGACGTCCCTGACGTTGGTGCTGAGCGATCTGCCCGAGGCAAGGCGGCCCTTCGCCATCGGGATCTGGGGCTCGGCGGGATCTGTTGCCGCGGTGATGGGCCCGACGCTTGGCGCAGAGATCCTCGATGCCACCAGCTGGCGATTCGTTGTGTCGCTCATTGCACCCATCTGTTTCGCCACCTACCTGGCCGGCCGGTCATTGTTGCGCGAGGCCACCGACCCCGAGGCTCCGAGCCGCCTCGACCCCCTCAGCGTGGTGCTGGCCACCGCAGGTATTGGCGCCGTTGCGTTGGGCCTCTCGCAGAGCCGCCAGTGGGGATGGACCGATGGTCGTGCGGCGCTCGCCGTCGTTCTTGGCATGGCGGCCGTGACCGCGTTCGTGCTGCGGTCCAGCCGCCACGACGAACCGATCCTCGCGCTGCGTCTGTTTCGCAGCCCGTCGTTTTCGCGCGCGACAGCGGCTGCCGGCTTGCAACAACTTGGATTCTTCTCCTGGTTCTTCTCGACGTCGTTCGCGCTCCGCGAAATCTGGGGCTGGTCGGTTCGCGACACTGGCCAGGCCATTTCCCTCGCGTTCATCTGCTCGGCGATGACCGGCTGGATCGGTGGGAAGGCCGCCGCAAGAATCGGCTACTTCTGGCCCACAGCCATCGGCGCCGCCGTCGCCGGGGCCGGACCGCTCTATTGGATGTTCGCCTTCGATACTGCCCCGTCGTTCTGGGCCGTCTACCTGCCTGGCGCAGCGCTGTTCGGACTGGGCGGGGGGGCATGTGGGGTCCTGACCACTGGCATTGCGCTCAAGCAAGTCAGCGCGGCCGATCAGGGCATGGCTTACGCCGCGCACCAGACGGTGAAGCGCATGTCGGCGACCATTGGCATGGCACTCATGGCCGCGCTGCTGGGCGAGGCCGCGGGCACAAGTCTGTTGGGTGGAGCCCGCAACGTCTGGCTAATGGTGACCCTCGCGCACATCGCCATGATCTTCCCGCTCATTGGCACGCAGCGAAGCGAGTCCTAAGGGCCCGCGCGAGTAGGCGAACGCCGCGAGGCTGCGAGCCGACTCGCGGCAGAAGCGGGTGTCCGACTGTCAGGTCGACAATTTGCGACCGTGCCCGGGTGCATCGCGACGTGGGTCGCCCTTGCCATCCCACGCATCGCATTGGGCTTCGATGTCGGCGAAGAACGTGCGACGCCGGTCGTTGAGTTCAGAAATCTCCATCGTCGTGCCCGGGTGGTGCTGGTTGCCGAAGTAGATGAACCGGCCACTTCCGAGAGTCCCCTGTTGCCCGATAGTCCATCCCGCGTTCGTGACCGACGCCAGGGCCCCCTCGAAGTCGTCGGGGAAGTAGCCCAGGTGCTGCAGCCCCTCTCCGTTGCGCGTCAAGAAGTCGTTGTAGAGCGACGGCTGATCGCAGTGCTGCTGGATCAGCTCGAGTTGCATGCCTCCCACGTAGGAGAGCCCGATCGACATGTCTAGCGTCGAGCCACTGCCCTTGTACTCAAAATGCTCGGTGTCTACGTGAGGCAGAAACGTCCAGGGTCCAACGCCGTCGGCGGCCCAATCATCGATCGCTCGACCCAAATCGGACACTACATAACCGAGCTGCTTCAACGGCCCTAGCTCTCGTACCGCGTTGATCATCTGATCCCTCCAAAGGTTTCCTACCAGACCGTGTGGCCACCATCGATCACAAGATCATGGCCCGTGGTGAACGATGACGCACCTGACACCAGATACAAGATGGCGCCAACGAGCTCATCGACCTCACCTTGGCGCTTCATGGGCGTGAGGCTGTTCTCCTGTTCCAGCAAGGCTGGGCTCTCCAGAACGAATGCGGTCGCAGGGGTAGTGGTAAAGCCCGGGCTGATCGAGTTGACCCGAATGTCGTGCTCGGCCCATTCCACGGCCAGTGCCTTGGTGAGGTGTTTCACCCCAGCCTTGGCAGCGCTGTAGCCGGCCAAGCCGGCGCCGAGCGACATCAACTCGTAGGGCACGTTCATGATCACTGAGCCGGCCATCGATGCGGTGTTGACGATGCAGCCACCGCCCTGGGGAATCATGATCTTCGCTTCTGCGTGGCAGCACGAAAAGACCGAGATGAGGTTGAGCTCGATTTGGTGACGAAAGAGCTCGCCTGCTCCGTCCTCTGCACTCCGGGGGCCGCGCCGACCGCCGCCGGCGTTGTTGTGGGCGATGTCGAGCCTGCCGAAATGATCCTGAACCGCACCGATCGCCGCAGCCACGCCGGGCTCGTCGGTGACATCACACTGAACGAACAGGCCGCCACGCCCAAGCGCGTCAATCGCGGCCACGGTCTCCTGCCCGGCATCGACGTCGCGGTCAAGGACAGCGACATCGGCACCGGCCTCCGCCATGGCGACCGCAGATGCCCGGCCGATGCCCGATGCTCCGCCCGTGACGAGGGCGACCTTGCCGTCCAGCCCAAACCGTTCATTCAGATGCATGAAACTCCTCCATTGTCAGGCCACGCACATATGCCGTGATTACTGGCGGCCGTCGCCGATCCGCAATAATGGTTCTAGCGCTTCACGCAAGACCGGGAGAAATATGCCAACGCCATCAGCCGCCGTGCTGCACGACCTTCATCGCCGAATGGTCCGTATCCGCCACTTCGAAGAGAACTGCGGTCGGCTGTCCGAGGCCGGGAAACTTCCGGGCTTCTTGCACCTCTACGTCGGCGAGGAGGCCGTTGCCGCGGGAGTGTGTGCGACCCTGAGCGACCAGGACAAGATCACCTCAACCCACCGAGGGCACGGTCACCTGATTGCCAAGGGCGGCGACTTCAAGCGCGCTTATGCCGAGCTGTTCGGTCGGAGCACCGGCTACTGCGGAGGCAAGGGCGGCTCGATGCACATCTGCGACATGGAGCTCGGCATGCTCGGCGCAAACGGCATCGTCGGTGCCGGCGTCCCGATCGCCGCCGGCGCAGGCTTCGCTGCCGACTACACCGCCGACGGAACAGTCGCGGTGGCATTCTTTGGTGACGGCGCCTCCAACATCGGAGCGTTCCACGAAGGCATCAACATGGCCGCAGCTCTGCATCTCCCCGTCGTGTTTGTCTGCGAAAATAACGAGTTCGGCGAATACACCCCACGAGACAAGACGATGGCGATCATCGATATCGCCAGCCGGGCCGAGGGCTATGGAATGCCCGGGGTCATCGTGGATGGCATGGATGCAGTCGCGGTCTACGAAGTCGCCACCGAGGCCGTCGCTCGAGCTCGCCGGGGCGACGGTCCCAGCATGATCGAGGCCAAGACCTATCGCTACTACGACCATCACGGCGTAGTCGGGCTGAGGGTCAAGTACCGCGAAGAGTCCGAGGTCGAGGCCTGGAAAGCACGCGATGCCATTGAACACCTCGAGGCCAACATGGCCAAAGCCGGGATCCAAAGCCTCGAAGAGTCACAAGCCGTCCAGGACGAGATCGCGGCCGAGATAGCCGAGGCGATCGCCTACGCCGAAGCGTCCCCAATGCCCGAGCCCGAAACGCTGGCCGATGGCCTCTACACGGCCCGCGCCGAGCCGCCTCTGCCCGAACTCCCCCGTGGCGATCGCAAGCTCAGCTACGTCCAAGCCGCATCGGAGACAGTCGGCCAGCTGATGCGGGCCGACGACACCGTGTTCCTCGCTGGCGAAGACGTCGGCGGCTACGGCGGCGCGTTCCGCAACTTCGCCGGTCTCTACGACGAGTTTGGCGAGAACCGCGTCGTCGACACGCCTATCTCAGAACAGGCCATCATCGGCCTCGGAATTGGGGCCGCTGTCTCCGGGCTCAAGCCCATCGTCGACATCATGTTCATGGACTTCATCGCGGTGGCCATGGATCAGATCATGAACCAGGCCGCCAAGCTGAAGTACATGTTCGGCGGCAACGCCGTGCTCCAGATGACCATCACCACGTTCGGTGGCGCCGGCCTCAGCGGCGCTGCCCAGCACAGCCAAAGCCTCGAGTCGTTCCTCTGCCACATCCCCGGCCTAAAGGTGGTGTCCCCATCGAGTGCTTACGACATGAAGGGTCTGCTCGCAGCGTGCGTTCGCGAACCCAACCCCACCATCCTCGTGGGCAACAAGATGTTGCTTGGCGTCAGTGACATGGTGCCCGAGGACCTCTATGAGATTCCGCTCGGCGTCGCCGACATCAAGCGTGCGGGGACCGACGTCACGTTGGTGTCGTACGGCCGCATGTTGCACGAGTGCCTTGGCGCGGCCGAAGTGCTGGCAGCCGAAGGAATCGAGTGCGAAGTGATCGACCCTCGCACACTGCAACCGTTCGACACCGAGACCGTCGTGACATCGGTGCGCAAGACCAACCGTGCCATCGTGGTGCACGAGGCGGTTCGCTTCGGCGGGTTCGGGGCAGAAATCGCGGCCCAGATCCAGGAAGAAGCGTTCGATCACCTCGATGCACCAGTTGGACGCATCGGAGCGCCATTCTCACCTGTCCCGTTCAGCCCTGTGCTCGAGGCGATCTATTTGCCAAACCGTTCAACCATCGCCGAGGAGATCCGGGGCATCCTCGGCCAGCCGGCAGCGCGCGGCGCCGCCTGATCAAAGGTCGCCGAGCGGAATCGGTTTGCGTCGCCAATCCTGGCTGGGCTCGATGGCTCAGCCAGGGAGCGAGAGTGGCGCAGATTCAGCGTCCATGGTGGGACAGCGGCTGGCGAACAACCATCCGCCGGCCGTGCGCTCCAAGTGATCTTGATAGACACCGGTCGCCACAACAGCCGGCGTGGCCCCGGCGATCACCACCATCAAGTACACCGTGGCGGTCGCCGTGTCGCCGGTGACGTCGATGGCATGGTTGCTGGCCACGTGTCGCAAGCCAGGCGTGTTGGCGGCGAACGAATCACCGGCAACAGCGATGGCATCACGACCGACGAACACACCACCGGCACCCGCGTCGAGCCGGCCGTTCTCGGTGTAGCAGGCAGCGTAGGCAGCCCCGTCGCCACTATCGACGGCCACATTGGAACGTGCGAGCAATTGCTGGATTTCGATGATGTCGTCTGCACTCATCGCCATAACCTAGACCGCCCATCGCGCGCTGGTGCCTGGCACCACCGCGCGATGGGCATACCTGAGCGGGGTCAGGTGGAGGTGATGCGGGGGGCTTCAGTGATGCCTTGGTCCAACAGCTCGGCAGCAATTTGTTCGCGGAGCTTGTATTTCTGGACTTTGGTGCCGGACATCGGCCACTCGTTGACGAAGCGGACATAGCGCGGAACCTTGAACGTGGCGATCTTGCCGCGGCAATGCGCGATCAGCTCGTCCTCGGTAGCGGTCGCGCCGACCTTCAGCTCGACAAAGGCCGCAGCGACCTCCCCATAACGAGCATCGGGGGCCGACACGACCTGGACAATCTGCACGGCCGGATGGGTCGACAGGTACCCCTCGATCTCGGCTGCCGCGACGTTCTCGCCACCGACCTTCAACATGTCCTTGAGCCGCGACAGGAACGTGATGCGACCATCGGCGTCCCGGCGCGCGAGGTCACCCGAATGGAACCAACCGTCCTCGTCGATGCACTCGGCAGTCACCTCAGGGTCCCGGTAATAACCGAGGAATCGCGACGTGCCGCGGTAGAGCAATTCGCCCACGCTCTCGCGGGGCAAGACCTCGCCGCTCTCTGGGTCGAGGAGGCGTACTTCCATTCCGTCCACTACGTGGCCGCATGTCTCACACCGTTCGTCTAGGGAGTCCTCGATGACCCCGATGGACAAGAAACCAGCGGCCTCGGTCCCGCCGGTCGCCGACACCTGGATCGCGTGGGGGAGGCGCTCCTGCATTGCACGTAGACGCTCGGGAACCCCGACATTCACCACAATCCGCAGGGCCGAAAGGTCCGCTTGAGCCAAGTCAGGGTGATCGAGAACGGCCAGCCAAATAGTCTCGAAGGCGGGAAACGCCACCGTGCATCGTTCGTCGTTGAGCTGCCTGACCGCAAGCCCCGGCTCGAAAACCCCCGGGTGGCAGAAGGCACAACCCGCCACCAGTGAGGCGAGCAAGGTATCGATGCCACCGACGTGGAACATCGGGAGCGGTGACCAGAACGTGTCTTCGGGCGACATTCGCAGTCGATCGATGGCGAGGTTTACCGCCTCGTGCAGCATCGTGCTGTGGCTGTGCATACATCCCTTGGGATGTGCTGTGGTGCCCGATGTATAGAGCAAAAGAACAACGTCGTCGGCCCTGGTGGCTGCCTGCATGGTGGCAACTTCGTCTTCGCTGACGCTCGCGGCGCCGGCATCGAAGTCTGCGCGGGTCATGACACCGGGCGCTTGGACGCCGGCACCAACAACGTGTCCCAGCTCCGGGGCATCCGTCAGTGTCAGCGGGCCACTTGGAGCATCGACCAACGACGGCAAAGCCTCGTGAACCAGCTCGACGAAGGCATCGTCGAGCACCAAGACGCGAAGGTCGGCATGGGTGATGAGGTATTGCAGCTCAGCCGACTTGTATCTGGCATTGATGGGGACGGCTACCGCGCCGAGACGCATCGCGCCCACCAGCATCGAGATGAGGTCGACCCCTCCGTGTTGCAAGATGCCGACTTTGTCGCCTGGGCCAACACCGAGAGCTCGAAGCGCTCGGGCCGCGTCAATCGTCCGTTCCCTGTAGGTCCCATAGTCCAGGCGCTCGCTCGGGAAGATGAGAGCTTGGGAGCCGACCCCGCCATCAGCTGCTTGCTGGTCCAGCAATCCCGGAATAGTGAGGCCTTCGGCCGTTGAAATCGCGCTGGGCATGATCCCCCATGGTTCCTCTCGCTACCGAGGCCACCGGCCCAGGCTCCACCATCTTGGCGTAGATGACCGCTTGCGCGCGGTGTCCCCCAACAGTCAGACGGCTCGACCCACGGCGTTGCCCGAGTGGATAGCTTCCATCGTCCCCCCCAGCCTTCCCGCATCACCGACGACGCGGACGTCGAACCCCGCTGCTTTCAGATCGCTCACGAGGCCTACACGCGGCATCTTTTCGATAATGACTGGGGTCTCGCCCTGCTCGATCTGCTCGATCTCGCCTGCACGCACGTCGACTCCGCGGTCTCGGAGGCGGTCCAACGTCGGGTCCACGATGTTGTCGAGCCGGACTCTCTTGCCCCAGCCCTGCGTCGATGTCATCGCGACCGTCGCTCCTTGGTCGACCAGCCACTCGGCGATCCCGAGTGCCTCATAACCGCCGTGCCGATCCACAACGACGGCCCTCTCGGGGACCGTGTCTGGGATCTGGCCACCAGCGGCTCCGGTGGCCACGACAACGACATCAGGCGCGAGCGACTCGACGAGTTCCACGGTGGCCGTCACTCCGAGGCGGAGATCCACGCCCAGCCGAGTCAGCTCCCGGTGGTGCCACGAAGCAATGTCGGCAATCGGCGCTCGGTTCGGCAAGCGGCCCGCGTCCAGCAGCGCTCCGCCTACCACGCTCCCTTGTTCGAGAACCGTCACGGTATGGCCTCGCTCGGCTGCCACCCTTGCGGTTTCGCCACCGGCGGGGCCGCCGCCGATCACGACAATGTGCCCCGGCTCCATCGCGGGGTCCACCCGGTGGGTGAGCTCCCGGCCAACCGAGGGGTTCACCGCGCAGCTGAGGCGGCCCCGGCGCAACCCGCCGATGCAGCCGTCGTTGGAGGCGATACAAGGTCGGACCTCTGCAGCGCGCCCCTCCATCGTCTTGTTCACGATGTCGGGGTCTGCGATGTGGGCCCTCGTCATGCCCACCAAATCGGCCACGCCACGATCGATAACGTCGTCGATCTCGGCCAACGTTCGAAACCGCCCGGTGACAATGGTGGGGAGCTGACTGACCTTGGTGACCACCTCGCTGGTGGGCAACTCGTAGCCCGCCGACTCGATCATCCCCCCAATGATCTTGTAATGCCGCCAAATCGAGCCATAGCTCACGTTCACATAGTCGATCAGGCCGGCCGCTTCGAGCTCGCGAATGACCTCAGCGCAGTCGTGCTCGCTCAATCCGTCGTCGATGGCCTCGGCTCCGGTCCGAACGCCAACCACGAAGTCTGGCCCTACCGCAGCCCGAACGGCTCGCATCACTTCCCAGGTGAACCGCATTCGGTTGTCCCAGTCGCCGCCATACTGGTCAGTCCGGCGATTGGTCGTGGGCGACAGGAACTCCTGGAGAAGGAAGCCGTGCGCCATGTGAATCTCGACACCGTCGAGACCGCCCTCAGCGCAGTACGTCGCCGCTCGGACCCACGCTTCGGTGACCTCGGCGATCTCGTCGGTGGTCATGGCGTGGATCGGGCCGGGGACCGGCCCGGGGCCATTGGATGCCGACCATGGCGCACTGTTGTCCATGGGCACGCCGGCAAACCCGAGGTGCCCGAGCTGTTGGAACACCCGCATGCCGGTTGGCTCGATGCGTTCCATAAGTCGCTGGTAGTCCCCGATGGCGGACTCGTCGTGAATGCGGAGGGTGCCAGTGTCTGACCAATGGACCGACGCGGCCTCGAGGATGGTCAGGCCCACTCCGCCGCGGGCGCGAGCCTCGTGGTACGCGATCAGGTCGTCGTTGACGCGGCCTTCCCCGATATTGGTGCCGTGGGCTGTCCGCACAACACGATTCTTGACAGTGACGTCACCAATACGAATGGGCTCGAGAGCATGTTTGAGG
>CAWKYX010000088.1:0-11893 GCA_963854265.1 Acidimicrobiia bacterium
CCGCAGCAATGGCCGAGGCCATCGCCGGCGGTGCCACACCATTGGCAATCATGTTGGGCACCACCCAGGACGGCCGCGATACTGCGGGACGTCTGGCGGTCAAGCTTGATGCCCCGGTCATCACCAACATCGTCGAACTCGATGATGATGGCGGCCTCGTGGGTACCGAGCCGGTCTTCGGTGGGGTCACGAACGTCAAGACCAAGTTCACCTCTGACAAGCCGGGGATTTTCCTGATCCGGCCCAAGTCCTTTGCAGCCGAACCGTCCGGCGGCAGCGCGGCTGCGGTTGAGGCCCTTGCCGTTCCCGACCTGGGAGCTACCGGCGGCGCCAAGGTATCCAACCGGTTCATCGAGGAGTCCGATGGGCCCAAGCTCGACGAGGCCGGCGTGGTCGTGTCTGGCGGACGTGGCCTCGGCGAAGCGGAGAAGTACCAGATGATCGAAGATCTGGCCAAGGCCTTGGGCGGCGCCGCTGGCGCCTCACGTGCCATTGTCGATGCCGGCTGGGTGCCCTACAGCTACCAGGTCGGCCAAACCGGCAAGGTCGTCAAGCCTGATGTCTACATCGCGTGTGGCATCTCCGGTGCCACGCAGCACATGGTGGGTATGAAGGGTTCGAAGACGATCATCGCCATCAACAAGGATCCCGAGGCACCCATCTTCTCCATCGCCGATCTCGGCATCATCGGTGATGTCCACAAGGTGTTGCCTGCGCTGCTCGAAGCGCTCAGCGCACGCTGAGTACTGCAAACCCGGGAGTCACCGGCACGCACGAAGTGAATGGACCCCGGCGCTCAGGCGCCGGGGTCCTTCGCGTTTGCGCCAACCTGGGCGGGCGGTGCCGCGGTGGTGCTCCGGTCACCTCTGGTGGGCGAATAGGGTCCCCATGCCTCGGACTACTCAGGCGAGGAGCGCCTAGAATTTGGGCGTGTCTGCAGTCGTGTTGAACGTGGTGGCGTTTCTCCTCGTCGTGGGGATCTCTTGGATCGCCATGCTGTGGCTCGCGGGCAAGGTCCACAGCGACGGGGTCGGTCAGGACGAAGAGTGGGCGGTCTCCACGATCCACGTCGGCGACCCGTGCCCCGAGTGCAGCGGTGTGGGCGCGATGCAAGCCTTCGAGGGGCTTCAGGCTTGCGGCTTGTGTGAGGGCAGAGGCGAGATCACCTCGCTGCCCGGCTGAGCCAGCCAACGCGACACACGGCGGGTCAGGTGCATGCCAAGGCCGCTAGCTCGCCAGCATTGGGTTGACCACACGGGTGCCAGCACAGCGCGTCCATGACGGTCACCGCCAGGAATGTCTTCGGATTTAGCCGAAAACGACGAACGCCCGGCCAGGCGGCCGAGCGAGTGAATAGAGAAATCATAACACACCCTGAGTTTCGTTTCCGGCCAAACCGGCTTGGGAGACCAGAAATCGGAGAAACATGCCGAAACTGTGGCTGGTCGTGGGTCGAGCGCCCCCAGCCGGCCCATTTGGAGGGGCTTCCTAATCGCCTTGGGTGATGGATTCTTCGCGCGTCTATCTGATTCGACGATTGATGACGGCGAAAGGCCTCCGCCAAAGCAATCCTGGGTGGGGCTAGACCAGTGGCCACGGATGGCGTCGACCGGTCGGATCGGTCGGGAACTCACCAACGCGAACAAGCGCCCGGGCCCGAGTGAGGACGGCATCTCGCTCGAACGGGTCGAGGAGGTCGGCTAGATCGTCAGGCAAGCCGGCTTCGAGGAACGCTTGGAGGTCCTCGCGGATATCGGCAGGGATCTCCTGGCCCGCCCAATCCCAGATGACCGTGCGGAGCTTGAACTCGGCATGGAAGGTCAAGCCGTTGTCGATGCCCCACAATGCATCTTGGCCATCAACCACCAGGTGGCCGCCCTTGCGGTCGGTGCTGTTGGCGGCGACATCGAAGGCACAGAAGCGCTTGAGGGAGTGGTGATGTTGCTCGTCCTCGAGAAAGTGGAAGTAGTGCTGTTGGAAGTCGCATGGGACGAACAGTTGGATCGATCCGATCCCCAGCGGGCCATCGCGCAAGACGGTTGGGGGGATCAGGGACCAGCCCAGCGCCTCGGAGAGCCGATAGCTCGCGACCTCGCGCATATAGAGGCCCGACGGGAAATCCCACAGCGGCTGCTCGCCCTGGAGTGGCTTGTATACCCCTTGCAGCAGGGTGCCGTCGGCCTCGATGTCGCACAACAGGGTCGCGTTGGAACTCCACGGCATCCGTCCGAGAATCTCGATGTCACCGTTGAGGAGGACGGACTCAGCGTCAACATTGGGTATCGGCCCGCGATCGCGGAATGGCTCTTGCGTCACGTTGCCCGACGGACCTTCAGTTGTGGCATGGGCACCAACCGTCGTCGTGATCGAGTGGCCGGCCGCAGTAGTCGCACGGCGGTCGACCCGACGACATGAGGTCTCGCGCCCGGGTGACAAACGCCTGGACTTGCCCATGGCTGAGGCGGAGTTCGGCGGTGGCGGGCGTTGGCGCCTCGTCATCGTCTTCCTCGTCGATAAGTTCCTCGGCGACGAAGACAAAGCTGGCTGAGTCTTCTTCGTACGCAATGCCGATGCTGGAGACCACCCAGGCCGACTCGATGGGCTCGATCAGGTCGAGGGCAAGCGGGACATCATCGATGGCAATGGGTTCGACGTCGTCCAGAAGACGATTGAAGAACTCGGCCAATGCACTGACCTGGCCCTTCTCGAGCTTCAGCGAGATCAGTTCGCCGGGGTTCCCGAATTGGATGTAGAACGTCCGCTGCCCCTTGGGGCCGACGGTCCCCGCGGTGAAATGCTGGATGTGTTCGTATCGGAACGACTCGGACACTAGCTGGGCACCAAGGCCAACAGATCGTCGCCCGTTGAGTTGACTGCCAGAACCATGGGCCCCTCGGTGGTGTACCTGATGGCCGTCACCGAGCACGGCGAGATCACGATGCGTTGGAACAGATCCAGGTGGGTCCCCATGGCCGAGGCCACTGCCGCTTTGATGGTGTCAGCGTGAGAGACAGCGACCACCGTTTCGCCGGGGTGGCGTGAAACCAGGTCGGAGATGGCATCAACCATTCGGGTTTGCATCTCGCTGAACGACTCGCCTTTGGGGAAGCGGAACCCGCTTGGATAGCGCTGAACAGTTGTCCATTCGGGCAACTTCCGGAGTGCCGAGAGTTTCTTGCCCGTCCAGTCGCCAAAGTCGCATTCGATGAGGCCCTTGTGGGTCCGGACCCTTTTGCCGCAAGCCTTGGCAATAGGCGCTGCTGTTTCTTGGGTCCGTTCCATTGGCGACGCGTACACCGCGCTCACCTTCTCGAGGCCGCCGATTCGGTCGCCGGCGCGCTGTGCCTGTCCCACCCCGGTCTTGCCGAGGTGTAGGCCCTTGGCGCGACCCGGCAGGACCGAGCCTGTCGTGGGAGTTTGGCCGTGGCGGACCATGAGGACCAGCGTGGGTTTTGGTGGCGCCGCCTGTTTGGAGGTGCGGGAGCGCTTGGGGGAGCTACTTCGTGTCGCCATGAGCATTCAACATATCGGCCGAGTCAGATGTGAGCGTGATTGGCTGGGCCGGCGCTACGTTTCAGCCAATGGAATCCCTCACCGTGATTGCCGACGAAGTGGCCACATGTCACCGCTGCCCTCGGCTTGTTGCATGGCGCGAGCAAGTAGCTGCCGAAAAGCGAGCGGCGTACCGAGACGACGATTACTGGGGTCGCGGCGTCCCGGGCTTCGGTGACCCCGATGCCCAGCTTGTCGTCATCGGGCTCGCTCCCGCGGCGCACGGAGCTAACCGTACGGGCCGCATGTTCACCGGCGACCGCAGCGGCGACTTCTTGTTTGCTGCGCTCCACCGGGCCGGTTACGCCAATCAACCCGAGGCCGTGGCCCTGGGCGACGGCCTCCACCTCGATGGTGCCTACATCACCTCGCCGGTGAAGTGCGCCCCGCCGGCCAACAAGCCAACGGCCGAGGAGAAGACCGCGTGCCGCCCGTTCTTCGAGCGTGAAGTGTCGCTCCTTGCGAATGCCCGCGTGTACTTGGTTCTGGGCAATATCGGGTACGCGGCAGCGTGTCAGGAGTTCGGCGTGTCACCGCGCCCCCGCTTTGGTCATGGCGTCGAAGTCGACCTCCCAAATGGAGCCACACTGTTGTGTTCGTATCACGTCAGCCAGCAGAACACCTTCACGGGACGGCTCACGCCCGACATGTTCGACGCCGTCCTCGTTCGGGCGCGCGAGATCGTGGCAGCCGATCGGTGAAAGTAGCCCGCGGGCGATAGCGTTGCGTTCCATGATGCGTCATCTGGCCGTTGCGGCCATTGTGTTGGTTGTTGCTGCGGGCTGCGGCAGTAGTGGCCACCCCGAAACATTCAACGAGCAGTCCACGGACCTCAGCGCCGAGGAACAAGCCCGGTACGGGATCAGCGATGCCTCGATTCCCGTCGAACTTCGGAACTGGATGGAAGGCTGCGTCGCAGGCGCAGGCGACCCGCCGTCGGTCTCCAACCCTGCCCGCTCATGTCGCTGCTCCTTCGATAAAATCGTGACCTTCTTGTTGGACTTCTCGGCCGGCGCCACCGAAGAGGAGCGCCAGCGCATCGCCTTCGAGTCGTTCGCTGATCTGGACGACGCTGCCGAGGACGCTGATCCCTTCCAGACTCAAGTCCGAGAGATCATCGAGAACTGCAACGCGTGAATCTGCGTCGCTCCGCTGTGGTCTGCATCGCGATGTTGATGCTGACCGCATGCGGAAGTGACCGCACTGCCAGTTCGTTCGACGAGAACCCGCAGCCGATCGATCCCGATCTTTCTTCAGCGTTGGCCGACGATGATGACCCCTCTGCCATTGCCGAGGTTCAGCGCAACTTCTTGAATGGTTGCGTCAAGGGTTTCGGGGAGACGATCCCAGATCTCGATGTCGTCCAGCGCTCTGGGCTGCTTGAGGTTTGCGGCTGTTCGTACCGTCAGCTTGTCGGCTTCAGCTACAACGAGGCGATTGCTGCCGGCGAGGACGACTCGACCGGCGCGGTTGATCGCGAAGAACTCGACGATGTGGCCTTTGAGTTCTTCGCCACGATCGAAGATGATCTCCGCTCGGGTGCTCAGGATCTCCCGAGCGACGTGTTGGATCTCATCCGCACCTGCGTTCGCAGCGAAGCCGGCCTATAACGCCTGGTCGTTTATGTCCATCGAGATCGATGGTCGGTGCTATTTCGCTATTTCTTCTTTTCGGGGAGGCCTAGCCTTGCCTCGCCGGCGGCCCACTCAGGCCAGCGTGCCCGGCTCTTGGCAGCGAGTTTGTGCATGAGGGCAATGGCGCCCGGGTCGTCGTCGCCGGGGCGAGTCTCGAGCACGCCGTCTTTGATCATCGCTTCCATCACGGCGCGTCCCAATTCGGTCCGGACGATCGTGAGCGTCCAATCGGTCAGCTCGCCAATGCCGCCGGTGGAGATGTCGGCATGCTCTGCGGCGAAGTCGGGGCAATGGACACATCCCTCGCGGGTCCAAGCGTGGCATTCCTTGAGATTGATCTCGTGGTAGTCGTCATTCTTCATCCACACCTGGAAGACGCCCTTGATGTTCATCTTCGCGATCTCATCTTTGTGGAGCCCGTACTTGACCCAGAAGAGCTCGTCGAACATGGCGTCGTCGAAGCTCTTCGAGCAGAGCAGGCCAATGTTGAGCTTGATGGGCTTGGAGACCTTGCCCACTTTGCGGTGCCACATCACGGGACCGATGCTCGTCTGGCAGCTCATACCCACCAGAGCAAGCGCTTTGAGGCCCATTTCCATGGCTTCGGGGTATGCCATGGTGTTTGCCGAGTAGGTATAGCGAGACCCGGCGCCGGCCATGACCTCTTCTCGATTGGTTGCGACCATTGGCTTGGCTTTCCAGCCACCCTCGCCGCCCTCGAGGCCACTGACAAGCGCTCCGTCGATGACGTTGTTCTCCAGGCACCAGATGAGGATCGCGGACACCAGACCGCCGTCTTGGCCGGTGTCAAAGACGAACTGGTCCGACGCCCGGACCAACATGATGTCTTTGAAGACGCCAGCCATCTCGTCGTCTTCGCGGCGGCGACCGAAGAGGTGTTCGTCGGCCTCGGGCTCCCAGTCACGAAACCTCGGACAGGCGCGGGTGCAGCTCGTGCAACCCTTCTCGCCGTGACCGCAGTTGGACAGGCCCAGTTCTTCTTCGAGGTGGAAAGGCTTGTATTGGCCAGGTTCGTGTTTGTAACCAATGACGTCGTGCGGGCATGCAATCACGCAGCCCGCGCAGCCGGTACAGAGCCCTGAGGTGATGACCTCGTCGTAGAGCTCCTTCCATTGGAAGGTCCAGCGTTCCTTCTTCTTCGGTGTTGCTGCTGTGTCAGTGACGGCCATGAGGTGACGTTAGCGGAGCATCGTCAGTGAGTCGGTGCTGGAAGCGCAGGCATTGCATCGTCGGTCGGTCGTGGGCCGCGCGATCAGATATCAGCAGCGGTGAGATCGGCGTCTTGTGCGGGATCGCCGTCGGCTGCCTGTGGTGCATCGCCATTGATGGGCTAGGAGACAGGTGAAGCTTCGTTTGGTGCGGCAGCAGAATCGTCTGGCAATTCGGGGTCGAGCATCGTGCCTTCGATCGAGGCAGGAACAGCGACCTCATGGATCGGCGACAGGGTTTCAGTAGAGGCCGGTTCGAATGCCTTTATGGGGCTCGACAGATCGGCATTGGGCGTCATTGCTTCGGGCGGGGTCGTGGCGACCTCTGGGACGGTTCCGGGTGGAGGCTCCGTGTCAGCTAACGCAGCCGCAGGTGATACGACTGCCGTCTTTTCGGCGATTGCGGGCACGTGGGCCGCGGTGCTCGCGGCATTGGCTCGGGTCTTGTTTGGCATCGCCGCTTGCGCCGACTGAGGTCGTGGTCCGGGACCTCTTCGGTCGTCCGAATGCTCAGCCGGCCGATGATGGTGGTGGCCTCGACGGAGATGGGGGGCAGATCGCATGCTGCCCCGCTGATCGGCACAGTGCTCTTGGATGATCCGAGAATGGCCATGCCTGAAGGTCGGACTTCGGCGCCTTCGGGCACGATGAAGGTGATGTTTCCGAAGACAGACAGGCAGGTGAACTCGAGCTCTTCAGCGCTGCTGCTAGCGTCGCGGAGATCGATGACGGCGCGGCCGAGCAGCGTCATCATGTTGGTCTGTGCAGGGACCAGCCAGCGGCCCGAACGGCGACAACCGCCGATGACCGAGAAGATTTTGGCGTTCGAATCAGTGCTCATCCTGCGGCCCCGCGTCTGGGACCCGTCCGTTGGTTCGGCGGTGGTACGTGATGAGCCATCGGCAGATCATGCCCAGCCATGAGCGTTGCCCGCAGGGGACCACTAACGTCGTGTGCATGCCAGATCGCGGCGTCGTGAACGGGAGGCCAGGCGTTGTTGCCGAAACCTCCGATGTTGGTGCGGCGCGAGCCCTGGCCAGCGAGCTGGCGGGTATCGACGCGGTCGATGCGGTTGCGGTCCACATCGGCAAGCCGGGCGAGCCCGTCGTTCTCCGGGCAACGGGCCCGGTCCGGTCGCTGACCGAGGCCGCCAGTGCGTTACCCGATGCTGCGATACGAGAGACACGAAGTCGGCACCTGCGGCGTCATCGGGTGGGTTGGGCTCTGGGCGAGGCATCGCCGGGTGTGAGCGTGGTGTATCGGGTCCGTCGTCATCGCGACCTCGACCCGGCAGCGTTTCACGACCACTGGGAGCGGACCCATGCCCCAATCGCGCTGCGCCACCACATGGGAATGTGGGACTACGAGCAGGTGTCCGCGGTCGCCGACGACGGCGCCGGCGACGGCGTAGGCGGGTTCGATGGTCTCGCGATCGTGCAGTTTGCCGTCGCCGAAGATCTGCGCGATCGGTTCTTCGATGGCCCCGAAGGTCTCGAAGTGATCTCCGCCGACGCGGCGTCGTTCACCGACTCCGCCGCAACCCGACGCCAGCGCACCATCGAAGAGGTGTTCAAGGTCGCCGCCGTGCAACCATCGACGACCTACGACGCCGCCGATCATCGGTCCCTGAACTTCACAGCCAGTTGTGACGAGGTCTGGGCCACTCTTGGCGACTTCTCGGCGTTCTTGGATTGGTGGCCCAGCGGATTCGTGGCATGTGACATCACCCCCGGTGATCCAATCACTCGAACCTTGACTCGCAACGATGGTTCAGCTGCAGTCGAGTCGCTGCTTCGTCACGATGATGGCGACCACATGTTCCAATTGGCGGTGATTCAGGGCCTCCCCGCTGGGATCGGCTCATACACCTGCCGCTACGAGCTTCGTGAGACGCCCGACGGCTGCCGTCTGGACTGGTCTCCACGAGCGATTGTTCGCGGCGACGCGTGGCCGACGCTGGGCGCAATGGTCGATCGTGGTTGGGAGCGAGTCAGCGCTGGGCTTGGAGCCGTATTCTCAACGGTCGATCCGGTGGGGGAGCGCTAGCCGCTTCCCCGTCTTGCTAGCCGTCCTCGGCCTCGGGGGGCGCTGCTGTTGTTGCTTGGGCTTCCCCCAGGTTGGTGTCAGTGCCCGGCGAGCGCTGCTTGCCGATATATAGCTTGGCCTGGTCGAAGCGTTCGCGATACCTCACTGGTTGTTGCGCTACGCCGGCTCGACGAGACAGCACGTCGTTCAGCTCGGCGCCGACCAACATCACGATGCTCAGGAGGTACATCAGCGTAAGTCCCAGCAACACTGCTCCCACGGTGGTCTGGACCTGGTTGCCCTGGTCGCTGACGCGGACGTAGAAGGCAAAGCCTTGTGTGCACGCAACCCAGCCGACTGCGGTCACCACCGCCCCGGGAAGGTCGTAACGCCAGGGAGTACGATGGTATGGGCCCACATGGAACAAGGTTGCCGACCAGCTGACCAATACGAGGAACGCCGTCGGCCCAGCGAGCACCTGAAAGGCCGTGCCTCCGGGTAGCTCGGGCAGGATCGCCAGCACCACGGCAGCTCCGGCAGCGACGAGCACCGTGCCAGCGCCGAGCAGAATGGCAACGATGCGAACATGCCACCAAGTCCGGCCCTCTTCGATCTCATAGGCCTGGTCGAGCGCTCGGATCAGGCCCGCAAATCCTCGGCTGAGTGAGAACAAGGCAACAAACGTCGCGATCGTGATCACGCCGGCGTTGCTGCCGTCGAACAACTCGGCGACAGCCTCGTTGAGTGTTGTTGTGTCCGCGAACGTGTCCCTGATGAACTGCTGGATCTCGCCTTGGAGGTCGTCCGCCGCGCTGGTATTCACGATCGACTTGACCGAACTAAGCGCGCTGACGAGGGCCAGAATCGCCGCAGGGATCGAGAGCAGCGTCCAGAAAGTGATGCTGGCTGCGAGGTCGCCGACGCCGTCGTGTCGGTACTCGTTGACGACGTCTTTCGCGAGCTGCCACACCCAACGTGCAAATGGCAGCGGTCGCATCGGCGGCCGCGCCGGGTGGCTGATGTCCAGCTGGTGACCGCTCAACTGACTGAGGTGGGGGTCGGAGACCCCGGGGCAGCTAGCTGGGTTGGCACGAACACCAAACTACCGTGCCACGAATAGCAGGCAGCACTCGGCGTCAGCTTTGGGCCCCGTTGAGGTCAAGATCGATGTCCACCATGCGTTTGTTGGCGAACGCGTCGAGCGGAGGCGTTGCGGATCGAGGCCGCTTGGAATCGAAACGGTGGCACTGGCTTCGAACAACTGCCCTGGCCGGTGGCAGGGCGCGTCTGCCATCTACAGCTCGCGGCACTCTGATATCGAGCAGGCTCTCGTGAGCCGCTCGCTCGTGGCTACAGGGTGGCTTGTGCCACCATGCCGGTCTTCTCCGCGAACTCGTCCATGATCTCGAGGGCATGTCCGAGGTTGTCTGTCCACAGCGGGACTGGCGCGAGGAACGAGTCGTAGCCAAGATCGACGTAGCGCTCCATTTCGGTCATGAAGTCATCAACGGTTCCGACATGGTTCGGCGTAATGGTGATCTCGATGTCGCTCATGTCACGGCCACATGCTTCAGCGGCGCGTTCAAGATGGCCCCGGCTCTCGAGGAAGGCGCTGTAGTCGTTTGCCGAAGCAAGCCAGCCGTCGCCATAGGTGGCGACTCGCTGCATCGCGCGAGCCGAGTGTCCGCCGACCCAGATCGGTAGCCGTTCTTGGACGGGCTTCGGTTCACATTTGAACCCATTGAAGTTGCAGAACTCGCCTTCGAACACGGGGTCCGGGTTGGTCCAGAGTTCTCGGCATGCGGCCAGATACTCGTCACTCAATGCTCCCCGTCGATGAAATGGCGCCCCCAACAGTTCGATCTCCTCTTCGAGCCAACCAATCCCGGCCCCCATCATCATTCGGCCGCGCGACAACACATCGAGTGTGGCGAACATCTTGGCGGTGACGATCGGGTTGCGATGGGCCAAGACGAGGACCCATGTACCGAGACGAACACGACTGGTTACCCCGGCGAGGTACCCCAATGTGGCTAGTGGGTCGAGCATGCCGTGGCGGGGGTCGACCGGGAACTGGCCATCTGCCGAATACGGATACTGGGACCCGATCGAGGTCGGAATCACGACATGATCGGCCACCCAAAGCGAGTCGAACCCGAGCACTTCGCCCCGCTGGGCGATGGTTTGAAGTGTGTCCAGCGCGTCGTCGCCTGTGGCCAGGGGCCCGATATTGGGGAGCAGCATCCCGAATTTCATGGCTATGGACCTCCCGGCCCGACTCGACTGGCAGCGCGCACTGTGCCAGCGCTCATCATGAGTGTTTCTCCATGTAGTTGCCGACCGCTTTAGTCATCTCTGCGAGGTTGTCGGCGCGGCCCGCCTTGGCGCTGTCGTAGGAGGCCTGGGGGCGATCTATCTGATTCTGGAAGTGCGGCATCACGTACTGGGCAAAGAGTTCGTGGTGACGCATCTTGGCCTCGCGGTTCACCCACTCGTGCTCGAACTGGAGGTGGCAACCGAAGCCTCCGGTCATCTCCTCGAATGCCGCGATCTCAGCGATCGCGTCGTCTGGCGTGCCGACGACGATGGCGCCCGCCTCCATCAAGAAGTCGAACCGTTCCTGGAACGTTTTTCCCTCGAGGACGAAGGCGGGGTGGGCGGTGTTTTCCGCGAAGTAGTCGAACCAGGTCATGAAGCCATGCTCCATGTCGGCAATGGCCTGCTCTTTGCTCTCGGCGATGTGCATGTGGCTCGTGAGGCGCCACTGCGTGCGTGAGACGGTCTGTTCGAACTCCTCCGCCCGAGATTGCAAGAGGTCCCAGTGGCCTGTGAGGGCATCGGCGGCGAGTTTGCTGCTCGAGCCGAGGGAGATGATTCCTCCGCCGTATTTGCCCGCGAGGCGCGGAGCAATAGGAGACGCGACTCCAGGGACGGCGATCTCGAAGCACGGATCCGTGTAGGGCCGGAGCTGACATTTTGCATTCACGAGCTCGTACCGGTCCGTCTTGACGCTCAGCGGCTCGTCGTTCAACAGGAGATGCATCAACACGTCGAGGTCCTCCTCGAGTGCGTCGCGGAGCGCGGTCGCGGGAAGTCCGATCATGTGGGCGTCGCTTGGGAGCGAGCCGGGCCCAACTCCCATGATTGTTCGTCCGCGCGTGAGGTGGTCGAGGAGAATCATCCGGTCCGCCACCCACA
The DNA here is from genome assembly GCA_963854265.1 of Acidimicrobiia bacterium. Classification (GTDB taxonomy): domain Bacteria; phylum Actinomycetota; class Acidimicrobiia; order Acidimicrobiales; family UBA8592; genus CAWKYX01. Next base: position 11,639 of record CAWKYX010000088.1, read on the forward strand.
ACGGGTTGTGGTATGGCAGCGATATCGCGCCTGTGCCCAACTTGATGCGGCTGGTCTGCGCGGCCACGTACCCGATGAAGATTTCAGGTGATGAGATCCACTCGGTTCCCGCCGAGTGATGCTCGCCGAACCAGACTTCGTCATAGCCCAGTCTCTCGGCGGCAACTGCGAGCTCAACGTCGCGGTGAAGGGCGAGAGTCGGATTCTGCCCAATGTTGTGGATGGGCGCTACGAAAAGCCCGAACTGAATTCTTG
>CAWKYX010000089.1:0-11892 GCA_963854265.1 Acidimicrobiia bacterium
CATGATCCGCACCGGCGGGGAAAACGTCTACGCCAAAGAGGTCGAGGTCGCTCTCCTCGAACATCCCGGCGTCGAGGATGTCGCCGTCGTTGGCGTGCCCGACGACCGTTGGGATGAGAAAGTCGTGGCGGCGGTCCAGCCGAAGGCCCGGACCGTTCTTGACACCGCTGGCCTCCACGAGTTCTGCACCGAGTACCTCGCCCGGTACAAGATCCCGCAGGTCTTCGTCGTCGTCGATGAGTTCCCACGCACCGGGCTCGGCAAGATATCCAACCACGTCCTGAAGGCAGACCTCATCGCGTCGGGCCGCGTCGAACGCTTGGGTCGGGCGACTATCTCGACCACCACGCCCCGACGGGTCGAGCTGCTCCGTCGAAGCCAGTATGGGTCGCTATGTGGCCGGCAGCGGGCAGACGACGTCGAGCCAGCAGCCGGGCAGACCAATCACGGCAATAGGGTGAGTCGGTGCAGATGTAGGGAGTGCGCTGGGGCGAGCGGTTCCCGGCGATGGCGTATCGGGATTTTCGACGCCTCTTCGCGAACGGTTTCTTCAGCACGGGGTCGCGATGGGCTCAGGTACTCGCTCGCGGCTGGTTGGTCCACGATCTGAGTGGCGGTTCAACAGCCGCCGTGGGCTGGGTCACGTTTGCGAGCTTTATCCCTTTCGTCGTAGTTGGCCCGCTGGCTGGCGCGATCGCCGACCGATTCGACCGGCGCCGGCTTCTCATCGTCGCCACCATGTTCGGTGTCTTCGGCGCCGTGGTACTGGCAGCGATCACGATCAGCGGCGTCGTTGAGGTCTGGCATGTTGGCGTTCTCGCCTTCGCCACCGGATCTGCACAGGCTGCCACGGTCCCCACCCGCCAGGCTCTGATCGCCAATGTTGTCCCCGCCGAGCACCTCCTCAACGCAGTTGCACTGGGCGGCATATCCCAACACGGATCCCGGGTGGTGGGCCCGCTCTTCGGCGCCGCGTTCCTGAGCACCCTAGGGACCGGATCGGTGTTCGCCCTATCGGCGGTGCTATTGACCTTCGCCGTCATCGAAGCCGTCCGCCTCCAGTACCGCTCCGAGGTCGATGCCTCGTCGCCGTCAGTTGAGGAGGGCCTGGCGCCAGTGATAAAGCGGCTCGGTTCGGACCTCGTGGAGGCTGGGGGGTATGTCCGCGCCGATCGCCGGTTGCTGACCGTGATCGGTCTTGTAGGCGCCCACTGCAGTCTCACGATGGCGTTCGACTCGATGATGCCCGCGCTGGCCGAGAAAGTGGGTGGGGCGTCCACGCTGTACAGCGCGATCCTCATCGGGCTGGGGGCCGGCGCCATCACCGGGACGTTGACCGTGTCCCAGCTCCGCAGCGAACGATCCCGAGGGGCAGTGTTCGCGTTTGTTGGGCTCGGGTCAGGCTTGGCCATGATCGTGCTCGGCACCGCGTCGACACCCGTCGCCGTCGTGCTCGGCGCGGCTCTCGCCGGTCTCACTCAAGCCAGCTACATGACCATGTCCGCGGCGCTCATCCAGCAGATCGTTACCGACGAGTTCCGCGGCCGAGTGATGTCGCTCTACATCATGATCGCCGCCGGACACATGGCCATCCTCAATCTCGGGTTCGGACGTGTGGCTGAAAACATCGACGTCCGGGTCCTGCTGGTCGTTCCAGGGATCGTATGGGCGGCTGTCTTTGCCACCTCAATGCTCGGGCTGGTCGAGGTGCGCACCCTGATACGGCACGGCCGCTTCGAGTCAATGGCCAAGGCTGGCCTCATGCCTACCCGCTAGTGCCCTCGGGCGAACTCGGACGCGGCTGCTGGGCCCGGATTGACCAATAGTGACGATGAGGTCAGATCCAGGACATCCCCGATGGCCGGTTGGGAGGCTCCTACCTTGAATGTTGCTGCGAACGGCCGACCGGGAGCGGAACATGCCAAACGGATCAAACAAGCCACCTAAGTTGCCGCCAGGTGCGCCGAAGGCCCTGCAGGACTTCGTCGCCTGCACCTCATCGAGCGTTGAGCTGGACAGCACGAAGCTCGACTGGGTTCCCAAGGGCCCGTTGGGCGACTTCGCTCCATCGCCGACACTCACTCCTGGGTCGGCGCCGAACACTGGGACCATCAGCATGGGCCCCTCGACATGGCGGCTTCTATCGGGCCCAACGGCGAGCTTGTCGTCGACACCTCTGGCGTTCCCGGATTCCTCAGTCCAGTCAAGGACGGAGTCGACAAATGGGTCAACCGCCTGAACGACTTCTTGAAGTCCAACGACAAGAAGCTCGACGGGTTCAGCGTCAACGGGAATGCGATCACACTCACCAAGGCCTCGGCGACTGCGGCGACAGACGAAACGGCAGCGACCACCCCGGGGACCATGCCCGCGCAGCCTCAACCCGAGCCAGAACCCCCGTCGACGCCAGCGCCCGGGCAGGTTCCCGAACACGCTGAGGAATCCGGAAACGGTGGATGCGCGCCGTGGATGTTCGGCGTCCTGATCATCGCGGCCGCTGCCCTGCTGACCGCCGTTCTTCTGTTCACCGTCGGTGGCGGCAATGAGATCGCGGTTGGAGGCGGCGGCGATGGAACAACAGACGAGCCGTCTGTCGATGACACCCCCGGCCCGGAACCCGAAGGATCTGGCGAGAACACGGACCCCCTCGATGGCGAGGATCCAGACGACGATGTCGGTTCAGAAGACGAAGTCGATCCAGAAGACAATGTTGATCCGGAAGACGAAGCGGGCGAGGAAGAAGACGAGGAACCGCCCTACGACGTGACGGCGGGCTTCTATCCACTCGAACCGCTGACCGGTGGTACGGCGTGGGACGTCGCAAACGAGGAACCACTCGGCGACTCTGACTTCGACCAGCCCGTGACCATGGACTTCTTTCTCGGGAATCAATCGGCCAACGGCAGGACTCCTTTCATGGCGCTGGTGTCTCCATTCACAGAAGGTGGGTTCGAGGCCTGGTTCTTCGATGAGGAGGCAAGCGAGCAGATCGGGAGCACAACGTTGTTCCCGAGCAAATCGACCCTGAATCACTTCGGCGCCGGTGCTGGACAGGGCACTGCCGTTCCCTGCGGAAACGGGCTGGTCTTCCTCGGTACGCTCCCCGATGATCCACGCAACCATTCCTCGTGGGGTATCGGGACATACACCGATGCGGGCGAGGACTTCCCCGACGGCACGACGCTCAGCGCAGGGGCGTTCATCGGCGACAGCCCTCAGTCCCCCACGACATTCGAGGTCAACCGCGGCGCCGGTACGATTCGGTCCGACCAGTGGACAACGAACCTCCCTGTAGACGAGTGCATCAACGACCCAGAAGTCCGCGACCAAGTAATGAACTCGGGCTTCTTCTCTCCCCTAGGTGAAGGTGATGAGGTCGCTCTGCCGCCACCGTCGACAGGCGAGTTCATCCAGAACTCCGACATCTTCACTCCAACTGTGAGGGATCTGTTTCCTCAGGTCCCCGACTCAGGCGACTTCATAGCTGTGGGCACCGACCGATCTGATGGCCGAATCGTCTGCAACGAAGGGACCCCGAGCGACGATCCTGCGATAGCCATGCAAGGCTTCATCGCAGCCACGAGCCCCAATGGGTTCGATGTCCTGGTCCAATTCGACGGGCTGGCTCCAATGCAACGCCTCGACCAGTTCAGTTGGGCGACGAATGTCAATACGTTCACCTCCCAGAGTAGGGAGCTGAGCTTTGGCGTGGAAGTACACGATGGCGATCGTTCAGGCGGCGAGCGGCTACCTGATGGCACCGTGGATCCGGATGGAGCAGGGATAACAATCCTGGAGGACGGGATCCTCTTCAACATCGTCCATGACCCCAACGACCCGCCCGCGATGATCATCATTGAGATCTTCAGCATGCCCGAAGAGGGTGGTCAGTTCAGCTGCAATACAGTCATCGCTCCATCGCTCGACTTCCCCGTGGCTCCCTCACCCACAGCCGGCAGCTGTAGCGCCGGCCCACCCATTGCATGTGTCGACAACAACCGCTTCCAGATCGAGATCACCGGTCCCAGTGGGCCGTTGACACCGGTCGGGCTGGACAATCCATTCATCGAGGGGTTCGAGTCTGGTGACACTTCGGCGTGGGCCGGGGTCGTGCCGCTTTGTGAACTCGGTGGCGACCACGCGGTACACGCAACGGCCAACTCGCTTCCGCCAGAGGGCCTGGATGTGGTGGTCACCGATACGAGTACGGGCGAAACTCAGAGCTACCCGCTCGGACCATCGACCCCAGCGATCACCGATACTTCAGCGTTCGCCACGTGCCCATAGTCCCGTAGGTTCCAGGCTGGGTTGAGGGCGTGACCCCACGACAGATACTGGCGCCAGCCACTGTGGCCGGCATCGCTCTGCTCTCAGTTGCGTGTGGCGCAGCCGGGGGCGCAGTGCGCGTTCCATCAGCTTCTCTCCCTGTTTTGTGGACACCGACGGTGACCGGCACCCCGAGCCCCTGTTGGTCGCGGACTTCGGCACCAGTCGGTACTTCAAGAACCTGGGAGACGGGAGCTTCGTGGACCACACCGAGAAGGCCGGCGTCGGGCTCGAGTGGAGCGGCATGGGAACTGCGATCAGCGACTTCGACCGGGACGGCAGGGTCGACTGGTTCGCGACGGCGATCTTCGACGATGAAGCTGCAGCCCGCGCTGATGGCAACAAGCTGTACCTGAACCAGGGTGACCATCGGTTTGTCGAAGTTGCTGTGGCCTCGGGTGTCGACGACGGCGGTTGGGGTTGGGGGACGGCGGCGGTCGACCTGGACCTCGATGGCAGGCTCGACCTGGTCGAGGTAAACGGCTGGGGTCGTCCTGCTTACGAAAACGAGATGGCCCAGCTTGTTCCGGGTGGTGCTGGACACCTCCGGCAATCCTGCCCTGGCGCCCAACGGGTTCGGTTCGGTTGTCCGCGTGGACACCGCCGGCAGCTCCCAGCACGACCAAGTTGTGGGGTGCTCCTTCACGGTCCTGTCCATGGTCCCGATCGGGTGGATATCACCCCGAAACACGAATGAGAACATTGGCAGCGGGTCACCGCGATCAGTCCTGCCCGCCATCGCTCGCGGCATCATCGCGATCGACGAGATAGTGGTCGATCAGCTGTGGCACTCGCAGCTCCTCGGGAACGCGGTCGATGCCGATGAGGCGATCGACGGCGGCCTCGTGGTGATAGATCCGGCGCTCGTGGTAGCTGGTCAGAATTCCGGGGAATGCTCCGGCCTGGAGCGACTTCTGCACCGGTTCGTTGCTCTCGGTGTCCTCGTCCATCACCTTGTCGAACCACTCGTTGCGCTTCTGAGTCCACTCGGGCGGGTCGCCCTCGCCCCAGTCGGGCACCATTGTCCACCACTCCAGCAATGTCTTGTCGACGTCGATGGGCCAAAATGTCTGCAGGGTCATCCCCTGGTCGCCTGATGGCGTCAGATGGAACGGGAACAACAAGAACGACACGTTCGAGTTGTCCACCAGCGCTTCGAAGGCATCACCCTCCTCGGCGGCCTTTCGGGTGGCAGCTGCGTCGTAGTTGAGCTCGGGCACGATCATCCGGCTGTGGCCGGTGGTGTAGAGTTCATGGGCCGAACCCCGGTAGTCGAGGCCGCGAGCAACGGTCGTTGGGTGCACAGTGGTGAGGTGGTACACCTCGATATTCGCCTCAATGCAGATCTTCCAGTTGCAGTTGAGAACGGCCTCGCTCCTGGCCGCAGCGCGAAGGCCGTCGAACCACACGGCCTGATCTGCCACCGGGCCCAGCCAGTCGATGAGATCGGGGGCGTCGGGGTCGAGATTCACGAAGACGAAGCCCCGCCACTCCTGGCAACCCACCTGCTTGAGCGCGACGGCATCTTCGTCGAGGTCATCGTGGAAGTCCCGGCGACCCGGGATGTTCACGAGAGTGCCGTCCAGTGCGTACTGCCATGAATGCCACTGACAGCGCAGCTTGTTGACCCGACCACAGTCCTCGCGGACGACCGGGGCCCCACGGTGCTGGCAGGTGTTGTAGAACGCTCGGAGCTTGTCATCTTCGCCGCGGATCACGACCACGCTGGCGCTTCCCCACCGATCCACGACCTTGAAGCTCCCTTGATATGGCCACTCATGGACGGTTCCGACGATGACCCAGCATCTGCGGATGGCTTCCATCTCGAGTTTGAAGAAGTCCGGGTCAAAATGACGGGCAGCGGGGATGCGAGGCAGGTTCGGGAATTCATCGGGCGGCGCGTCCCGCTCGAACTCGTAGTCGACCTGGTCAAGGATCTCGAAAACGGTTTCTCGCTGCATAGTCAGCCTCGGCCGAACTCGAGGAACTTGCCAGGCACAGCGCCAGTGCATTCGGTGCCCTCGAAGGTGACCTCACCGTTGACCATCGTGTAGTGGAGCCCATGGGCTTTCTGCGTCCATCGCCAACCGCCCGCCGGCCAGTCATAGGTGCGCTCGGCCTGGTCCCAACGCGGAGCCCGGGCGATGGTCTCGGGGTCATAGACGACAATGTCGGCCGGCCCGCCTGCGCGCAGCACACCTCGGTCGCTGAATCCGGCCATGTGCGCAGGCAGCCGGCTGAGCGCATAGTGAGCCTGCTCGTAGGTGATGAGATTGTTCTCACGGACTGCCCACTCCAGCAGATCGGTGGGATAGGCGCCCTGCACGATGAAATGACAATGTGCTCCGCCGTCAGAGATGCCGGGAACCGCGTAGGGGGACTGGAGTATCTCACCGACAACATCGGGTTCGATGTCCATGCAGTCGCCCTTGAACTCGACCTTGAACTCGCCCTCGATGGACATGTCGAGCAACACGTCGGTGACGGTGCAGTCCCACTCTTCGGCCAGGTCGCCGATCCGGCGGCCGAGGAGATCGTCGAAACGTTCGACACCGCCAGTGCCATGCACGATGAGATCTTCGGCGTATCCAGCACCGCCCGGCCCGGGCACGACGCCTTTGTCGATCTCGGTCTGGAGCGACTTGCGGATGTCGGCATCCTGCATGAGTTCAACGCGCTCTTCGAAGGTTCCGTTCATCACCCTGTTCCAGGTGCGCGCACCGTCCCACAGGCTCCAATCCTCAAAGGTCAAGAACGTGGGAGCCCGAACGGTAAACGCCATGCCGTAGTGCTGCAGTCCTTTGGCGTGTCCCGCCGCCAACCAGTCAAGAAACCGGGTGTGCTGCTCGGGTCGCCGCACGTCACCCATCAAGATGTTGCGCACGATCGGTCGGCCCGATGCCTCGCCGAGGGCATCCAGGAACTCCTCGATCGTGGCGTAGCTGCTGGGCTTCTGATCGAACATTTCGATGAACCCCTCACCACGCTTCTTCAGCTCAGCGCCGAAGAACAAGATCTCCTCGTCGGGCAACAGGTCGGTGATCATGGGCGAGCCGTCGAAGTCCGGCTGGGTGGAGGTTGGACCACATCGCTGGTATGAGAAGCCCACGGCGCCGAGGTCCATGGCCTCGTGCAGCAACGCGGCTATCTCCTCCAACTGCTGCTGGCTGGGCCGACTGAGCTTTGCTTCGTCCCAGCCACCCATGACCCACGCGTAGGCCGGATTCAGCGGAAACAGTGTCATTGCATTGACACCCTTGGGAATGTTCTTCAGATGCTCGAGCCAGTCCGGGAAGGTCACCCAGCCATGTTTCTCCCACTCCATCCCCTCTCGCATTGTCTCGAAAGGAATGGCTTCGTTTCGTGTCATCGACAACATCGCCCGATCACGCAACTCTGGCGGGATCGGCGCGAAACCGAAGCCGCAGTTGCCAAGCACGACCGACGTGACGCCATGCCAGCCACCAATCGTGCAGTACGGGTCCCAGAGAATCTGGGCGTCGTAGTGGGTGTGGATGTCGATGTAGCCCGGCACCACGTGACACCCGGTCGCATCGATGACCCGATCCGCTGTCGCGTCGGGACCGATGCCATCAATCTTCGCCACCTTGTCGCCCGTAACGCCGACATCGGCCTTGAACCGGGGCACCCCTGTGCCATCGATCACCGTGCCGCCCCGAATCAGAATGTCGTAGTCAGCCATCTGTCGGATCCTTCTCTCGTTCGCGATTGTCCGTCAACGTCAGCCGTGGCGCCTCAGTAATGCCTAGCTCGTCGAGCTCGGCGGCGATGCGGTCACGCAGAACATGCTTCTTGATCTTGGTCCCCGACATTGGCCACTCCTCGACGAAGCGGACGTAACGCGGGACCTTGAAGTTGGCCATCCGACCAACACAATGGCTGATGACCTCATCCTCGGTTGCCGTGGATTCGGGCCGCAGCATGACGTAGGCCGCGGGCACCTCGATGTAGTGCGCGTCTGGCGCGGCGACTACTTGGGCCATGAGGACGGACGGGTGCTCGAGCAGGTGACCTTCAACCTCGGGAGCCGCCACGTTCTCGCCTCCGACTTTCAACATGTCCTTGCGTCTCGACGTGAACGTGATCCGACCTTCGCCGTCCATGAAACCAAGGTCGCCTGAATGAAACCAGCCGTCGCTGTCGATGGCGTCGGCGGTGGCCTGCGGATCGTTGTAGTACCCCTCGAAACGTGACCAGCCGCCGCACAGGATCTCCCCGACTTCGTTGGGTGCGACGTCCGCGCCGGTCTCGACGTCGATGATACGCGCCCGGAGCCCGGGGAGAAGTTGACCGGTCGTGGTCATCCTTGCTTCGACAGGGTCGGCGGGGTCGCTCAGCGTGAAGAACGATGCCGTCTCGGTACTGCCGTAGGTGGAGATCAGGGGGGCATCAGGGAGCTGTGCCTGCATCTCGCGCATGCGCTCCGGGACTCCCAGGCAAAAGACGATGCGTAGGTTGGTGAGCGCAGCTGCGTCGAACTCGGTCTGGTTGAGGATCGGGATCCAAATCGTTTCGAAGCCGGCCAGAGCCACCGTGCACCGTTCTTCGACCAGCTGACGCAACGCCACGTCTGGCCTGAAGTCACCCGTGTGGCAGTAGGTGGCTGCAGCGTCGAAGCACGCCATTGCGTAGATGATCCCGCCAATGTGAAAGAGCGGCAGGACCGACCAGACTCGGTCGGCGGACGTCAGGCCCATTCGGGTCCGAGCCACCATCATTGCTACCCGGACCAGCCCCTCATGGGTGAGCATCACGCCCTTGGGCGCCGCGGTTGTCCCCGACGTATAGACGATGGCAGCAATGTCTCTGACAGCCACGCCGTAGCGGCAGGCGAGCAGTTCGTCTTCGCTGACTCCGACTGACGCCGCCTCAAAGTCCGCGGCCGGGAGAGCGAAGGGAGGCGGACTCGACCCGTATGCCACCACGTGGCGGAGTCGTGGTGCCTCATCGACCGCTAGCTCTGCGCCGGCGTCGCCGAGCCCGGGGAACGCCCGGGTGAACTCGTCGAATGCATCGAGCTCGGTGCTGGCCAGAAGGACACCCATGTCCGATTGCCGGACAACGTGATGAAGCTCCCGAGCCCTGAACCGGAGGTTGATGGGGACAACAACGCCACTGATCTTCGTGACCGCAACGAAGGCCGCCAGGTTCGTGATACACGGCGGCAGCAGGATCCCAACCTTGTCGCCGGGCTCTACGCCGAGGCCGACCAAGGATCGAGCGAGCACGTCGGTACGCGAGGCCAGCTGGGCATAGGTCATGCGTTCGTTGGGGAAGACAATCGCCTCGCCATCGGGACGTTCCGCGGCCGCTCGCTCGAGGCTGTCGCCGATGGTGGCAACCGTGATGATGCCAGCCCGCCGATTCGCCTCGGGGAAGCCATGTTGGTCTTCGTGCCCCCGCAATACCGGCAATACCTTCTCCTCGACCAAGCGCAAGCGCTCCCACGTTAGGCCTGGGCGGCAAACCCTGCCAGCGGGTGCATGCTGATCACCAGCGGCGACTCGGCGCGGCGGGTCGAGTCAGCCGTCGCTGGTGGACTTCGCTTCGTGGGCCGTCCGCAGTGAACAGAGATGGGTGCTCATCATCTCGGCGGCCGCGTCCTGATAGCGATCGGCCACCGCCTCGGTGATGGCCCGGTGCTCTTCGGCAACGAGCCGATAGAGCTCGGGCGGATCATCCTGCATGTATCGCAGTGACAAAGCTTTGAACACCGGCGGGGTCAAAATCGACAGCAACGGGTTGCCCGCCGCGTGCAGCAGCGCCTCGAGCCCGGCGACCTCTTGGTGGCTGCCATCATCGACCCCGCGTGGACACCACTCTTCGTTTCCGCAGGCGCGGTCGTCGTCGAGATCGGCGCCCCCATGAGCCATGCCATGATCGTCAGCCGCGAGCTCGGCGTCCCGTGCGTGACCGGCATACAGAACGCCGCACAACGCATCAAAGACGGCATGCTCCTCGAGGTCAACGGCGGCACCGTCACCATCCTCAGCGACGACTGAGTTCTACTCAGGCGGTACGCCGCATACTCATGCGGTTGTCCCCGCGCCCCAGTATGTCCAGGCCGTGTTCTCATCGATGGATCCGAGATGGTTCCAAACCATCGAGGCGTCCACATCCATGCCGCCGTGGTGGATGCAATCGGCTAACTTCGCTTCGAGGTCTTCGATGACGAGATTGGATGCCGTGCCCCGATTGGTCATCCGATCGACGCGAGCCTCGAAGACGCCCCGATCGGTCTCCAGTTTCACATCGGTGAACTCGGCATCGAGAAATGTCTCACCACCGTGAAGATCGGGGTGGACCCCATAGTTGACCCGCCGGCCCAGTTCCACCACCTCGGATCGGACGGTATCGAAACTGCCCAAGCCAACACTTCCGTCGATGAGGCCAGTTGCAATGCAGTACGGGATCGAGAACTTGGCAGCGTATCCCGATTGTGGAACGTCGATGTGCATCACTCGCGGCACGAACTCGTGAACCAACACCTCGATGGAGCGCACCTCCGAAGCATCGATGCCGTTCTCGGTTCGCAACCTGACGACGGCATCGAGAGCTGAATGAATCAGGCCGCAGCACGGGTAAACCTTGAAGATCGGGCCTGGGTCGAGCAGGTCCCACTTCACACCCAAGCCAGAGACGATGGCGTCGATGTCGTAGTTGCCTGGGCCGTTAAAGAGGTTGAGGAATCCCTGGTCGGCTTCTAGAGCGGCGGGATGCGCGACGAAGCCTTGCGCCGCGAGTTGGGCAGCGATCACGCCATTCCGTGCGCCGGTACCGACGTGCCACGCATTGATCATGTTGCCGATCATCGTCTTCACGCCTGATGCCTCCGACACCGCAATACCGATTGCCATTGCGGTGGCTTCTGCGTCGAGGCCGAGAAAGCGGCATGCGGCCAATGTGGCGGCGAAGCCGCCCATGGTCGAGGTCGGGTGCCATCCTTTCGAGTAGTGCAGAGGATTGATACCGCGGGACAGGGCCGCAGCGCCCTCCCACCCCAGGCAGTAGGCGGTGAGCACGTCGTATCCAAGCGGCGCCGTGTCAGCGGCATCGGCGAGTGCCGCGAGCGCGCACGCCGTTGCTGACCCGATGAAACCGCTCACCGCGAAGCTGATGCTGTCGTAGTCGAGCGTATGGGCCGCCGCGGCGTTGAGGAGGGCGGCCGTTGCCGGGTCGGTGCGGTGGTCCGGGAAGCCTGCCACGATGCTGGGTCCTGGCGCCGACCAGGGAAGCAGACTGTCGCGGATCACTCGGGGAGCATCATCGGAGATTCCGGCAATCGTGGTGCCGTAGGTGTCGGCCAGAGTGAGCATTGCTCGCTGGCGAGCGCCCGCTGGAATGGCGTCGGCATGCGTCTCGGCCACGAACTGGGCAATGGCGGCCGTCGGCGGTGAAGTGAAGCTGCTCATCCGGGGTCCCCCCCACCGAACCCGTAGACAGTTGCTGCGCTGGCCTCGCTGATCTTGCCGTCGCGAATGTCATCACGGAGTCTGGCAGGGTCACGACCCACAGGTGGTCCGACACCACCACCCGAAGCGGTGG
>CAWKYX010000090.1:0-11867 GCA_963854265.1 Acidimicrobiia bacterium
TCTAGCCGAACAGGTGCCCGCCGGGCCGTCTCGCGACGCCGACCTCGTCGAACGTTGGCTTCGCGACTGGGACATCTACATCGGTGATCGACTGAGGTATGCGAACCAGTTCAGTCAGGGAATCGATACCGCGTTCGAGGTCACAGCGATTGATGGAGACCAAGTGACCTCCGCTCTCGACTTGTTCGCGACCATCAACAGGATGCCGTCGTGTATCGCACCCGGCGACGTATAGCGACTGCGTCGTGCCGAAAGATCTGCTGATGCACCGGCCCGCGCTCGTCAGAGCGTCTGTGCGGCCTCGAGCCCGGCGCGCGCCAGGCGGCGCAAGCTGCAGTCCGATGCCAGGTCCAGCAATTCGGACAGGGTGACCCAACGAAGCTCGTGGGACTCGTGGTTGCCCTGCACGACGGCGTCGGCCGGGGCGATCACGACAAAACGGATGTCGAGATGGAGGTGTTCGGGTTCGTCTGGCCTCGCCGGGATCGAATGCACGTCGCAATCGATCGGCGGCTCGGCGACCCGCAGACCAACAATGCCGGTCTCTTCGCGTGCCTCGCGCAGCGCCACCGCGGCGAGGTGGCCTTCGCCATCAGCGTGTCCGCCGGGCTGAAGCCACATCCCAAGCTTGGCGTGCAGCATGAGCAGCACACGTTCGCGAGCGGCGTCGACAACAAGTGCTGACCCGGTCATGTGACCCGCAAGGCACGTGCGGTACAAGGCATCGTCGTGCTTCGCGATAAAGGCAAGTATTTCCCGGCGGTAGCCGGCAGAAGCCTCGTCGGTGTCGACGATCGCACGCAGAAGCGCTTCGGCATTCTGCAATGTCCCCCCAGATGGCGGGTCGGTGGGCGAGAGGCTGATCGCTGACATCGCACCAGTCAAGCGCTTAGGAGACCGTTGTGGTGGACCCTGTGCCGTCTCAGCGCGGAGATGCCGAAACATTGGGGTCGCCCGGGATAAAGAAGCGCCACGGAAAGTCACGGCCTTTGTTCGGACCTAGGCCAATCCGCGCGCTGACGCCTGCGTTCGCAGAGCCGCCATCGTCGCGGAACTCGACACCGCTCGCTGACAGGTCCAGGTCCAGGCCATTGTGCGACCCGTCGATCTGCAGGGCCTGGCACAGTTTGGCAGGGCCGCTGCACAGGTCTCGGCGCGCCTTGGCACGCTCGCGATACATGCCCTCGATCCCGGTGAGCGGCGCCAACGCCCGGATCAGCACCGCGCCGCATGTGCCTGCAGGCGCACAGGCCACGTTGGCGCACCAGTGCATCCCATAGCTGAAGTAGACGTAGAGGTGCCCGGGCGGCCCAAACATCACCTCCGTACGAGGAGTGATTCCTCGATACCCGTGGCTCCCTGGGTCATTGGCTCCCCGGTATGCCTCGACTTCGACGATACGCCCCGACCGCTCCCCCACCATTAGGACCATGCCCAACAGGTCGGGCGCCACCTCCAGGGGGTCGCGCCCGAAGAACCCACGGCGCAGGCGGCGACTCACGTCAGTTGCTCAGATGGTCTCGGAGCATTTCCGGGATGGGCATCGGCGCGTACTGGTCGTGGTCGACCACGACATAGGTCACCACCGAGGTGAAGACGGCTCGCTCCCCCACTGACCCCTTGAACTCCACGTCGAAGCTGGTGTTACCCCAACGAGTGACGCTCGGATTAATCATGACGATGTCCGCGAAATGTGCGGGTGTGTCCCACACGATCTCGGCACGCTTCAACATGACCTCCCACCCAAAGGTTGTCTCGAATGTTGGGTCGAGCTGTCGCACCCAGCAGTCGAAGGCATCATCGACGAAGGTGAGATAGTGCGCGTTGTAGACCACGCCTTGCATGTCGCAGTCGACGTAGCGAACGCGAACGTCGTGGCGATAAGTCATCGAAAGAGACGGCCGCGATCTGCGGCCAGACGGCTACGGAAACGCTGCAACTGGGAAACCACCGCGGCCGGGCTCCCGCCACCATGGGTCGTACGACGGGTAAAGGACACGCCAGGTTCGAGGAGGGCGGCCGCCTCGGGCCCGAGGCGATCGTCAGCTGCCACCAGGACGCCAAGTGGGGCCTCACCGCCCAGTGCTCTACGGACGAGCTCGCCGACCACGGCGTGGCCTTCGCGGAACGCCATACCCTTGCTGACCAGCCATTCTGCGAGATCTGTCGCTGCCGCATATGGCGACGAGGCTTGTTCGGCCATCCGGTCGGTGCAGAACCTCGTGCTCGCCACCATGCCATCGAGCGCCAACAGCGTCAGGCGGACCGTGTCAACGGCATCAAAGAGCGGCTCTTTGTCCTCCTGCATATCCTTGTTGTAGCTGAGCGGCTGACCCTTGAGTGTCGTGAGAAACCCAGTCAGGTGCCCCACGAGGCGCCCTGCTTTCCCGCGAGCGAGCTCGGCGATGTCGGGGTTCTTCTTCTGAGGCATCATCGATGAGCCCGTGGAGAATCCATCATCGAGTTCGATGAAGCCGAACTCGGTTGTCGCCCACAGAATGAACTCCTCGCCGATCCGGCTGAGATGCACGCCCAACAACGACAATGCGAAAAGGGTCTCAGCGACGAAGTCTCGATCCGACACAGCGTCGAGGCTGTTGTCGAACACCTGCGCAAACCCAAGATCCGCCGCGGTCTGAGCGGGATCGAGTGGTAGTGACGATCCCGCTAGCGCGCCTGCGCCAAGCACGGAGACGTTGACTCGGTCGCGAGCGTCCAAGAGACGGTCGAGGTCGCGCGCCAACGCCCACCCATGGGCAAGCAGGTGGTGCGACAAAGCGACCGGCTGCGCCTGCTGCATGTGGGTGTAGGCGGGGAGATAGGCATCGCCCGCGTCACTCGCCCGCGACAGAAGCGTCTCCTGGAAGCGCAAGACGAGTTCGACGACCTCATCGATCGCTCCACGGGTCCACAGCCGAACATCGGTGGCCACCTGGTCATTGCGGCTCCGGCCGGTGTGCATCTTGGCCCCGGCGGGTGCAAGTTCAGTGACGCGTCGCTCTACTGCGGTGTGAATGTCTTCGTCGCTGGACACGAAGTCAAAGGTCTCCGTGGCAATCTCGTGCTCGACCTCATCCAACGCCGCCTGGATGGCGTCGTTCTCGTCATCGTTGATCAGCGAGACATCGGCAAGCATTCGGACGTGCGCGCGCGAGCCCGCAATGTCCTCTCGGAACATCCGCCGGTCGAACGGCAAACTGTCGTTGAGCGCCTGGAGCGCCTCAGCCGGCCCACCTGCAAAGCGGCCGTGCCACAGCTGACCGCGATTTTCATGGGTCGGCTCGTCGATTGATTCGTTGCTCATCTGCCACTCCACTCTGTCAACGGCGCCACGGTCAGCCGCGTTCGGCACGTTTGCGGGCCAGGTTGCGCAGCCTGAGGGCGTTCAGCTTGATGAATCCCTCTGCATCAGCCTGGTTGTAGGCACCGTCGTCTTCTTCGAAGGTGGCAATCTTTTCGTCGAACAAAGAGTCATCAGACCTGCGGCCCGCCACCGAAACATTGCCCTTGTATAGCTTGATCCGCACCTCGCCGTTCACAAATTGCTGACTGTGATCGATAGCGACTTGCAACATCTCGCGTTCGGGACTCCACCAGAATCCGTTGTAGATCAGTTTGGCGTATCGCGGCATCAGCTCATCTTTGAGATGCGCCACCTCGCGGTCGAGGGTGATCGATTCGATCGCACGATGGGCTCGCATCATGATGGTCCCCCCGGGCGTTTCGTAGGCGCCACGCGACTTCATACCTACAAAGCGGTTCTCGACAATGTCGAGGCGACCAACGCCATTTGCCCCGCCAACGCGGTTCAGTTCGGTCAGAACCTCTGCCGGGGTCATGGCCTCGCCGTTAATGGCCACGATGTCGCCCGCCTCATAGGTCAGATCGAGGTAGGTGGCATCGTTGGGGGCCATCTCGGGGCTCACCGACCAGCGCCACATCTCACTCGGCGGCTCCGTCCACGGGTTCTCGAGCGGGCCTCCTTCGAACGAAATATGCAACAGGTTGGCATCCATCGAGAACGGCGACTTCTTGCCCCGCTTCATTTCGATTGGGATGTCGTGCTCTTCCGCGTAGCGCATGAGCGACTCTCGCGAACCCAGCTCCCACTCGCGCCACGGGGCGATGACCACGATGTTCGGGTCGAGGGCATAGGCACCGAGTTCAAATCGGACTTGGTCGTTGCCCTTGCCGGTTGCGCCATGGCTGACGGCGTCGGCGTTGGTCTCGTTGGCAATTTCCACGAGCCGCTTGGCAATCAGCGGACGGGCGATCGACGTCCCGAGCAAGTACTCACCTTCATAGATCGTGTTCGCCCGAAACATCGGAAAAACGAAGTCGCGCGTGAACTCTTCGCGCAGGTCCTCGATGAAGATCTCATCATCGGCCACGCCCATTTGTTGCGCCTTCGCGCGAGCGGGTTCGACCTCTTCACCCTGTCCAAGGTCGGCGGTGAATGTCACCACCTGGCATTGATACTCCTCTTGGAGCCACTTCAAGATAATGGATGTGTCGAGGCCACCGGAGTACGCCAACACGACCTTGTTGATCTGGTCCTTCAGCCCAGCCTCGCCCGCTACATCACCCATCGTGGCCTCCATTTGAGCCTCGCCCGCTGCATCACCCATCGTGTCCTCCAAGGCATTCTTCAGTCATGTTCGATGCTCGTCGACAGTGCTCACTCGAGCCCGGCCAGATCGCGCAACGATCGAGCGAGCGTACGCCCAGAAACACCCTCGGCCGCGACAATCATGATGGTGTCGTCACCGGCGACTGTTCCCAGGACTTCGGTCAGGCCAGTGCGGTCGAGCGCTGAAGCCACGACATGGGCCGAGCCTGGCGGCGTCCGCACCATTGCAATGTTGCCCGAGTGCCCAACATCGACCACCCACTCCCCCAGCACCCGACGCAGGTGATCTTCGGGGAGATGCGTTTCCGTTGGAAGCTCCGGGACGGCATAGACCGTTTCACCACCGGCAACACGAACCTTGACTGCACCCAACTCGTCGAGGTCTCGCGAGACCGTCGCCTGGGTTGCTTCGATGCCCTCGGCCACGAGCAGATCGACCAGCTGTCCCTGGCTGGCGACCGAGTGATCGGCCAGCAACTGCCCGATGATGTGTTGGCGTTGACGTTTGGTCGCCATCTCACCGCGCCCTTGAGACCGCAACAGACAACAACAATTGAGATATGGCCCACCAGTTGAAACACCGTGGTCTGGCCGGTGCGGCCCCGCGAGACATCAGGTTGCGCCTTGAAGCAGGAAGATCAGCAAACCGCGCGCCGCATGCATCCGGTTCTCGGCCTGAGCCCAGATTCGGCTGGATGCGCCATCGAGTACCTCGCGCGTGCATTCCTCGCCCGGATGGGCAGGAAGACAGTGCAAGAAGATGCCCTCGGCCTTGGTGCGAGCCATCATGTCGGCGTCAATCGTGTAACCCGCGAAAGCGTCGAGGCGCTGCTGGCTCTCCTCCTCTTGCCCCATGGACGTCCACACATCGGTGTACACGACATCAGCGCCCGAAGCCGCCTCGCCCGGGTCTGTTGTGACCATGGGCTCAACGCCACTCGCGCGGATGCGGTCCAGGTCGCCATCACTGAACTGGTAGCCGGCCGGGCTCGCTATCTGAAATTGTGCGCCGACCATGCCGCAGCCGATCGCCAATGAGCGAGCGACGTTGTTGGCGTCACCGATGTAGGAGACGACACGACCTTCGAGCTCGCCGAATTCTTCGCGAACCGTCAGCAAGTCGGCCAAGGCCTGCAGGGGGTGCGACTGGTCCGACAACATGTTCACGATTGGCACACGCGACACGGCGGCCATCCGTTCGACCTTGTCGTGCTCGAAGACCCGGGCGCCGATCGCCGCATGGAAACACCCGAGTGTCCGAGCCACGTCCTCGGTGCTCTCGCGCACGTCAAGACCAACTTCGTCGGGACGAATCGTGACCGGGTTCCCGCCCAGCTGGGTAACCGCCATCTCCATCGAGTTCCGCGTGCGCACCGACTGTTTCTGGAAGAGCAGCGCCATCCCCTTCCCCGCCAGTACCTGGGGGGGAAGTCGATTGGTCGCCAGCTCTAGGACCACGTGCAGTTCCTCACGAGTCAGATCGTCGACTTCGAGAAAATGTCGGGTCATGACAATGCTCCGTGAAGAATGCCCATCGCCTCGTCGACCTCGGATTGCGATGTGGTGAGCGGCGGTGTGAAACGCAACGCCGTCGGTGTAATCGCGTTGACGAGCAGCCCGGCATCGCTGGCCTTTGCCGCGACATCCTTGCTGACTTCGCCATCGAGTTCAGCCGCCAACATGCCACCCATGCCCCGCACACCGGTCACCCGAGGCAGCTGCATCAAGCCCGCTGTCAGCTGCTTACCGAGTTCGGCAGCCTTAGAAGGGAGATCTTCGCGTTCCATGATCTCGAGCACTTTGCGTGCGGCCGCCGTGGCCAACGCATTGCCTCCGTAGGTGCTGCCGTGGTCACCCGCCACCAAACACGCGGCAACCTCGCTCTTCGCCCAAACCGCGGCAATCGGAAATCCGTTGCCCAGGGCCTTGGCGAGACAGACCACGTCGGGTTGGAGCCCGTAGTGCTCGATGGCGAACCACTTACCGGTGCGGCACAGTCCACTCTGAACCTCGTCGAGCGAGAACAACAGGTTCCGCTCGTCGGCAAGCCGCCGCGCCGCTTCCATGAACTCTTGCGCAGCGGGCCACACGCCGCCCTCGCCTTGGACGGGCTCGAGGTGAATGGCGGCCGAATTGGGGTCGAGCGCGTTCTCGAGCGCCTCGATGTCGTCGCGCTCGACGTGCTTGAATCCTTCGGGCATAGGAGCAAACGGCTCGTGCTTGTTGGGCTGGCCACACGCAGCCAGAGCGGCAAGCGTGCGGCCATGAAACGAGCCGAACGTGGAGACAACCCCATAGCGGCCGTGCCCCGCCCACTTGCGCGCGAGCTTGAAGGCGAACTCATTTGCTTCGGCGCCGGAGTTGCAGAAGAACACCTGTCCCCCACCACCCAGAAGGCGATCGAGGGTTTGCGCGACCTCGTGTGCATGCTCGGTTGCCCACAGGTTCGAGACTTGGACCAGCTTGCCTGCCTGTTCGGCAATGGCGTCGGCAACCTCGGGATGAGCATGGCCGAGGGCCTGGACGGCGAGACCGCCGACGAAATCGAGGTATCGCTTGCCGTCGCGATCCCAGAGTTCGGTGCCGCGACCCTTCATAAACATGATCGAAGGGGCCCCATAGTTCGGCATCAGCGGACACGCCGCGAGGTCAGACGGCGCTCCCATGGGTGCAGTGTGTGTCATGTCAATCCTTGGTCGGTCGAGCGAGCAGATAATGGGGTCGGAGCCGTGAGCATGGTGCCTATGCCAGCGTTGGTGAAGAGTTCGAGGAGCAGCACGTGGGGGACGCGGCCGTCGAGCATGTGGGCACTGGTGGCGCCGGCCTCGACAGCATCGACACACGCGGTGATCTTGGGGATCATCCCGCCCGAAATCGTCCCGTCCTCGATCATCGCATGGGCATCGCTGATGCTGACGCGGGCGACCAGGCTGGAAGGATCGTCAACGTTGGTCAGCAAGCCTGGAACATCGGACAGATAGATGACCTTTTCGGCCGACAATGCGCCCGCGAGGGCACCAGCCACGGTGTCTGCGTTGATGTTGTAGGCCTGACCGCTGGCATCAGAGCCGATCGTGGAAACCACGGGGATCATGCCTTCGGCCAGGAGGCCATCGATAATCCCGGTATTGACTGAGACGATGTCACCAACAAAGCCCAGCTCAGGGCTCCGTGGCGTGGCGGTGATCATGCCACCGTCTTCGCCCGACAGTCCTACCGCATACGCACCGTGCACGTTGATGGCACCGACGATGTCGCGGCCCACCTTGCCAACCAAGACCATGCGGGCCACGTCCAGTGTCGCTGCATCGGTCACCCGCAGGCCGTCCACAAACTCCGTCTCCATGCCGAGCCGGGCCAAGAGCTCGCCGATCTGGGGTCCCCCGCCATGGACGACCACAGGCTTGAGTCCGACAGAACGTAGAAGAACGATGTCTTCAGCAAACGTTTGAGCGAGTGCGTCGTCGACCATCGCGTTGCCGCCGAACTTCACCACGATCACCTTGCCGCGGAACTGCTGGATATAGGGGAGGGCCTCAACGAGCGCTTCGGTGCGCCGCTGCGGAGCAAATCCCCGGTCAGGAAGAACGTCGCTCATGTCGGTGCAACCTCCATCAGTAACGATGTGTCTGCCATAAGGAGCCTTGTCGAGTGCGGGAACAGAAATCGAGTTGCAGGTGTCATGATCGGTATCCGGCATTGATTTCGATGTAACCGTGGGTCAGGTCACAGGTCCAAATAGTCGCTTCGCCGCTGGCGATACCCACATCAACGCTGATCCTCGGCTCAGGTAACCGAAGGTGTTCGGTCGCGCGTTCTTCCTGGTAGCTCTCGGCCTGAACGCCGCCTTCTGCAACAAGTTCATCACCGATCCAAATCTTGAGGGCGTCGCGGTTCGCCGCCTGGCCGGCCTTACCCACAGCCATCACGATGCGACCCCAGTTGGCGTCCTCGGCCGCCAGCGCGGTCTTGACCAGCGGTGAGTTCCCGATCGCCAAGGCAATAGCTTTCGCGGCCTCGTCGCTTGCAGCGCCGGTCACCTGCACCTCGACAAACTTCGTTGCCCCTTCGCCGTCCCGGACGATCTGGTGGGCCAGGTCCAGCATCACGGCATCGAGCGCAGCTTGAAACTCACTTGGGTCCAAAGCGTTGACCTCGACAGCGCTCGCCCCGGTCGCGAACGTCAAGACCGTGTCGCTGGTGGAGGTGTCGGAGTCCACGGTGATCCGGTTGAAACTTCGTTCGACCGCCAATGACGTCGCAGTCTGCAGTGTCTGGGCATCGACCTGTGCGTCGGTGAACACGAACGCGAGCATCGTCGCCATGTCCGGCGCGATCATTCCGCTGCCCTTCGCGATCCCAACGACGACGGCGCTTGAGTTGCCGACGGGGGCGGACGAACCCTTCGCGAAGGTATCGGTGGTCCGAATCGCATCAGCGGCTCCTCGCCACGCGTCGGCGTCGGGAGCAGTGAGGTGGTTTGCCAGCGCCGGAAGCGCCGCCGCAAGCGCTTCTTGGGGCAGGGTCTCACCGATCACCCCAGTGGATGCCAGCAAGATTTCGTCGCGATCCACGCCCAAGACGGCCGCGATGGTGTCAGCGGTCAATGCAGCGGCAGTCTCGCCGGCCTTTCCTGTGAACGCATTGGCGTTGCCCGCGTTGCAAACAATGGCTCTGCCATGCCCCGACGGTAGAAGCCGACGACACCAATCGACGGGCGCAGACGGGCAGAGCGAGGTGGTGAGCGAGCCAGCCACGGTCGCGCCCTCGGCGACGACAGCCAACATGAGGTCAACGCGGGACTGGTAACGCAGACCGGCGGCATAGGACGCCAACCGGAGACCTCCCACTGGCGGGAGGCTCGGAAACGATTCAGGGGCAAGCGGCGAGACAGACACAGGACACCTATGGGTAGACGCCGACGATGGGCAGCCCGGCGGTTTCGGGAAGCCCCAGCGCGAGGTTTGCGTTCTGTACAGCCATCCCGGACGCGCCCTTCATCAGATTGTCGAGCGTCGCGATGGCCATCACCAAGCCCGTGCGGGGGTCGACCCTGGCAGTGAGGTGAACCGTGTTCGATCCAAGGGTCGCCTTGGTCGACGGTGAGCGCTCGTCAACGACCATGAAGGGCTCGCCGTCATAGAACGTTCGCATGGCATCGAGTGCATCCGCCGAGGTGGCTGTGCTGGTGGGCCTGCCATAACAGGTCGCAATGATGCCCCGGTTCATCGGTGCCAGATGCGGCGTGAACAGGACCGAAGTTGGGGTGCCTGTCCGCTCGGTGAGCGCTTGCTCTATCTCTGGCGTGTGCCGGTGGGTGAGCAGCCCGTAGGCCGTGACGTCTTCGTCGACCGTACAAAAGGTGGTGTTCGACTTCGGGGGCCGGCCTGCACCGCTAACTCCGGTCACAAGATTGACGACAAGTCCATCGCCATGGATCAGGCCGGCGTCGAGCAAGGGAGCAAGCGCGAAGATCGCCGTCGCCGCGTTGCAGCCCGTGGCGGCGATGAGCTCAGCCCCTTGCAAGTTCGGACGAAACAACTCCGGCAGACCGTAGGCAAAGACATCGAGGAGCTCGGGACACAGGTGGTCGGCGCCGTACCAGTCGGGGTACAGGCCCTTGTCGTGAAGACGAAAGTCGGACCCCAGATCAACAATGTGGCCCACGCGGCCTCTGAGGTCAGGGATCACCGTCTGGCTGACGCCGTGTGGCAGCCCGCAAAACACCAGGTCAAGGCCGTCCACCGACTCGGGCGTGTAGGTGTCGTAGGTCCGGTCGCCATAAGCGGCCGCGAGGCTGGGATAGAGGTCAGCAATACGGTTGCCGGCCTGGGAGTCGCCGGTCGCGACCTTTACGTCGAAGTCTGGATGCCCGGCACAAAGCCGGAGAAGTTCTGTGCCTGTGTAGCCGGATGCGCCGACGATCCCGATCTGCATAACGCGTGACTATACGCTCCCATGCATAGATATGCAACGATTGCGGGCCACCCTGCCTCGGCTGTCGTTTGTGGCCGGCCAACCAGTGCACATAAGGCGATGCGCCGCCGCCTGAACGCCGCCGAGATCGCCGACGCAGCGATCTCCGCCGCTCTTGTCCTGGCGCTGTTGACGGTCGGCCGATTATTGGCTGCCGGCACCTTCTTCCAGGTTCTGGCTACCGCGGTGATGGCCGTGCTGGCGGCGCGCCGCCGAGCACGGGTGGTGGTCACAGCGGTTGTCGCGTCGATGGCAATGGCGCTCCTCCTCGGCGGCGTTGGCCCTATCACCCAAGCGTTTGTGGCGGGTCTGTTCGGCTGGACCAACGGAGTTGCGCTTCGCCGCGGCTACAAATCGCCGGCACACATCGGCCTATCCATTGCCGTTGGCTGGCCCGTGGTCTCAGCTGCCACCGTCGGCTTCTTGTGGATCTTCAGCGACATTCGCGACCTAACCCTCGAGAACGGCCGTAACCAATGGTTGGGCATCGCCCGCCTCATTCGGTCCACCGGCCTCGATGGGGCGGCCAATAGCGGGACCGACGCGGTGAATTGGTCCATCGACCATTGGTGGCTCATGGTCCCCGCACTCCAGATCGTTGTGACAATCGGCTACGCACTCATCATCCGCCGCCTCGGACGGGCCGTTCTGCAGCGAGTCGAGCGCGCACTCGCACCCCCGTGGGCCCCTCACCTAGAAACCCCCGACAGCAACGAGGCAGGGCCCTTGCCGCTGTCGTTTGGACCCACCGTCATCGTCCAGCATCCCGGTTCCGCAACTGCGGTCACTGCGGCGGTCGCCATTACACCGGGCGATCTCATCACGCTGCGAGGCGACAACGGCGCGGGCAAGACAACGCTCATCGAGGCCATCGCAGGCATCCATCCGTCATCGGGTATCGAACGAGCCCACAAGCCCAGACTGGGCCAGGTCGGTGGTACAGCGCTGATCGGGCAGGCTCCTGAGTCTCAGGTGTTGGGGCTCCGAGTAATCGATGACCTTCGCTGGGGCATGGCAGGTCTCGATGATGCCGAGGCCGATGCGGTGCTTGACCGAGTTGGCCTTTCTGGCCGTGCAGACCAGCCGACCGAGCAGCTCTCGGGCGGCGAACTCCAGCGCCTGGCCATTGGGTCGGCACTGATCCGAGAGCCTCGCCTGCTCCTGTCCGACGAGTCAACAGCAATGCTCGATGCAAACGCCCGGGGTGAGATCTTGGATCTTCTGCAGGAAGCAGCCGGCCAAAATGCGAGCGTCCTCCACA
>CAWKYX010000091.1:0-11836 GCA_963854265.1 Acidimicrobiia bacterium
TATCGGCCCAGCGCACCGGTGAGGGAGTAGTGAGTAACTGGTCCTCATCCCAGGCAGCCACCCGCCCGCGACGGGTCAGCCTTGCCACCGCAACATGTAGCCGGTCACGCCAGGTCGTGGAAACTGCAGGTGACGGCGCAGGTGAATGCGCGGGAGACTCCGCGGCGTCGGCAAGACCCTCGGCGAGCGCAACCGTGAGTCGTGCCGCATCTCGAGGCTTGAGCTGAACCGCTCCGACACAGACGTCGCCCTCCCAAGTCGAGATCACGAACGCACCCCGGTCGCCGTGCCAGCTACACCGCATGAACTTGCCATCGCGCCGAAGATCCTCGATGAACACCCGCCGACTCCGCGACTCGGCCATGTCCCACAATCTCGCACGGCCCAAGCGTCGAGTCCAGAGTCTGCAGCCCCAAGGCGAACAGTGTGGCGTCCACCCACCCACCTACGAACCCCTCGGGCTCGAGTCCACCGACTCTGACAGACTCCCTGCCATGGAACACATCGCTTTGGGTCGCTCTGGTCTGCGCGTATCGCGCCTCTGTCTTGGCACGATGACCTTCGGGTATCAGTGCGACGAGGCTCAGTCGTTCGCGATCCTGGACGAAGCATTCGACAGCGGCATCACCTTCCTCGACGCGGCCGACCACTACCCCATCGGAGATGAACGCGCTCGCGGTCGCACCGAGCAGATTATCGGCAACTGGATGCGAGACCGAGGCCGCCGCGACGACGTAGTCCTGGGCACGAAGTTCGCCCTGCCAATGGGCTCGAACCCGTGGGACCGCGGCGGGAGTCGGAGGCATGTCATGGATGCCATCGACAATTCACTTCGCCGCCTCGGAACCGACTACGTCGACGTGTATCAGATGCATTTCCCGGACGATCACACACCCATTGAAGAGACCCTGCAAGCGCTGGACGATTGCGTCAAACAGGGCAAGGTCCGCTACTTGGGCTGCTCAAACTTCTCCGCCTGGCAGCTCGCCCGGGCAAATGGAGCGGCGTCAACGCTAGGCCTCCACCGTTTCGAGGTCATCCAACCTCGCTACAACTTGCTGTTCCGGGCCTACGAGCGAGACTTGTTCGACCTCTGCGCACTCGACGACATTGCCGTCACTCCCTACAACCCACTCGCGGGCGGCCTGCTCACCGGGAAACACTCAAAGGCTTCAGGACCGCAGGACGGCACGCGGTTCGCCCTGGGGTCGGCCGGTCAGCCATACATGAGGCGCTACTGGAACGAGCCCGAGTTCGAGACAATCACCGAGCTATCGGCGATCGCCTCGGCCGCAGGAATAGGGATGGTCGAGCTCTCCATCGCCTGGGTCCTGGCGAACCCGGCCGTGACCTCGCCGATCATCGGGGCGAGCAAGCCCGAGCAGCTCGGAGCAGCGTTAGCCGCGCTAGAGATCGACCTCGATGACGAGACGCTCGCCCGCGTCGACGAGCTCACCAAGCCGTACCGCCTAGTAGAGCTGGTCTTGTAGAATCGGGGGTCAGACCTCTGGGGTCAGACCTCTGGGGTCTGACGCCGTCAGTCGCGCTTGGATGGGCCACCGTGTCGAGCAAGCGCATCGGCATACTTCGACTCGGCCGCGGCCCGCAGCGCCGGGATGTGCTGGGTCGGGAACAGATCGTTAGTCCCTCGGTGGTTCTTGAGCACCTCACGGGCGAGCACGACCTTGTGGACCTCGGTGGGACCATCGGCAAGGCCCATGTGGAATGACTCGAGCACCATGCGCGAGAAGGGCATCTCCTCTGATGCTCCCAAAGAGCCGTGAACCTGGAGAGCCCTAGCCGCGACGTCGTGAAGGACCTTGGGCATGGCTGCCTTGACCGCGGAGATGTCGGCGCGAACCCTTTGGTAGTCGTTGTATGCGTCGATTCGAGCTGCAGTCCGCATCACGAGCAATCGAAACTGCTCGATCTCGATCCATGAGTCGGCAATCATCGCCTGCACCAGTTGCTTGCGGGCGAGGAGCTCACCTTTCGTTGTCCGCGACAGAGCGCGCTCGCACATCATGTCCATCGCACGCCGCACCAGACCGACAGTGCGCATCGCGTGATGGATCCGACCGCCGCCGAGCCTCGTCTGGGCCACCACAAAGCCTTGACCGCTATCGCCGAGCATGTGGTCCGCCGGGATCCGTACGTCCTCGTAGCTGATGTAGGAATGGCAGCCGCCATCGGTGTGGCCGTACATCGAGACGTTGCGCAACGTGTTGAGGCCCGGTGTGTCTGTGGGGACGATGAACATCGACATTCGCCCATGAGCGGTTTCACCGGGGTCGGTCACCGCCAGGACGATCAGGAACGCGGAGAAGTTCGCGTGTGACGTGAACCACTTCTCGCCATTGAGTACCCACTCGTCGCCGTCTCGCTCTGCTCGGGTAGCGAATTGCGTGGGGTCGGCGCCGCCTTGTGGCTCGGTCATCGAGAACGCAGACACCACCTCGTTCCGCAACAGTGGCTCGAGGTAGCGCTCTTTGAGCATGTCTGTGCCGTAGTGAGCCAAGATTTCAGCATTCCCTGTGTCGGGCGCCTGACACCCGAACACGGTCGGCCCAGACAGGCTTCGCCCCAGAATCTCGTTGAGAAGCGCGAGCTTCACCTGACCAAAGCCAGCTCCACCGAGCTCAGGTCCGAGATGAGTGGCCCAAAGCCCTCGCTCCTGGACCTTCGCTTGCAGCGGCGGAATCAGCTCTTGCCGGAGCGGATCCTCGAGATCGAATGGGTGGTTGAGCACGAAGTCAAGCGGCTCTACCTCTTCGCAGACAAACGCCTCCACCCACTCCAACTCAGCCTGAAACTCCGGATCGACATCAAACTCGAGATCCATACCTGCTCCTCATCGCTTCCCCTGCATCGGGCCCAACCCTATTGCCACTGACCGACAGCCCGTTCCGCGAAACGTTCGAGCTGGACGAGGTCGTCTCGGCCTCGAGCCTCCGAGAACGAACCCACTTCGACGACAAGCCTGTTGACCCCCACCTCGGCGAACCGCTCGACATCATCGGTCGAGACGTCGGGCGGCACCCGGATCGTGATCTCGAATGGCAGATGACCTCGGCCAGCCTCAACGCGAAGGGACTCCAGACGATCGATGATGCTCTGGACCTCGTCCACAGAAGGCCGATGCCCATACCACCCGTCACCGCTGCGGGCGGCGCGTTGGAGCGCCGCCGGCGACTCCCCAACAAAAACCAGTGGTGGATGCGGCTGCTGCACCTGCGATCTCGCTCACGCAAGGCCAGCAAGATCGCGACCGCAACGCCGAGCAAAGCACCGTGGTCCGTGGTCTGGCGCATCTGGGGTGGGTTACCGCGACCCGCTTGGAGGACCTCTCCACCAGCCATCGCCGACATGACGGGATCGAACGCAGGCCGGCTGCTGTCAGGACCACTCGAGCCGAACGACGCGCCGTACAGGTAGACAAGCTGATCGTTGTGCATTCGCAGGGTCTCGAAATCCAGGCCAAGACCTACGCTGCCTCCAAAGCA
The DNA here is from genome assembly GCA_963854265.1 of Acidimicrobiia bacterium. GTDB lineage: Bacteria > Actinomycetota > Acidimicrobiia > Acidimicrobiales > UBA8592 > CAWKYX01. The sequence goes on from CAWKYX010000091.1 coordinate 3,504, forward strand.
GCCTGAATCACACAAACCCGTGTCCACGAGACCGGGTCAACCCCAACCTGAGACCGCAACCCCACAAGAGCCACGACAGCTTCACCAAGCCCCGAACCACCCAAACCCACACGACGCAGACCCTCAACGTGGGCCCGGACACTGGCAACCGCGGCCGCCAAAACCCCGAACGGGTCAGGGTCAGAAACCGTTGCCCAAGGCGCTTTGGAAGGTGTTTGCTCCGCCAAGCTCATACCCCAACAATAGCCACGGGGTATGACGCTTTTCGGCTGTTCAAACGGCAAAACGACCAGAAATCGCCCGGCTCCATTAGTTGGAGTAACACCCGGAACGTTCTTTGATCAAGATGCCGACACAGGCCGCTGATGCAACACAACTCGAGGCGCGACAACTCTCCCGCGTCCCAACCGATCCAACGACCAAACCGACGTTGTCGGTAGCGGACGTTCTAGGTAGAAGGCAGCGATGGCAGGGTCAGGCTTCGAGTTGACTGGTCACCGTGTTGAGATCGAAATAGCTTCGACCGCCGGTGACCCTCCCGTTCTCGACGTGCAGCACATCGCAGCTCTGCAGCTCGACCTTCTGGTTGGAGGGGGGTAGTTCGCCGTCGGGGCCCATGAAGGGTCCGGTGTTGGTGCCCCGGACGGTGAATTCGACCGTGACCCAATCACCGCTCTCCAAGAGATTAGTGATCTCGACGGATCCGTCGGGGAAGGCCTTCGCCCATTCGCGGTACTCGCGCAACAACCCCTCCGGCCCTTTGAACTCGCGGCCGCTTGGGACCTCGGTCCAGTGCAGGTCGTCGGCCACATATTGTGTGGCGCTCTCGAAGTCGCGTGCGTTGAACGCGTCATAGGTTTTGCGAACCATGTCACCATTTGCACCCATATCGCTGACCTCCTAGGCCTCGGTGTTTCGGACGGCGTACTTGGGGTCCGAGCTCGGATAGAGATGGTGTTCGGGGCGATCAGCCCAATCCACATGGGACGGAGGCTCCAGCCATGACTGACCATCGTGGAATTCTTCGACGATCTTGGTGCCGATCTCTTCGCCGTTGTGGTCTACGAGATCATGGAACTCAGCACCCATGGGCCTGTCACAGTGAAGCATCAGCAGACTGCCCTTGGACGTACACAACGGGCCGTGCTTCATACCGGGCGGGTTCGCCAGATAGGAGCCGCCGGCGTGCATGCCGCGCTCGGGCATGAGCAGGTCACCCGTCAGCCAGACCATTTCTTCCCAACAATCCCAGTGCACTTCTTGCTTCGGCTCGCCAAAGCCAGGTGCCATCTGGATAAATCGCAGCATCCCGCCGGGCCCACCGTGGAAATCACCCACTGCGGGGTCGGGCCAACGCAACGACTTGTGCATGATGCCGTGGCGAAGTGCGGGCATCTCGGTGAGGATCCAGTCGATCTCCCACACCTTCGCGACATAGGGCTGGTTGTCGTAGTAGTAGTCCTTAGGAAGTTTGGTGTTCCAGAAGACATAGGCCTGAGCGCCACCCTCTGATGTCATCTCCAAAGGTCCGCAACCAATCGGGACCGCGACAAACCCGCCTGCGCCGACCCGGCGACCGTTGGCGGTGACATCACCCTCGACGATGAACATCTCAAGCGCGGCCTCGTCGGCCTCCTCGACATGACTCCAACCCGGGGGAATCTTGACCATGTAGGTCCCCTCCCCCGTCTCAGCCCGGTCCGACATGGTCCGGGTCTGTATGCCGTGAAAGAACTTTGCGCCCGCAACGTTGCCCCAGGGTTCGTTCCAGACGTTAAAAAACTGTTGGTCATCGCGGTTGCGGTGAAGCATGGTTCCCCCTCAGAGGTCAGAGATCAATGGCAGGTAGATGAGTCGGACGGTGCAACATCGACCGACGGATTGCGATCGAAGAAACCAACGGGAAGCAACGAGAACCCCGTGGTCTCGACCGGCATGATGGGCCAGTCTTCAGGTCGGCAAATGTGTGAGACGCCGATGGTGTGCCACACGACGACATCGGTGTCGGTGACGTTGCGATCTTGTGCGGTCCAGACCGGCAGGCCATGTTCGCCGCCGAGCTGGTTGGGATAGTCACCGGCCGCATGCATTTCGTCGGCGTCGTACGGCGTGACCCACAGGTGCTTCTCCGCGAACCGGGCTCGCGTGGCGATCTTGGAGTCGTGAGCCGCTAGGAGCAGCGAGCTGGCTACAGGCTGCAGCTTGTAGCCCACTGGCTGGCCGAAGCGATTCAGCTTCGACGGGTTGATGACCTTCCAGTATCGATCCTTGAATGGGTCGATAACCCGTTGAGCGCCCAGCTCGGTCTCGAGCACGGTTTGTTCGGCAGTGATTGCGTTGCCGTGAGGGTTGTCTGGTCCCGGCGGAGCAGCAACCGTGTCGACCTCGACCACAGAGTTGCCCGGACCGTCGACTTCGAAGTCGAGGCGGACCGAGAAGATGTGTTGGTGGTGGACGGCGCTCAGCTGAGGAGCGACCATCGTGCCGTAGTCGTCGGTTTCGCCTGGCTGGAGTGCCCGCGTTTGCACGATGCCCGTCAGCTTGATCTCGAATTCAATGTGGCCGTCTTGGTAGAAGTACCAGTAGAAGCCGTACTCATAGTTGCCCAGGGTCGCGATGGAGGAGATCACCAGGCGGCGTGACCGGCGAACCTCGGACGCTCCCGAGCTCAGGTCCCAGTGCTTCCACAGGATCGAGTAGTCCTCTTCGTGCATGCAGATCGCGTTCTCGATGACGGCCGGGTCGCCGTTGTCGTCGCCGATCGCAGCGTCGAAGTAGTAGATCTCGCCGAGGCAGTCGCAGCCGAGTGTGAGCGAGCCCGTGTTCCGGCCAACGCCGTACTCCCCCGCGTCGAACGCGTTACGCCAATAGAACGCGTCGCCTGGGTTGCCGTAGGGCACCACCATCTCCGACAGGCCGGCCCGATACAGGATTGACCGGTCCGTGCCGTCGTCGTCATAGGACACTTGATGCAGGACGAGTCCGTCGGTGGCATGGAGCGATACTCGGATGCTCCACTTCTGCCACTGCACGAGGTTGCCGTCGACAACAAAGCTGGGCCCGTCGGGCTGAACAATGTCGAGGGGCTTGAGATCAGTGCGGATGTCACCAACGGATTCGGCATCGTAGTTGCCGAGCTCTGTCGGGATGGGCACGACGTCGCCGTCGAGCACCTTGATGACCTCGCCGGCATTCAAGTCGACAATCGCGTGCACATTGGCAATAGGTCGTGCATAGCCGTTGTCGGCCGGTACGTCTCGTACGTAGGACGCGGTGCGCGCATATCGCCGCGTTGGGTCGACTCCCTCGATCTCGAAGTCGCCTGCCGACCACAAGTCCACTTGAACGTTCTCGACGTCGGTGATGCCGCGCTTGGCCAACGCGGCCAGCCAGGTCGGGTCCTGCTTCACGATCCGCTCGGTGGCCTCGAACTCCTCGATCAGAATCGGTGGTTGCCCAGCGTCAATCGGGGTCCACGACACCATGCGATTTTCGTCCAGGGCAACGACGGCCTCATAGGCCCGGCCATCGGCGCGATCCAGAACGGTGGCAGCGGCCCTACGACTCGCTACTCCACCTCGCTCGAACCCCCGGACCTCGTCCTTGGAAGGTTCGGACAACATCATCAACGGAAACCGCAGGCGCGCCTTGTCGCTGTGGTCGCGCTTGATAATCGTCCCGGCGCGCTCGATCTCTTCAGCCGACAACGGGTCGAGGGGATGGATCACGCCTGCCACGTCGCAGTCCCGAGATCAGCGTTTGGCTTGAGGATCTCTTCGTACAGATCGGGGCGCCGCCGATCGATAAGCCGGAAAGGCAGATCGCCACGGTCGAGGTCAAGGTCGATGTCCGCGATCACCAATTGCTGGTGCTCGCCGCCTTCTTCACCTTGAGCCAAGACGATGCCCTGAGGGTCGATGATCCGGCTCATGCCGAAGAACTCCAGGTCACCGCTCTGGCCGGCCATATTGGCCATCACGAGGTACACCGAGTTGTCGATGGCCCGAGTGGTCGACGTGTGCGAATGCAGGTAGAGATGTCGAACCGGTTCGAAACCCTCACCGCCATTGACATAGAACCCTGCCAACGATCCGCAGATGAGCGACGCTCCCTTGATGGCCAGGATGCGGGTGGTCTCAGGAAGTGAGAAATCGGCGCAGATCATGTTGGCGACGGGGGCCAACGGTGTCTCTGTGACACCCAAGGTCTCGCCGGGGTGGAAGTCGGGCGCCTCGATCGTGGGGGTCAGGTGGATCTTGCGGTGAACGTTGCGGATCTTGCCGGCGCCATCGATAAGCACCGAGGCGTTGCTCGGCTTCTGGCCGTCGCTGCCGCGCTCGAGCATCCCGAACGCGACGATCATGTCGTGTCGTCGCGCGACCTCACCAATTCGGTCGGTAGCCGGGCCTGGGATGGGATCGAATGCTGCCAATACCTCAGCTAGCGCGGCATCGGATCCTGAGGCCTTCGCCTCTCGAATCTTTGCAAACCCTGGCAGGTAGCCCTCGGGGAGGACGGCCAATTGAACGCCCTGGCGCCCTGCATCATCCAACCATTCCTCAGCCTTGACCAGCGTGGCCTCGGCATCGCCGTCGACCGGGCCGATCTGAACTGCTGCAACCCGGGTCGTCACCCGACCAGCTCGACTTCGTCGTCACTGCTCGTGAGGGTGATTTTGCCTTCTTCCACCAAGCGGTAGAAGGCCGGGCCACGATCAAACATCTTCAACGCCGGACGGCTGGCTCGCATCTCCTCGCGGAGTGCTTCTGTTGCCGGCTCATCGGCCTCGAGCATGTAGTCGTCATCGGTCGGCAGGAACACGACGCCAAAGTCATCGTTGGCGCTTGCCCGCGACACCAGCCGTCGCTTGACGTCCAGTGCAACTTCGGACGGCACACGGTCGAGCGGGTCGCCCCACCCACCGCCACCGGGGCTGAGGACTCGCAGCACATCACCCTTAACGACCGGAATACTGTCGGCCTTGCCGGGCAGCGTGCGCTCTTCGGGAGTATCAGGGTTGAGCAACCAGACCGAACCCTGTCCGGCCTTGCCTCCCTTGACACCCCACGGCTGCAACGTCGCACGGTCGGAGTGGATCATCAGTTCGCCGTCCATCAAGATTTCGATGTCCTTGCGATAACCGAGTCCGCCTCGGTAGAGCCCAGGGCCCCCCGAGTCCTCGCGCAAACCCAACCGCATGATGCGCACGGGGTAGTTCGTCTCGGCGAACTCTGCGGGCATGTTCTTTGATTCGGGGGCCACATCTACGGTGTCGGCCCCATCGGCAAACGGACGTGCTCCCGAACCCGCACCGGTGATCTCACGCAGGAGGAAGAACTCGCCATCCTCGTTGTCACCAAAGAGCCCATAGGAGGAAATGGACTCCGACGGTGCGGGTACAAATCCACCCGAGGCCTTGCCCAGAATTCCTAGCCCGACGTCGAGGATCCTGAGGAGAGGGAAGGTTCGCCAGCCACAAGCTGCCGGCCATTCGGGGCTGAGGACAGTCCCCTTTGGCAACGTGCAGGTCACGACGCGGTTGACGCCGTCGTTGATAATCATGTCGGGAGCGAAGGCCAAGAACAGCGTGCCCAGCGTCTTCGCGTAGTAGCGATCGTTGGCCGGCCAGTTCAGCGTTCCTTTGATCTGGCGGTCGGTTCCGGTGAAGTCGAAGTTGATGCCCTCGGGTGTCTTGGTCATCGTGGCCCGGAGCTTCACGTACTCGAGCGTCTCGCGCGGCTGCACGTCGACGTACTCACAGAAGTCCTCGAACGTGTAGCTGCCATCGGGGATCATCGGCAGAACGGTTTCGAGGAGGCTTCGCGCACATCGATCGAGCAGTGCTTCGAAGGTCTCTGCCAAGGCCACGGTGCCGTAGCGCTCGCACAGTTCCTCGACCCGGGCAACGCCGATGAAGGTGGCGTTGACGAATGCGTCGATGTCGCCTTGCAGGTCATCGATGAAACGCGAGTTGTTGAGGATGGTCTCGTACAACGCTTCGTTGCGGACACCACGGTCGTACAACTTGACCGGCGGGACGATGAACCCTTCCTGGAAGATCTCGTAGGCAGCGAGCGGAACGCTGCCAGGGGTGGCTCCACCAATGTCGTTGACGTGCCCGAATACTTGGATATAAGCGATGATCTCGCCCTTGTAGAAGACCGGGTTGGTGATGCACATGTCGCCCAGATGGGTGATGCCACCGTCGGACTTGTACGGATCGTTGTAGATGAAGATGTCACCTTCATTGATGTTGCCGGCGAACTTCTTCATGATCGGCGTGGGCACCGACGCGAACGACAGAGCCGTCACGCTTTCGCCCTGCGCATCGAAGATCCCCGATCGGTGATCGTGCTGTTCTCGCACGATCGACGATCGGGCCGTGCGCTCGACCTGGATTTCCATTTCGCGTCGTGCCGATTCGATTGCACCCTCGATGATCTCGAAGAGAATCGGTTCGAATTCGGTCTTGGTCGCAGACCCGTTGCCGTTGGAAGACATCAGTTTGCACTCCTGGTGATAATCAGATTGCCGAGTTCGTCGACGAGGGCCGTCGAATGCGGGGGAACAAGAATGGTCGAGTCGTATTCGGTCACAATCGCCGGACCGGAGAACTCGTGGCCGGGCGCCAGCATGTTCCGGTCATAGAGCGCCGTGGCCTGCTCGCCGTCGGTCGGTCCGAAGTAGACGTCTCGTTCACCGGTGACGGCGCCGGTTACCGGCCCCGTGGCGGGCTCGGGGGGAGTGAGTTCGATGGGGCGAAGCGGGCCGGTGCCACGCACACGCAGGTTGACAACCTCTACCGGTTGCTCGCCCGCGTAGTCGTACCCGTAGACACGGCTGTGTTCAGCGTGGAAAACGTCGAGCGCAGAAGCCATGGCCACCGCGTCGATGGCTCCGTCCGGGACGGCCACGGTGAGCTCAGTGGCCTGGCCGACGTAACAGAGATCGGCGAAGCGTTCGGTAATCACTGCCGCCGCTTCGATGCCCTGGCTGATCACGTTCTTCGTGACCCGCTCTTCGAGCTCGGCAAAGGTCGCGACCAGTTGGTCAGATTCCACGACATCGGCTCGGGCCGCGATTGTCTGGACCGCCGCGCTGTGGATGTCCGCAGCGAGGAGTCCCAGGCACGATCCAAGGCCAGGGTTCGGTGGGATGACGATCTTGGTGATGCCCAACAGGTCGGCCAGGTCTGCTGCGTGCAGCGGTCCAGCACCGCCGTATGCAAACAGCGCGTACTCGCGAGGGTCACGGCCCCGTGCCACCGATACCTGGCGCACTGCGCCGGCCATGCTGGCCGCGGCGAGTTGCAAGATGCCATGCGCAAACTCTCGAACGTCGAGACCAAGCTTGGCCCCGGTGATACCCATGACTTCCTGGGCAGCTTCCACATCGAGCGGCATCTGGCCACCCAACAAGAAGCCCGGGATTCGACCCAGCACGAGGTTGGCATCAGTCACGGTTGGAGCGGTGCCGCCCTTGCCGTAACAGGCCGGCCCGGGATCGGCGCCGGCGCTCTCGGGGCCGACGCGGAGGCGATCGCCGGTTCCGAGCATCGCAATCGAGCCACCCCCAGCACCAATGGAGACGAGGTCGATCGATGGCGTTCCCATTGGGTAGATGTCGAGGAATCCCTCGGTGGTGAGGAGCGGCTCACCATTTTCGACCAACGCGACGTCGGTAGAGGTCCCACCCATGTCATAGGTCAGGACCTTGTCCTCACCGATCTTTTTCGCCAGCCACGCCATGCCCAAGACCCCGGCACTCGGGCCTGAGTAGGCGATGGTTGCCGGCTGCTCGATGACTTGGTTCGCCGAGGCGAGCCCACCTGACGAGCGCATCAACAGCAGCGGCGCTTTGTAGCCCTCGGTCTTCAAGCGAACCTCGAGATTGTCGAGGTAGTCGCTCACCAACGGCATGAGGGCAGCGTTCAGACACGTCGTCATGGCCCGCTCGTATTCGCGGAACTCCGGCAGGACGTCCGAGGAGATAGTCAAGAAGCAGTCGGGATGGATCTCACGGAAGACGTCGCGGGCCCGCTGCTCGTGGATCGCGTTGCGGTAGCTGTGCATGAGACAAATGGCCACCGCTCCGATGTCCTTCTCTTTGTAGAAGGCGGCTGCGGTCCGAATGTCGTCCTCGTTCAGTCCCTCGACGACCTCACCCTTGTGGGTGATGCGCTCGCGGGCCTCCTGAACGTTCTCGAGTGGCACGACGCGTGGGGGCTTGATCCACGAGTAGATGGCACCCCAATCGCCGGGAACGGTCTGGCGGGCAATCTCGATGAGCTCGCGATATCCCTCGGTCACGATGAGGCCCAGCGGGGGCCAGCG
>CAWKYX010000092.1:0-11796 GCA_963854265.1 Acidimicrobiia bacterium
TCCAATTGTTGAGCTCGTCGATGGTCTGATTCACGGTGATATCCCACTCACAGGATGTCACGGCCTGTTGGAGTGATTGGGTTCTTGGCTCAAGAATGGCAACCCCGCACACGGCCAGGCCAGGCGGGAGTGCCTCAGTGAGCAATTGCGGAAGGTCGACGATCTCAAAATCCCGGGGGCGTTGATCGTCGAGTTGGATGTCAATGTACTCCCCATTGGACTCACTTCCGGTCGGAAGTGCGAGCCCAAAGGCAATACGGGGGCGGGGCGAGAAGCCTTCGCTGTACACCATCGGCACACCTGCCATACGAAGTGAGCGTTCCCAGACCCGGGCCACGTCGCGATGGCTCGTGAACCGGACCTTGCCGTCCTTCGTCGATTTCAGCCGGACCAGGATCATGAGCCTGGCGACGGTGGTCGGGTCAACAGCTTGACAGGGACCTCACCACCGGTTTTCAGGTTCTGTCCGGTTCCTTGGGATCCGCCCGAGGGTGGTGTCGCCGATGCCACAACATGCTCGATGCCGTAGCCCGTGCATGCCCCGCAGTCATAACACGGGATCCAGCGGCAGTCCTCGAGGCCGACCTCGTTGAGCGAATCGCGCCAGTCCTGCCACAAGAAGTCCTTGTGCAAGCCGGCATTGAGGTGGTCCCATGGAAGGACCTCGTCTTCGGTGCGATGACGGTAGGTGTACCACTCGAAGTCGAGCCCGTTGGCAGCCATGGCGTTGAGCCAGCGGTCGTAGTTGAAGAACTCCGACCATTCCTGGAAGGTGCCGCCTTCGCTCCAGACCTGTTCGATCACGGGCCCAACTCGACGGTCACCGCGACTGAAGATGCCTTCGACCAACGTGGCCTTTGGATCATGCCACTTCATGTTCACGCCGTGCATCTTGCGCGTGGTGTCCTTGAGCAGGTGAACCTTGCGGGTCAGCTCTTCAGTGGTGTTCTGGCCAAACCATTGGAATGGTGTGAACGGTTTGGGCACGAATCCGCCGACGCTGACAGTGACCGAAGCACTCTTGTTGTATCGCTTGCCGATCTCGACACAGTTCTTGCCTAGCTCGGCGATACCCAACGTGTCTTCGTCAGTCTCGGTGGGAAGCCCGGTCATGAAGTACAACTTCATGCGTCGCCAGCCCTGGCTGAAGGCCGACTCGACCGCCCCGTACAGGTCTTCTTCTCGGATCAGCTTGTTGATGACCTGACGCATGCGCCAGCTGCCGGCTTCGGGAGCGAAGGTCAACCCGGTGCGTCGAGCGCTCTGGATTGTGGCCGCAATCCCAACGGTGAACGCATCAACGCGAAGGCTCGGCAACGAGACCGACACCTGACCACAGTTGACCGGGTCGTTCACGGTGTCGGCAACGACCCCCTCGATCCCGCTGAAGTCGGCGGTCGACAATGAAGTGAGAGCAACGTCGTCGTAGCCGGTGCGCTTCAGGCCTTCTTGCACCATGGTGCGGACCTGGTCTGCGGGACGTTCACGCACGGGGCGAGTGATCATGCCCGCTTGACAGAACCGACAACCCCGCGTGCATCCACGGAACACCTCGACGTTGAGTCGATCATGCACCACCTCGGTCAACGGGACCAGCTGGTTGCGTGGGTAGGGCCACTCCGCGAGGTCGGCAATGGTCCGCTTCTCGACCAACGCAGGCACGTCGCTGTAGCGAGGCTCGATAGCAACGAGATTGGCACCCTCGAAGGACACGTCGTACATCGAGGGGACGTACACGCCTTCGACTTTGGCCAATTCGTGCAACACGTGCTCACGCGAGCCTTCGGTCTTACCAGAACGCTTCCACTCCCCGACCACCTCGGTGATCTCCGAGACCACTTCTTCGCCATCGCCGAGGACGAAGAAGTCAACAAAGTCGGCAAGTGGCTCGGGGTTGTACGTGCAATGGCCGCCGGCACCGATTAGCAGGTCCTCGGGCCGGCGTTCCGCGGCTCGGACCGGGCAGCCGGCGAGATCGATGCAGTTGAGAACGTTGGTATAGACCAGTTCGGCAGACAGGTTGAATGCCAAAATATCGAAGTCTGGCGCGGGTCGATGGGTATCGACGCTGAACAGCGGCAGCTTGCTGGACCGCATCTCGGCCTCGAGGTCACCCCATGGCGCATAGGTGCGCTCGGCGACAGCGTCTTCTCGCTCGTTGATGATCTCATACAGGATCTGCAGGCCCTGGTTGGGCAGACCCACCTCGTAGGTGTCGGGGTACCCCAGCAGCCAGGCAACCTTGTGGGGGGCGTGCACAGGCTGTTGGTGTCCAGCCTCCAGCCCGATGTATCGCGCCGGCTTTTGGACCCGCGGAAGAATGGATTCGAGCTCCGGCCAGATGGTCGACATGCCTAGGAGGCTACCGGCCACCACTCCCGGTCCCGAACTATCTGATCGGGGGCCTCCGGTCGACCGCGCATAGGGCGTTGGTCAGCGGCGCACGACATGGCGGCGCATGTGGACGTTGAGCACCAGACCAATGCTGACAAACGACGTCAGGGCCGAGGATCCGCCGTATGACAGGAACGGTGCTGGGATACCTGTGATGGGCATGATGCCTGTTGTCATCCCGACCGATTGGAACATCTGGAAGACGATCATCGTCATCACACCAATGCAGATGAGGGCACCAAACGCGTCGGCCGCTTTCTTCGCCGTCCGCCAGATGCGCCAGATGACCATGGCAAACAACCCGAGGACGATGATGCTCCCGATGAATCCATGTTCTTCGCCCACCACGGTGAAGATGAAGTCCGTGTGTTGTTCAGGTACGAACTCACCCTGGGTCTGGCCACCCCGGCCGAATCCTCGGCCCGACAACCCACCGTTGCCAATGGCGATCTGGGACTGCGCTTGTTGGTAACCCGCGTCAGTGAGCGCGCTGTCGGGGTCCAGGAAAGAACGCAGGCGGTTCTGTTGGTAGACCTTGAGCACCCCACTGTTCCAGATCAACGCGACAAGCGCGACACCGGCGGCCGTCAAGGCAACGATGTGGGAGAACCGAGCGCCCCCGATCAGCAACATCCCCATGGTGATCGCAACGAACACCAACGCCGTTCCGACGTCGGGCTGCTGCATGATCAAGAGCAACGGGACAGCGGCAACGACCAAGATCGTGATCACCTGGCGCGCATTGATGTCCCCGTCGAGACGACTGATGACCGATGCCAGCACCACGATGAACGCGACCTTCAACAGCTCCGACGGTTGAAGCTGCAGGGTGCCGAAGGCAAACCAGGACTTCGCTCCGTTTCGCTCGACGCCCAGGATGAGCACCCCCACCAGGCCGAGGAGTCCACCAAAATAGAACGCAGGAGCCCACGACTGCAGCCGCTCATAGGGAATGAGCGCTGTGCCCGCCATGAATGCCGACCCGACCATAATGAAGATGATCTGCCGCTCAAGAAACGATGTGTCGTACGCGGCTGGGTCGATACCACGCGTCGCGCTGTAGACCATCGCCGCACCGAACGCCGACAACGCCAAAACGCCGAGTACGAGCATGACGTCGATGTGCAACAAGGGTGACAGCGGGTCGCGGCTGTTGTTGAGCCGCCGGGACTGTGATGCCGTGAGCGCCATCAGGTGCCACCCTCGGTGGGCTCGGCAGGCTCTACGGCTTCGCCGGTGGCACTGAGCGTGAGGTCGCCGTTGAGAATCGCCTCGATCTCGTCGGGTGAGAAGCCCTGTTCGAAGAGGTCGGCGACCCGCGCGTCGCGTTGATCTTGTTCAGCTTCTGTGATTCGCTCGCGCACGGTGCCCAGGGCGATGCGTTCAAAGATTTTCCTGATGACGGGTGCCGCAAACGCACCCCCGAAACCGGCCTCCTCAAGGATCGCGACACCGACGTACTCGGGATTGGGAAGCGGCCCGAACCCTGCGAACACCGCAAAGTCAGCATCGGCCGACACCTTCTCGGAGGTGCCAGTTTTACCCGAAACCGGCCATTCGTCGTGGGGGAACCCGGAGAACGCGGTCAACGCGGTCCCTTTGCGGTCCTGATCGTCAGGACCGTAGGTGGTCACTCCAGCGAGCCCGACATTGATCGGGTCGCTGATGAGCGGAGGCCAGTAAAGCTCGCGAACGATTCGTGGTCCGAACTGGGTTTCGATCTCCCCGGTGATGGGGTCGACCACGGCCTTGCCCAAATTCGGGGCATACAGCGTGCCGCCGTTTGCGATCACCGCGTAAGCGTTGGCGATCTGCAGCGGACTCGCCAAGACATCGCCCTGGCCGATCGAGGTGTTGAGGGTCATGCCGGTGGTCCAGCGGCCCTCGCTTCCTCCAATGAAGAGATCGGGGTGCGCCTCGTAGGCCGCGGCAACCGACGCTGGAGTCGGCATGAACCCGCTCGTCTCGAAGGGCAATGTGATGCTCGTGGGTGAACCAAAGCCGAAGAGTTTGGCGGCTTGCTGGACCGAATCGGCGTCGAACGCGAGCCGGTCAAAGTTGGCGGCCAGGTTGTAATAGTAGGTATCGGACGAAAGGGTGATGGCCATGCGCAAATCGACGTCGTGAAGTGCCTCAGAACGAGCGTTGGTGAAGCGGCAGTCCGATGTGTTGCAGTTCGGGATCCAGTAGACGCCCATATCTTGATAGGTCGAATTCACCTCGAGCACGCCACGCGAACCAATAAGGCCGGTGTCGAGCGCTGCGTAGGTGGTAAATGGCTTAAACGTCGAACCCGGGGCATATTCGCCTTGAACCGCGCGGTTCAGCAGAGGGAAGTCGTTCGCCGCGTCGTTCAGCGCTTCGAAATCTTCGACGGCGATTCCGTTTACGAACAATCCGGGGTCAAAGGTCGGGTACGACGCCATCGCCACGACGTCGCCACTGGTCGGATCCATGATCACCACCGCGCCGGCAGGAGCGTGGTACTCCGGGGGCTCCTCGCCCTCGATCAGAATCACCTCTTGTGACCGGGCGCGATCGAGGCCGTCTCTGAGTTCTTCCTCGGCCAGCGATTGAATATTGATGTCGATCGTGAGCTGCACGTCACTGCCCGCGATTGGATCGGTGTTCTCCAACACGGCCACGACATTGCTGAAGCGATCCACCTCGAGCTCGCGAAACCCTGGCGTACCGCGGAGTTGGTCTTCATAGAACAGCTCAACACCGCTCTTGCCGATCTCGTCATTGGGCTGATACCTCTTCGGATGCCCCTCGGTTGCTGCGAACTCGGCCTCGTTGAGCGCTCCCACGTAGCCCAGGATGTGGGCCGCGAGCTCGCCATAGGGATAGGAGCGAACCAAAACCACCTGGGAGTTCACTCCCGGGAACTCGTGGGAACGTTCGGCCAGATAGAGCTGGAGGTTCTCGGTGACATCTCGCACGACGGGGACTTCGGCAAACGGTCCGAACTGATCCGAGTCGTAGGCCACCTCGATCTCAGCGACCTTGGTGAGCTTTCCCGTGGCGCTGATCTCTTGCGCCAGCTTGAAGAAGAGTTCGTCGAGCTCTTCGCCGCTCACGTTGTTGGCGATCGTCTCTTTGTCCATGGTGATCACAATCGACGGCCGGTTGTCGACCAAGATCCGGCCATTCGCATCGAGGATCCGGCCCCGAGGTGCGAGCTCGACCACACTGCGCTCGGTGTTTCCCTCTGCAAGTGCAACAAATTCCTGCTCGCTCATGATCTGGAGGAACCACACGCGGGCGAACAATGCCATGAACAGAGCAAACGCGACGGCGCCCAACACGCTCATGCGCAGACGTCCCGAGCTCGAGTCGAGCTCTGCCATCAGTGCGACCCTGCGGTCGGGTGTGTCAGAACCATCACACTCATTCCACCATCTCCAGCCGCGATGGAGCGCGCGCGTCGTTGCGGTTGGCTCCCATCGCCCATTGCATCAAGAGGTGGATGGGCCCCATCAGCACCATCGTGTAGATCGTCGCGACGATGACCAACGTCACGTAGCCGTTGCCGTACAAGTCTTCACCCAGGAGTTCGCCGAGGACGATGAACAGCGTGATCCCGATCGGGATCGCAGTGAACGAGACCACCCGACGCAATGAGGATTCTCCGGATTGAGCGACGGCAGCTGAAATGAGACCAACGCCGTACGCAACCAGCACATAGGCGAGCGCCGTGAGGGCGAGTGGCGTGGGCAGGTACAAGTCATAGAGCAGCCCGGCGACGAAACCAACGACGGCACCACGATCGGGCCCGGCAACCCACGCTGCAGCAATCGAGACGCCAAGCAACAGTTCGGGCATGACACCCCATATTCGCAGCTCACTGAAAAGCTCGACCTGGACGACCAGTACGAACACCAGCGCGATCGCGCAACGGATGAAGTTCCCGATCGTCATCCCCCCCCCTCACCTTGCGGTTCGGCTTCGGCAGCGACAGTTGGTTCGACCTCGGGTTCGGTGACCGGCGCGTCCGGATCGAACAGCACCACCGTGACGAACCGGAGCCGGGTCAGCGATGCCGAGGTCTGGATCAGCAACTTCTTCTCGAGCTTTCCCTGGTCGACCTCGATTTCTTCGACTCGTCCAACTTCGAGTCCCGCCGGATACAGACTTCGATCGCTTCCGCTCGTGATGATGAAGTCACCCACTTCTACGACAGAGTCAGCGCGAACGCTGCCCTTGCCCACCTCGAGCAGGTTGGCGTCACCCCGGCCGCTCATAATGCCGACCTCTTCGGTGCCGACCACCAGAACAGTCACCGACACCGTGGGGTCGGTGATCAGCCGGACGCGGGCGTTGAACTGGCCCGTGTCTTCGACCCGCCCGACCAGCCCACCAACGGTGACAACGGGCATCCCATCTTGAATGCCGTCTGACGCGCCCCGATTGATCTCAACCACGAACTCGTCGAAGTTCGATATCGACCCGGCCACGACCTCGGCAATCACGGTCTCGAACTCGTCACCGACGGGCAGGCCGAGTTGGCTCTTGAGCCCGTCGAGCTCCTCGGCCGCGCCTGAATCGGCAATCTGGGCGGCGCTGAGACGCTCCACCTCTGCCTGCAGCCGCTCGAGCTCGCCTTCCAACTCGTCGTTTTCGTTCACCGAGGTCCACGCGTCACCGACCGGCCCGAAGACCTTGTCACCAACGCCGCGGAACGGGCTGACGGCGGCGGCAATGCCATCTTTGAACTTTTCGATGACCGCGACATTGCGGGCGTCAAGGGTCAGGAGCGTCACGGTCATCAAAAGCAACAAGAAGATCGTAAAGCGGGAACGACCTGAGCGGCGGGGGACGGCCATGGTGAATCAGCATGCCGGGCGCGAGGGCCCGGGCATCAGCCCTGCGAGGAGGAGAAGAGCACACCCTTCAGCGCGTCAAATTCCTCAAGCGACTGACCCGAGCCCAGTGCCACCGCATACAGCGGGTGCTCGGCGATTCGGATGGGCATACCGGTCTCGTTGGCGAGGCGCTCCGGCAGACCGTTGAGAAGGGCGCCGCCGCCGGCGAGCATGATGCCCGATTCCATGATGTCAGCAGCAAGTTCTGGAGGTGTCGTGTCGAGCGTGGCCTTGACCGCATCGACGATCGCCGTGACGGGCTCGGAGAGGGCTTCGCGAATCTCACTGCGGCACGTGACAATCGTCTTTGGCAAGCCGCTCACGAGATCGCGGCCACGGATCTCGGCGTACATCTCTTCGGTGTGCCAAGCCGAGCCCAACGAAATCTTGACCTCTTCGCCAGTTCGTTCCCCAAGAGCGAGGTTGTATTCCTTCTTGATGTACTGAATGATCGCGTCGTCGAGCTCGTCGCCGCCGACGCGGACCGACTTGCTGGCCACAACCCCGCCGAGAGAGATGACGGCCACTTCGGTGGTCCCGCCACCGATGTCAACAATCATGTTGCCTGTCGGCTCTTGGACCGGGAGTCCTGCTCCAATGGCCGCTGCCATCGGCTCTTCGATGATATATGCAGGCTTGCGGGCGCCCGCAAACTCGGCCGCTTCTTGAACAGCACGCTGCTCGACGCCGGTGATGCCCGAGGGCACACAGATCACCATACGGGGCTTGGCAAGCCGGCTTTGGTGAACCTTCTCGATGAAATAGCGCAACATCTTTTCGCAGATCTCAAAGTCCGCGATCACGCCGTCGCGCAGCGGTCGGATGGCTTGGATATGGCTGGGCGTGCGCCCAATCATCTTCTTGGCCTCGATGCCAACAGCCAGTGGCTGTCTGGTCAGGGTGTTGATGGCAACCACCGACGGCTCATCCAAGACAATGCCTTCGCCGCGCACGTAGACCAACGTGTTGGCGGTCCCGAGGTCAACGGCCATACCTCGGCCCATCACACCCAGAACCCGGCTAAACAGCCCTCGACTCATCGCAACGCCCCTACTCGATCGCATAGTTGCGTAGCCTAGGACAGCCTCCTGGAATCAACCAAAAAGCCATACGGCCACCTACTCCGAGGGTGAGTGTAGACGATCGTCACAGAATCGCAATGAATGGTTCTAAGATCCTCCTGATGGCCCTGCAATGCGCCGCAGCGTGAGAGCACCAGCACCACTAGTGGTTGGATTACTGGGCCAGCCGCAGGCTCTCCCGGGCCCACGCCTAGGCGAGCGATGGAGCAAGTGCCCGAGCCGAGCAAACGACGACCAGTGTCTAGAAGAAGATCGCGATTTCTCGCTCGGCAGACTCGGGCCCGTCGGAGCCGTGGACCAGGTTCTCGGTGAACAACGCGCTGAGGTCACCGCGGATGGTGCCCGGCGCAGCCTCGGCTGCGTTAGTGGCGCCCATCATGGTGCGGACGATCTGCCATGTGTCGTGGGGACCCTCGATGATCATGGCCACTGCCGGCGACCGGCCGATGAAGGACACGAGGTCTGGGTAGAAAGGCTTGCCAACATGTTCTTCATAGTGCCGGGCAGCCAACTCTTCGCCGATCGTCAGCATGCGCATGGCACCGATCGAGAGGCCCTTGGCCTCAAAACGGCTGACGATCTGGCCCACCAGACCACGCTCAACAGCATCGGGTTTACACAAAACGAGGGTGCGGTTACTCATACCAGGCAGTGTATTGATCGGTCGCTCCGATGCAGTCTTGGTCACCGCTTTGGTCAACGCGGGGCGAGCAACGCTGCGGCGTCGCGAACAGCACCAGCCACATATAGAGAACCCGCAGCAAAGATGAGGTCGTCGCCGGTGGTGACGTTGAGCGCGCGGTGCAGCGCTTCGCCCGGATCAGCGACCACCTCGACAGCGATCTCCATGCCACGCGCGACAGCCGCGAGATCGGCAGCGGCCATGGCCCTCGGTGACCTCGGCGTGCACGCGATCACCAGGTCGGCATGATCGGCCTCGAGCGACTCGAGCATCCAGCGGGGGTCTCGCTCGCCCATGATCCCAATGATCAACACCCGTTGACCACCGACAGCAAACCCGTCATCCAACGTCGCTATCGCGGCCTCAGCCCCAGCGGGATTGTGGGCACCGTCGACAATCACCAATGGATCTACGCTGACAACCTCGAACCGGCCTGGCAACCTCACTGCGCCGAATGCAGCAGTGGCCACCTCTTCGCTGATGGCGACACCCAAGAAGGACTCGGCCGCAGCGAGCGCGATAGCTGCGTTGTCGCCTTGGTGTGCGCCGTGCAGCGACACGAACAGTTCCTCAATCCGGTTCGTCGGCGTCCGCAACGCGACCGATCGACCCTGAACAGCGAGCAGGTTGTCCTCGCAGTCGAAGTCATCGCCGCGTCGAAGAACGAGCTGGGGTCTTTCGGCCAAAAAGACCTCCTCGAGCTCAGGATCCGTCTCGCCAAGACACAGGATGCTCTCGGGCGAAATGATCCCGGCTTTCTCCCACGCGATATCTCGCCGCCATCCCTCGGACCCATCGGTGTGGTCGAATCCAACGTTGGTGATGACAGCGACTTGGGGCTCCACGACACTCGTCGCATCGAAGCGCCCAAGCTTGCCCACCTCGACAACGGCCACATCGGCAGCGATGTCGGAGAACCACCGATATGCCCCAGCGGTCATGAGCTCGAACCAAGACGGCGTGTGGTCCAACGTCTTCTCGACGGCCACCAGCGGCTCCATCGCCGCTCCGAACTCGTCGGGCGTGATGTTCTCGCCGTTATGTTGCCACCGCTCGGTGATCGAGCTCACGTGCGGGCTGGCGTACGTGCCAACCGTGAGCCCCATCTCGGACAGAACGGCCGTGACCATCGCGGCAGTCGACCCCTTGCCATTGGTGCCCGTGATCTGGATCACCGGCACATCGAGATGAGGATCGCCGAGCGCGGTCATCAGACGCGCCATTGAGTCGAGCGATAGACCATCGACCTTTCCGGCGGTGGCCTCGAGGTTGATGTGGTGGTCCAGGTACGCGACAGCCTGATCGAGGTTCATCTCGGCGCTCCCGGTTGTAGAGATCAGATGGACGGCAGCTATGAAGCTGCGCGCCCGCTTTCGCTGCGCAGCACCAACCGCGGCGAGGCCTTCTCGCGAACGACGTCCTCGTCCACGACACAGCGCAGAACGTCGGCTCGGCTGGGCAGGTCGTACATGACGTCGAGGAGGACCTCTTCGAGGATCGACCGCAACCCTCGAGCCCCGGTCTGGCGCTCAGTGGCCAAATCCGCGATCGCCGAAAGTGCTTCTTCGGTGAACTCCAGTTCGACATCTTCGAAACCGAAGTACTTCCGATATTGCTTGACCAGCGCGTTGCGAGGTTCGGTCAAGATCTGGATCAGGGCGTCCTTCTCGAGGCTCCCGACCGCACCAATCACCGGCAACCGCCCGATGAACTCCGGAATCAATCCGAACTTCATCAAGTCTTCGGGTTGGACCTGCGCGTAGAGGGCGCCAAGGTCCTTTTCGTTGGCTTTGCGGATGTCGGCACCGAAGCCGACCCCACGCGAACCAACTCGAGCCTCGATGATGTCGTCGATGCCGGCGAAGGCACCGCCACAGATGAACAGCACATTGGTGGTGTCGATCTGAATGAACTCTTGGTGAGGGTGCTTGCGCCCGCCCTGAGGCGGCACCGATGCTGTTGTGCCCTCGAGGATCTTGAGGAGTGCCTGCTGGACGCCCTCGCCGGAAACGTCACGCGTGATCGATGGGTTCTCGCTCTTGCGGGCCACCTTGTCGATCTCGTCGATATAGATGATTCCCTGCTCCGCCTTCTTGGTGTCGTAGTCGGCCGCCTGAATGAGCTTGAGCAGGATGTTCTCGACGTCCTCGCCGACATAGCCCGCCTCGGTAAGCGCTGTGGCATCGGCGATGGCAAACGGCACGTTGAGCGTCTTGGCCAACGTCTGGGCCATCAGCGTCTTGCCACAGCCGGTTGGGCCAATCAGCAAAATATTGGACTTGGCGAGCTCGACGTCGTCGTCGTTGGCCTCGCCTACCTGCACTCGCTTGTAATGGTTGTAGACCGCCACCGACAAGATGCGCTTGGCGCCGTCTTGTCCAACGATATATTCGTCGAGGAACTCGTGGATCTCGACCGGCTTTAGGAGCTCGTCGAAGCCGACCTCGGCCGGCTCGGCCAACTCTTCTTCAATGATCTCGTTACAGAGATCGATGCACTCATCGCAGATGTAGACACCGGGGCCGGCGATGAGCTTTTTCACCTGCTTCTGCGACTTGCCACAGAATGAGCATTTGAGGAGCTCGCCCCCCTCGCCGAACTTGGCCACGCTCACTTGCCTCCTGGTTTCTCGGTGCTACCTAGCTAACCGGTCTGGCGACCGGGCTCATTGCGCTGGGTCAGTTCACCGCGGAAATGGGTCCACTGTTGTCGACTTCGGTGCGACGATCGATGACTTCGTCAATGATGCCGTATTCCTTGGCCTCGGCCGCGG
>CAWKYX010000093.1:0-11602 GCA_963854265.1 Acidimicrobiia bacterium
GGGTGCCATGCCGTACGGCGGTGCCCACGGCGATGCGGTGCGATATCGCGCTCGACACGACGATTACCACCTCAACCCGGTCACCGGTGCCAAAGATGCTGCGGGACGAGGTCACCTCGAAGCAGCAACCGGCCGCGATGTGGGCATGGGCGGTGCCTACGACGTGGGCCCGCAGCGTATTTCGTGGGCGCAACACATGTTGACGAACTGGATGGGCGACCACGCATTTTACATCGCCTCGACATCGATGTTCGCAAACCAAACTTGGTTGGTGACACAACGTGGTGGCAAGGCGCAATCGCTGCCAAGCGCCAACTGCCACACGTCGATCTTGTCGACGTCGTAGTCAACGCGGTCAACCACGCGGGCGAGACCACCGCAAACGGGGCTGCATCTGTGGCCCTTCCGTCGCGCGGTCGTGGACCCGTGCAATTGCCGGCGGCCTGGGCTACGAACTCCGCAATGGATCGTGGGGCTCGCACTTGAGGGAAGTACCAGGTCAGGTGGTGCCCGGGGCGGGGTTCGAACCCGCACGCTCCTTTACGGAGCCGGGGGGTTTAAGCCCCCTGCGTCTGCCTATTTCGCCACCCGGGCGGGTGTGGTCCGACTACCAAACCTGATGTCATTCGCCCGCGCTGGCTGAGATCAGTCGCGGGCGGGCGATAAGCCGATCCAGGTCGGCCATTGACGAGCCCATAGGTGATCGATATGTGGGTATTGCAGACGCCGCACTACAGCGCGGCCCTCGGTGAGGTCGATCTCGACATCGTCAGCCTGGAGTTCGTCGGGGTCGACAACGCTGCCCTCGACATCGCGCCACTCGGGCAGCGGAGCTGGACCATAGGTGGCTTCCGACATCATGACACCAGCTTAGGGCCATCCGTCTTGGACTCCGAATGTTACGACCCCAGCAGCGACTCCTGCGTCCTCGACATCGCCGAGGTCACTGGCCGCTACGACTATGTGAATCGCACCGCCCACGGCCTCGGCGTCGAACCGGGGGCCTGGATCCCGGGCTAACGTCGTCTCACCACGAACCGGGAGAAACACCGATGGGACGACTCGACGACAAGGTGATCTTGATCACAGGCGCGGCACGCGGCCAGGGTGCAACCGAGGCCCGCCAGGCTGCCGAACATGGCGCAAAGGTGATCGTCACCGACGTACTCGACGACCTCGGCGCCGACGTTGCCCGCTATGTCGACGGGGACTACCACCGTCTCGATGTCACGTCGTCAGGCGAGTGGAACACCGTCGTCGAACGCATAGTGGCCGACCACGGCAAGCTCGACGGGCTGGTAAACAACGCCGGCATCTTTCGCCACGACACCATCCTCGATGCCAACGAGGACAATTTTCACCTCATCACCGAGATCAACCAATACGGCGTGTTCAACGGGATGGTCGCAGCGGCAAAGGTGATGCGCGAACAAAACTCGGGAAGCATTGTCAACATCTCTTCGGTCGCCGGCATGCGAGGACAACGGTCGGTGGCCTACGTGGCAAGCAAATGGGCCGTCCGAGGCATGACCAAGAGCGCCGCCGCACAGCTCGGCCAATTCAACATCCGAGTCAACTCGGTGCACCCCGGCGCCATCGAAACCGACATGTTGTTTGACCTTGGGACCGAAACCATCGACCGTCTCGTCGGTGCCGTGCCAATGGGCCGCTCGGCCAAGCCCGAAGAAGTCGGCAACGTCGTGATGTTCCTGCTCAGCGAAGAATCGAGCTACGTCAACGGTGCCGAAATCGTCGTCGACGGTGCACTGATCGCCAGCTAACGCCTGATCACGCCGCACGGCGGAGGGCCGGCTGAGGCTCGCCAGAGCCCTCTGATGCAAGATCGATGTATTCGATCGTGGCCCACAAACCATCTCGCAGCACCTCTGGGTCGGCGTCGGGGTTGACCGCGACGATCCCATCGATCATGTCGGCCACAACGCTCGACCACGGTCGGTCGCGCAGCACCAATGAGATCGTCGAGCTGCCGTTGGCGTGACGGCGGATGCTGCGGTTGCGGCCGGGGATACGGGGCGGACTCCGGAACGCAGGCGCCACACAACCCTGAGCGCGCGCCGCCTCGCCGAGTGCTCTGGCTGTCGCCGCAAACCGAAGTGATCGTGCCTCCATGACAAGAACCATTCTGGCGAGGGGGTGTGACAGTTTTGTTCCGCAATCGTGGCTTCGCTTCGCTCGGGCCACTCTGCGGCAGCGCCCGAGGCGCCGCCCCGCTCCTCGTCCCTCGTCGCTCGCCCTTCCCTGGTCTGCCCCACACACATTCAGCCCACGCTTCCGCAATCGTGGCTTCGCTTCGCTCGGGCCGCTCTGCCGCAGCGCCCGAGGCGCCGCTTGACCTTCGACGGTCTGCGCCCACTCCATCTACCCCTCGGCGCCTGGCAGCACCGCCGTCGCGGGGCGGGGCGCCAGGTTGCGGAAGTGCACGACGATGATGCCTTGAACCTCGCGCAGCAGGCGGTCCTGGATCTCCTCGAGACCACGCCGGATCAGCGGCCGACTTTCGACAAGACGCTGCGCGTCGAGCTCGAGGTGGCGCTCGGCTGAGCGGCCGATGTCATCCCCGAAGGCGAAGACCTCTTCGTCAGCAAGCGGGCGCTGGCCCAAGTCATGTCCTGTGAGTCCAAGTATTTGGCTGACCTTGACGAAGCGTTCTCGTGGAACATCCCTGCGGCTCGCGACACCCTCGCCCGCAGGGCCGTTGAGCTGTCTATCCAGTGGAGACGCGAGTCATTCCGCTTGAGCTTGTCGATGACGTCCTGGGCAAACTCGAGTTCAGCGGCGACAAGCTGGCGCACGGGTACCAAGGCTTCGATGACACCGACCAGGCCGAGCTTCGCAGCGAAGTCAACAACCGCCTCGTTGCATTCTTCGAGTGTTGGCCGCCGCTCAAACCTGCGTGGCGGCCGACTGTCGAGTCTGGGGCCCGCGTGGGGCTCGTCCAGCGCAAGATCATCCTCGCGAGCTAGGTCGTTGGCCCTCGGCCGGGCTGTGGGCGACCAAGCCGGCAAGGTCATCGTCGATTTCAAGACCGGCAACCTTTCACCCGTTCACCGCGACGACCTGCGGTTCTACGCGCTCTTGGACGCCATACGCATCGGGACCCCACCACCCATGGTCGCGTCCTACTACCTCGACCGCAACGAGTTCTCCCCAGAGGCAGTGACCGAGGGTGTCCTCCAAGCCACCGTCGCCCGCGTCAGCGACGCGATTGGGCGGATCCTAGCGGTGCGCTTCGGTGGCGCCGAAGCCTCCACCCAGACCGGACCTGGATGTCGCTGGCGCCCCAAACTGGAGACGAGCGAATCAGGAACCGCGTTCGTCAGTCTCGACGACGAGCTATCGAACAACTACTGAGCACCCGTCCGGCGAGGTCGTGCGTTGGCCCGGCCATGCCATCGAGCCCACGACACGCCGCTGGCACGTCGATCTGAGCGATACTGGGCACATGGACTACCTCATCTCCGAAGTGAACGACAACGGCGTCGCGACCCTCACGCTCAACGACCCAGAGCGTCGCAACACCATCAGCCTGGCCATGTGCGACGAGATCGTCGCCGAGATGGAACGACTCGAGAATTCCGTTGGCGCAAAGGCGATTATCGTCACCGGGGCCGGAAAGGGCTTCTGCGCCGGAGCAGACCTCGACGACCTGTTGTCGGCGCGAGAACGCGACAACATCCACGACATCTATCGAGGCTTCCTCCGCATCGCCCACTCGCCACTACCCGTCATTGCGGCCGTGAACGGCGCAGCGGTCGGTGCCGGTATGAACATGGCGCTCGCTGCCGACGTCATCATCGCCGGCGACCGAGCCCGCTTTGACAGCCGATTCCTACAGATCGGCATCCACCCCGGCGGCGGCCATACCTGGCGGCTACTGAACAAGACCAACGAGCAGGTAATGCGAGCCATGGTGCTGTTCGGCGAAGTCCTCGACGGCGCTCGAGCAGCCGAACTCGGTCTCGCCTGGCGGTGCGTGCCCCAAGACGACTTGATGTCCACTGCGATGGAGATGGCCGAACGGGCCGCCAGTTTCCCCACGAAACTCCAGCGCATGACCAAGACGGCGATGAACAAACTTCCAGGGATCGACACATCACCGGCCGCCGTCGAGCACGAAGTCAAGCCACAGGTCGCCTCGATGAGCTCGCCTGAGTTCCAAGAACTGGTCGCCCGCCTCCAGACCAACATCTCCTCGAAGGACTGACTGGCGCTACGCCGACGGCTGGCGTCAGAGCCAGGTGGCGGCGAGGTCGTCGCGCCTGAGCTCCCAGTCCTCAGACGTCATGGCATAACGAATGTGGTCCTCCCACGCACCATTGATCTCCAGATACCGAACGGCGATGCCTTCTTCGCGTACGTCCAGCTTCTCAACCACGCGCCGACTCGCAGCGTTACGCGGAATAATGGCGATCTGGAGACGATGGAGCCCCAACTCTTCAAAGCCAAATTGCAGGACAGCCACGAGCGCTTCGGGAGTAAAACTCTTGCCCGCGTGGGCTTGGTCGATCCAGTACCCGACGTAACAATTCTGGAACGGGCCCCGCTGCACCGAAGACAGGTTCATCTCCCCGGCCAGGGCCCCGTCGACAAACACCCCGAAGCCGAACCCGGTTCCCAAATGGCGCTCGCGCTCTCGTGCGTTGCACCGCGCAGCGAACGCATGGCGATCGTTGATGACATCGGGGCTGCCTGAAGGACGACTGGGCTCCCACTTCAGCAGCCAATCTTCGTTGCGATTGCGAACTTCGCGCCACTCGGCGAAATCGGTCGGTACCAGCGGGCGCAGGTGAAGTCGACGAGTTCTCAGACTCGGGTTGGTCTCACCCACCGTCGAGCGTGCTCGGCCCAGCTTCATGTTGCGACGATAGCTCGAAGCGGCGATCAAAGACCGATCGGGCCGGTCGGGGTTGTGTCATCGCAGCTGACTCATGACAAGACCATCGAGAATGTCGGCCTCGCTGACGAGACAGTGCTCAAACCCGAACTGGCGCATGACCCGGACCAAAACACACATCCCACCCACGATGACGTCGGCACGACCTTCTTCCATCCCCGGGTTCTCGAGGCGCTCAGCGCGGTCTTCGGTGGCCAGGGTTCGAAACACATCTTCGACCGCCTCTTTGGTGAGGTCGAAGTGATGGATACGGTCTCGATCGTAGGTGGTGAGCCCCTGTTCGATTGCGGCAGCGGCTGACACCGTCCCTGCCAGCCCAACAAAGGTCTTGGCCGATGATGCCTCGGGAATCTCAAGGGTCACATCGTCGAGGTTGAGCTCGACGATGGACAAACACGAGACCAGTTCTTCGGGGCGAGCAGGATCGTGTTCGATGTATTGATCGGTCAGACGAACGCAGCCCATGTCGGTGGAAATCGCAGCAGTGCAAGTATCGAGCCCGTAGGCGAATTCGGTGGAGCCGCCACCAATGTCGACCACCAGGAAAGGACCATCGAGCGGATCGAGGTCGGCGGTGGCGCCCTGAAACGACAACTCGGCCTCTTCGATGCCGGACAGCAGTTCGGGTCGAGCCCCGACGATGACCTCGGCCAGGTCAAAGAAGTGATCGCTGTTTGATGCATCGCGCGCTGCTGAAGTTGCGGTCATGCGGATCGAGTCGACATCATAGTTGTCGATGACCTCGCGGTAGCGCTGGAGGCACTCCACGACCCGACCCAACGCGTTGTCTGCCAACCGGCCGGTGGCGTCGACACCTTCGCCAAGCCGGGTAATGGTCATTAGCCGTTCGAGCGTCTCGTAGCCGCTGTCGGTCTCGCGAGCCACCAACAGGCGTGTGCTGTTGGTCCCACAGTCGATCGCGGCCACGGTCCGCCTCATGGGAGATCTCCGCTGCTGGACGGGGCCGGCCTCTCGACAACGCCATCGGCCGTCGTCGCAGCGTCATCGCGCCTCACCGTGTCAGACAACGCCGTGTCAGACAACGCCGTGTCAGACAACGCCGTGGCCACCCAGCGGCCGACCGGATCGTCGCCACCGGCGAGAAACCACGCATAGTGCGCGTGGAGGCACTTGAGCCCACGCCGAGTGCCGCCGACTCCCCCACTCGGACGAGGACCAGAATGGTCGACCGAGATGGCTGCATCGCGCTCGGCTTCGTAGCGCCGGTGGGCCGAGCGAACGAGCTCGGGGTCAATCTCCGCCTCGGCTTGGCCGACTGCACCGCCAGATTCGAGTCGGCTCACGACCAAGCGGTCGTGAGCGCTCACCAGCCAGTACCGAGTGGGCATCGGCGTACCGTCAGCGAGGAATGGAGCATTTTGAATGACCCGCGGGCTGCCATATGGGTCACGAACCACGACCTCAAAGGGCGACTGCGGAGCGCGACCCAATAGCTCCTCGACCGCTGCAATATCGGCCTCGTCGGCCACAGAATGCGGGGGTGTCAGTCGCCGCTGAGCATGCGCCGAAGCACAATCAGCACGAACAGAACGCCGACGGGCAGGCCAATGCGCTTGAGCAGGGGCGTTCCGGCGACCTCCAGCAGGTCGACCGCCTCGGCTTCGGGGGCATCGATCTTGCGGATGACTGGCTCGGTGCCCTCGGCAACCGGTGCCGGTGGAGCCTCGGTGGAACCGCTGCCCTCTTCGATGAGCTTCTCGAGGTTGGCAGCGAATTGGCCCATGAGCTTGGTGGATACGTCGGTTATCGCGCCTCGACCAAACTGGGCGACCTTTCCCGTGATCGTGAGATCGGTGATGACACTCACCTTGGTGGTGTTGTCATCGACGGGATCGAGATCGGCAGTGATGATGGCGCTGGCGTTGCCAGATGTCCCGCGGCCGTCCCCTTTGATGACGATATGCCACTTGTCTTTGTCGCGCTCTTGATAGGTGGCGACACCCTTGTATTGCGCGGTGATGGGGCCAACTTTGACCTTCACCAAACCGCGCATGTCATCACCTTCGATCTCCTGAAGCTGAGCTCCGGGGAGACACGGCGCGATGCGCTCTGGATCGTTGAATGCAGCCCAGACCTCTTCGACAGGGGCATTCACTTCGATGTCGTTGATTAGCTCCATCGGCTCAAGTCACCTCGGGTATCGATATCAATGAGTTCACCCTCGCAGGCTATCTCGGTTACGAGGTCTGGCCTCAGGCGTATCATGGCCCGCGCTCCTTCGTCGCCACTGAGCGGCAGCAAAGACCACAACTCCTGGTCGATCTTGACCGGCGGAGATCGGCGGCCGGAGAAAGTCGCCGTGACCAGTGTCCCTTCGGCCTCTCGCAGCGCCGCCCAGGCCGACGATGGCACCAAAGGCATGTCGCCCAGGCCAACAACGAGGGCGTCGTGACCGTCGGCTTCGCACACCGCAACAGCCGTGCGAAGCGATGTTGCTTGGCCGTCGGCATAGTTGTGATTTTCTACCAAGACCACACCGTCGGGAACGACGTCTGACAGATCCACGGCGCCGGAGATGCAGTACACATCACCGAAACCAGCGTCGAGGGCCGCGTTAAGCGCCCAGGTCACCAACGGCTTGCCCCGAAACGGAGCGAGCAACTTGTGCGTGTCGCCCTGGTACCGGGAGCCAAAGCCCGCAGCGAGCACCACTCCTGCCGTCGTGCCGGAACGTCGGGGATGGAAAGAGTCGACCACCCGCACAGTGTGCCGCGAGGGCCACCGGTCTCCTACGGGCAAACCATGAGCCAGAGCGGAAAGAGCCCCCACCCCAACCCGCCGAACCTGTGACACCTGGTGCCTGGCACCAACCGTCACCCGGTTCGCCGTGAGAGCGACGATCGCCTGAGCTCGATGACAAGCGTTCATCGCGCGCTGGTGCCTGGCACCAGCGCGCGATGGATGTCCGCGCTCGACCCCTCCCGTCGCGCGCTCGTGCCAGGCACCGCCGCGCGATGGCCAGACTTCAGTGGATGGAGCCTTCGCCGGCCTTGAGGCTCGGGGCTTCGCTACCTGTGCGCATCGCGATGATCTCGGCGCAGATGGAGACTGCAGTCTCTTCGGGGGTGCGGGCGCCGATATCGAGGCCGATTGGCGACATGATGCGCTCGAACTGTGCCTCGGTGACGCCCGCCTCGATCAGTCGGCTCGTCCGGTTTTCGTGCGTCTTGCGGCTGCCCATGACCCCGATGTAACCCACGTCGGTCGCGAGCGCACCGGTGATCGCCGGCACGTCGAACTTGTTGTCATGGGTCAGCACACAGACGGCATCCCGCGGTCCGAGCGATGCCCCGACCTCATCCAACAGATCATTGGGCCACTTGACCGCGACATGGTCGGCCTGTGGGAAGCGCTGTGTCGTCGCAAAGACCGGCCTGGCGTCACAAACGATGACCCGATAGCCCAAGACCTTGCCAATCCGCACCAAGGCAGCGGTGAAGTCCACTGCCCCAAACACCACCATTTGAGGCGGCGGAGCAAAGGACTCGATGAAGACCGCAACGGCGTCTTCGCGGGCCTCGCCATTGGCGCCATAGTGCCGCACTCCCGTCCGGCCCGCGGCCAACTCGCCGCGCATGTCTCGCGTCACGACGCGATCGAGATCTGCGTTTCCGAGAGTGCCGGCGGGCTCATTGTCTGCGACCACCAACAATTTTGCACCGGTGTTGGGCCCCTCGATGACCGTCGCCAGGGCAACCGGCGTTTCCTCCGTGATTGCAAGATGGAGCTCTGGGGACAGGGGCTCTGATGTCGATGCGTCACTCATCGCGCTACCAATCGAATGGTTCGATGAACAGATGAATGGTCCCGCCGCAGGTGAGGCCTACCGCGAATGCTTCGTCGTCGCTGTAGCCAAAGGTGACCAGACGACGGTCACCAGTGGTGATGATGTCGAGCGCCTCTTCGACAACGGCGCCTTCGACACATCCGCCCGAGACGGATCCAACTACAACACCGTCTTCGTTCACAGCCATGGCTGCGCCGGGATCGCGAGGTCCTGAACCTTCTAGGTCGACAACTCGGGCAACGGCAGAACCCTTCCCCTGGCGACGCCAGCGCTCGAGATCCTTCATGACTTCTCTCACGCTGGAGCGCCTTTCTCTGCCAACAACTCTGCAAGGACCTCGAGCGAGTCGAGGCAGTGGCCTTCGATGAACCGATCAACATAGGGCAGCGCTGCGGCCATCCCCTGCGCTAGCGGTTCGTAGCCGGGCGACGCCTTGAGGGGATTGACCCAGATCACTTTGTGCGCGATGCGATGGAGGCGGCCCATCTGCTCGGCCATGACCTCGGGAGCGCCCCGATCCCACCCATCAGACAACAACACGACGGTGGCACCTCTCGCCATCCCTCGCTGGCCCCATTCGTCGTTGAATACTCGGAGCGACTCGCCCAGCCGAGTTCCCCCGCTCCAGTCCTGAACGGCGTCGGTGGCTTGGGTGAGTGCCCGGTCCGGGTTGCGGCCCGACAGTTCGCGGGTGACCCTGGTCAGCCGAGTGCCGAGAGTGAAGACCTCAACGCGGCGACGGCCCGCCACTGCTGCCTGAACAAACCGCGCGAGGGCGCGAGCGTAGGTCTCCATCGACCCCGACACGTCAAGCAAGAACACGACCCGTCGGAGCCGGTCGCCATGAGTAGTAAACCGTCGTTCGATGGGTTCGCCGCCCGAGCGAAGCGCACGCCGGACGGTTCGCGCGAGATCCGGGCGGCCACCAGTGTGGCGGGTGGGTACCCGCCGTCGTGATGGCCGGCGACCACCGACAACAGCCATGCGCTGCATCAGCCGCTGCGCTTCGTCGAGTTCGGCATCGTCGTAGTCGCTGAAATCCTTGCCGCCCAGGAGCTCATGACGGCTGTAACGCAGCGTGATTACGGGGAGGTCTGTCTCTTCGCCCAGCTCTTCAGCGTCATCGTCGGCGTCTTCATCTTCCACCGCGAGCATCACCTCTTGTTCGTCGATGACACCAATCGTGTCTAGAACAACGGCTTTCGCTTCCCAAAACGCAGCGAACACGTAGTCGTAGATGCCGATGGCTTCGGGATCGTGGACCAAGGTGGCACGGCCGGCCCAGTAGACGCTGGTCCGGCTATTGACCCCGATCGTGGAGAGGGCTTCGTGATAGCGCAGGGCCGAGCCGACCGGGACGTCGATGCCGACCTGACGCAACGCGGCGACGAACGCCACAGCGATTCGCTCGATCGACGTCGTCGGCGCCGTGTCGACCGAGGTCATCAGCCTGCTCGTGCCATTACCCGTTGGATAAGGGCCGCCATATCGTTGTCGGTAACCCGTTCCTGATCCTCGCGGTATTTCAGCACAGCGCCGAGCGTCGCCTGGATGGTGTCTGCAGTGAGCTCGGTGGCGCCCAAACGAGCGAGGGCATCGGCCCAATCGATGCTCTCGGCAACACCGGGGGGCTTGTACAACCCGACACTGCGGAACTCCTCGGCAGCCGCTGCAACCTGACGCACGAGCGTCTCGCACGCACCGGTGGTTCTGCTGGCGACAATGGTGACTTCGAGCTCGAAATCGGGGTGGTTGACCCAGTGATAGAGACAGCGCCGCTTCAGGGCGTCATGGACGTCCCTGGTGCGGTTCGAGGTAATGATCACCCGTGGCGGTACGTCGGCGCTGAATCGGCCGATCTCGGGCACGGTGACGGCATAGTCGGACAGCACCTCAAGCAGGAAGGCCTCGAACTCGTCGTCAGCCCGGTCGACCTCGTCGATCAGCAACACCGGCGGCACATCGTGGCCCTCCGACACAGCCTGCAGGAGCGGACGCTTCACCAGGAACCGCTCGTCGTAGAGCTCATCTTCGAGTTCGCCCTCTGCGGTTGACGATGCTCGCCCTGAGGCCTCGGCGGTACGCAGATGCAGGAGCTGACGGGTGTAGTCCCATTCATAGACTGCTTGGGCTGCGTCCAGGCCCTCGTAACACTGCAGGCGGATCAGCTGTCCGCCCGTCCATGTCGCCAGCGATTTGGCCAACTCGGTCTTGCCGACCCCAGGCTCCCCCTCAAGGAAGAGCGGCCGTCGGAGCGACATGGCCAGAAACATGGCCGTGGCCAGCCCCTCGCTGGCGAAGTACCCCTGCGCCGTCAGACCGGCCCCAACATCTTCGACGTTCTCTGGCTCAACAAACCCCATGAATGTCCCAGGTTACCGCTGCCGACAGCAGTCTTCGATTTCTGACGGCTCCGCGCGCGGCAACCGAACGTAAGCCCACAGCCCAGCCCGCGCGGGGCCGTCAGAAATCAGAGACCGCGAACACTGGCATGAGGCGCTCTGAAGCTCCCGAAATTAGCAGAGCAGCCCGAGGCCCGCCGGGGCCGAAGCTGCGATCGCGGCAATACGGAAGCCTGAAGCGAGGGCGCCAGAATCGGCCGAAGGCCCGGTGCCCGAGCTCAGGCCCCTGCGGCTTCGAGGCCGCGTCGGACCAGCACGCGAGCGAGGTGCTGGCGATACTCGGTCGATGCGTTCAAATCTGCGGGCGGCGATGCTCCCTCGGCGGCTGCCTCAGCTGCGGTGGCGGCATCGGCGCCACCGGCGATGGCGGCTTCGACGGCGCTGGCGCGGTGGGGAGTCGAGCCCATGTTGACCAAGCCGATACCAGCCTGGTTTCCGTTCACCAGCACCGAAGCGCCAACGATGGCCCAATCCTGG
>CAWKYX010000094.1:0-11566 GCA_963854265.1 Acidimicrobiia bacterium
GCTCATGAAGGTCTCGACGAGAGGTGACTACGCCAGCCGGGCGCTGTTGTGTCTCGCGCTGCACTCCGATGAGACACCTATGTCTGTCCGCGACATCGCTGAGCGCACAGGTCTTCCTCAGCCCTACCTCGAACAAATCCTCTTGGCACTCAAGGGCGCTGGACTCGTTCGATCCAAACGTGGCGTGAGCGGTGGGTACTTCTTAGCACGAGACCCGAACGAGATCCTGCTCAGCCAGATCGTCAGCGCTGTCGATGGCCCAATCGTCGCCGGCGACTTTGGCGAACCGCACACCGATGGCGCCTGCGACCACGAGGGCCAATGTGTGCTGTTGGCGGTGTGGTCCCACGCGGGTGACCAGATGCGAAAGCTGCTCGAGTCCTATCGGTTGTCCGATATCGCATCGATGGCCGACGGCGTCGGCACCTGGCCGGGAGCCGACTGAGCAACGTTGGTACTGGGTGCAACGAGCTGCCACCGATCGGCCAGCAGCGTTGTAGTCAGTCGAGCGAGTCCAACAGCTCTTGGAGATCAGCCGGCGGCCCAACCTCAAAGACCATGTCTTGGCCTGTGTCGGGGTGCACGAACCCAATCATGGCCGCGAGCAACGCCGGGCGGTCAAACACGACACCATCACGGACTCCGCCGTAGGTCTCATCACCGACAACGGGGTGGCCAATAGCCTTGCAGTGCACCCGAATCTGGTGGGTTCGGCCGGTTTCGAGCTGGCACGAGACCACCGTGAGGTCTGCAGGTTCGCCATGGCGTGACTCGACCGCATACCGGGTCCGTGCCGGGCGCCCATCGCCCACGACCGCCATACGAGTGGGCTGGCGCTTGCTCCGACCAATTGCGGCATCGATAAGCCCCCGGTCGCTCTCGATGTGCCCCCACACCACAGCGGTATAGCGACGCTCGACAGAACGGCTGGTCAGCTGTTGGCTCAGCGATTCGAGAGCCTCATTGTTTCGGGCGACCATCAAGAGCCCCGTGGTTCCCTTGTCGAGTCGGTGGACGACACCAGGCCTGCCCGCTTCGCCCACCCCTGCGATGTCGGGATAGCGCGCCAGTAGACCGTTGACAAGGGTGCCGTCGGGGGTACCTGCGCCTGGGTGCACAACCAAGCCAGCGGGCTTGTTGACCACCACCACGGACGCATCCTCGTAGACGACTTCGATGTCGATCGCGGCGTCGGCGACCAAGACAACGACCTCGTCGAGCAGCGTCTCATCGATCACGACGACATCGTCCTCGACCAACCGGTCTGACACCTTGACGACAACTCGGCCATTTTTGGCAACCTTGCCGGCGTTGATGAGCGCAGCAGCCTGGTTTCGGGTGCATCCGGTGATCATGGAGACACAGCGATCGATACGTTCGCCACCCAGCGCTGCTGGGATCGACTCTTCGATCATTGGCTTGCTTCGTTGTCGCGGGCGTTGCTGATCACACCGTCATCATGGTCACTGTCGGATGACTCCGACAACAACCAAACAAGCAAGAACCCTCCGACCACCACGCCGATGTCGGCAATGTTGAAGACCGGCCACCACTGGAAGTCGATGAAATCCACTACACGGCCCCGAAGGAAACCATCGCCCGACCGCAAGAAGCGGTCGATGATATTGCCAACTGCGCCACCCAAGATGAGGCCCATGGCCGCCACCGCAGAGCGGTATCGCACTCGCCGGGCCGCGACAACTAACGCCACCGACACCGCCATAGCCGCAATGGCGATGAGCGGAGTGAGCCCACTTCCCAGACTGAATGCCGCCCCGTCATTTCTGACGAGATTGAACCGAGCTGTCCAGACCACGTCGATGACCCGCCCGTCGTCCAACGCCTCGACAGCCCACCATTTGGTGAGCTGGTCGTGGGTGACCACGACGGCGGCTACCGAGAAAAGAATCGACAGTGGGGAGTTGTCTGACCGCCGATCACTGCCCTCGCATAGCGCGGCGGCTGTGTCGGAATCAGCGGAGACCGAATCCACCGGCCTTGTGTTCGACCCGCTCGGAGGCCCACGGGATCGCTCGGAGGCGCTCTTTAGGAATCGGCTTCTCTGACACCAGGCAAACGCCGTAGGTGCCACCGGCAAGGCGATCGAGTGCTTCGTCAATGTCGTCGACGGCCGCTCGAGCTTGAGCACTCAGCGCGAGGTCGCGCTCACGTTCCACAGCCACGGTGTCGCCGTCGCCAGACTCTTCGTCGAACTGCACATCTCCAGGCTCGCGGCCTTCCACCAACGAGTCCGCCTCGGCTTTGAGGAGCTCAGCCGAGGTCACATAGCGCGAGCGCTCACTGACGAGCGCTGCTTTCATTTCGTCAAGGAACTTCTTGTCGAAGGGGGTCTGCACCGGCTTCTTCTTCGGAGGGGTTGGGCTGGTCGCCGCCGTTTTGGCCTTGGCCTGGCCGGTTGCTTGCTTGGCGGGGCTTGTCTTCGCAGGCAAATTCTTGCCTGCAGCCTTTACGGCGGGTTTTGGAGCTGTCTTGTTGGCAGCCGACCTCTTTGCTGGAGCCTTGCGGGCTACCGCCTTCTTGGCGGTGCCCTTCTTGGCGGTGCCCTTCTTGGCGGTGCCCTTCTTGGCAGTGCCCTTCTTGGCAGTGCCCTTCTTGACCGCTTCACTTTTTGGTGATGATTTCGCCGACTTCGCCATTGCTCGCTCTCAGGGTCCGAGGATCCAGGATCGGGTCTATGCCCCGCGTATCGCCCGCAGGAGGCGGATGTTAGCCCGCCCGAACTCGCTCATCTTGGATGGGGAAGCCTATCGAGCTTCGGCGAGATCCGTCGCTAAAGCAGGAATGGGGCCGGCCAGAGCCAACGCTCAATCCCAGTCGTAGCAACAGATCGCAGGCATTAACGCCGCCAAATAGCGTTTCATTCCCGGCAGGCGCCACTACTCTTTCAGGACCATGAGCGACGCGGACCCCTCCTCCCCTTCCCCCTATCCTCAGATCGACACCAAGCCTGATCTCCCCGCCATCGAGCAGCGTGTGCTCGAGAGCTGGGAAGCCAACGCGACATTCCAGGCGAGCATTGACCAGCGGCCCACAGACCGTGAGTTCGTCTTTTACGATGGTCCTCCGTTCGCCAACGGACTGCCCCACCATGGGCATCTCCTCACCGGCTACGTGAAAGATGTGGTCCCGCGCTACCAGACGATGCGCGGCAATCGGGTCGACCGTCGGTTCGGATGGGACTGCCATGGACTTCCCGCCGAGATGGAAACCGAGAAAGAACTCGGCGTCTCGGGGCGAGCCGCCATCAACGATTTCGGCATCGCCCGATTCAACGAGCACTGCCGCGAGTCGGTGCTGCGCTACACCCAGGAGTGGGAAGAAACCGTCACCCGTCAAGCCCGCTGGGTCGATTTCGAGAACGACTACAAGACCATGGACGTCGACTACATGGAGTCGGTCATGTGGGCGTTCAAGGAGCTCTGGGACAAGGGCCTGATCTACGAGGCATACCGGGTCATGCCGTACAGTTGGGGGGCAGAGACCCCGCTGTCGAACTTCGAAATCCGTCTCGATGACTCGACGCGCCCTCGCCAGGACCCTGCCATCACGGTTGCGTTCGATCTCGTCGCCGCTCCCGGCGATCCGGGCCCGATGCGCATCCTGGCGTGGACAACAACGCCCTGGACCCTCCCGTCCAACCTGGCGCTAGCTGTAGGTCCCGACATCGAATACGCCGTGCTCGAGCTCGATGGGGCGTACACCGTTATCGGTGCCGAGGCTCTCGAGAAGTACGCGGCACAGCTCGGCGAGGCCGTGTTGCACAGCACCATCACCGGTGCTGACCTCGTCGGCCGCGGCTACACGCCACTCCTCCCCTACTACGCCGATCGAACCGACGCGTTTCGTATCCTCGGTGCAGATTTCGTAGATACGTCCGAGGGCACGGGCGTCGTCCACATGGCCCCCGGGTTCGGCGAAGACGACCAGGTCGTCTGTGAAGCAAACGACATCCAGATCGGGTCTGCTGTACCGGTCGACGATCAGGGCCGATTCACTGCCGATGTGGTCGAGTGGGCCGGACAAAACGTCTTCGATGCGAACCCCGAGATCATTCGCTTCCTCAAAGAGGCCGATCGCGTTATCCGCCATGACACCTACGAACACAACTATCCACATTGTTGGCGCACCGACACGCCCATCATCTATAAGGCCATCAACTCCTGGTACGTCGAGGTCACTGCCATCCGGGATCGGCTCATCGAGCTCAACCAAGACATCAACTGGGTCCCCGACCATGTTCGTGATGGGCGATTCGGCATGTGGCTCGAAGGGGCGCGCGACTGGTCCATCAGTCGAAACCGCTTCTGGGGGTCCCCTATCCCGGTGTGGCGCAGCGACAACCCCGAGTTCCCCCGCACCGATGTCTACGGAAGCCTCGACCAGATCGAGGCCGATTTTGGTGTCCGCCCCACCGACCTCCATCGCCCGTTCATCGATGACCTGACGCGACCCAACCCCGACGACCCGACCGGCGAGTCGACCATGCGCCGTGTCGAGGAAGTCCTCGATTGCTGGTTCGAATCTGGATCCATGCCCTATGCGCAGGTCCATTACCCGTTCGAGAACAAAGACTGGTTCGAGGCGCACTATCCCGCGGACTTCATCGTCGAGTACATCAACCAGACCCGCGGGTGGTTCTACACACTGCACGTCCTGGCCGGCGCGCTGTTCGACAAGCCCGCCTTCCAGAACGTGATCTGTCACGGCATCTTGTTGGCCGACGACGGCAACAAGCTGTCCAAACGACTGCGCAACTACACCGAGCCCACC
The DNA here is from genome assembly GCA_963854265.1 of Acidimicrobiia bacterium. Taxonomy (GTDB): domain Bacteria; phylum Actinomycetota; class Acidimicrobiia; order Acidimicrobiales; family UBA8592; genus CAWKYX01. The sequence continues at coordinate 4,792 of CAWKYX010000094.1, forward strand.
GAAATTTTCGATCGACAGGGCTCGGACGCGCTGCGCTGGTACTTCATGTCCACCAACATCGTGCGTGGTGGCGATACCCGCATCAGCGATCAAGGCATCGACGACGTCGTGCGCCAGGTCATCACGCCGATCTGGAACGCCTATGCGTTCTTCACCTTGTACGCGAACGCCGACGGCGTACGGGCCGAGCAGCGAACCACGGCGAGCGCGCCGCTGGACCGCTACATCTTGGCCAAGACGCGCCAGCTCGTCGAGGCCGTGACCATACGCATGGACGCCTACGACCTTCCGGGGGCGACCGCCGAAATCCAAGGCTTCATCGATGCGCTCAACAACTGGTACATCAGGCGAAGCCGTGACCGCTTCTGGGCCCCTGCAGCGGACGCCGACGCTCAAGACAAGCGAGATGCCTACGACACGTTGTACACCGTGCTAACCACCCTCACCCGGGTCGCCGCTCCGTTCCTTCCCATGATCATGGATGAGATCCATACCGGCCTCACGGGCGAAACCAGCGTCCATCTATCCGAATGGCCAGACGCCGACCTGTTGCCCCATGACGCCGAACTCGTCGTCTCCATGGACCGCGTCCGCGACGTCGTGTCGACCGCGCTACGCCTGCGAGAAGATGCGGGCCTGCGCGTACGCCTCCCGCTGCCCTCGATCACGGTCGCAGGCGGGGCCACCGACGCGCTGGCCCCGCACCTGGCTTTGGTCGCCGACGAAGTAAACGTCAAGTCAGTGGAGCTCAGCAGCGATCTCGAAGCACACGCGTCGTTTGTCCTGCGGCCCAACGGAAAGTCGCTCGGGCCTCGCCTGGGCGGCAACGTCCAAGCCGTTTTCAAAGCCGCAAAAGCCGGCGACTGGTCCGCGAACGATGATGGCACCGTGCAGGTGGGCGACCACGTTCTTGAGCCTGGTGAATACGACCTCGCGCTCCAAGCACCCGACGGCGTCGCCGCCGCGGCGCTTCCGGGCAATGACGCCGTGGTCGTTCTCGATACCGAGGTCACGCCCGACCTGGAGGCCGAAGGACTCGCACGCGACTTAGTGCGCCAAATTCAAGAAGCCCGCAAAGCCGAAGGCTTTCAGGTCACGGACCGCATCGAAGTCTGGGTCGCCGGTCTTCCTGAGGTTTCAGAGGCCGCGGTTCAGACCCATGAGCGCTACATCGCCGACCAGGTCTTGGCAATCGCGGTCCACTACGACGTGCCACCCGCAGCAGTGACGCTCCACAGGTCGAGTGCAGCGGGCCTCGGGAGCATCGGCGTTCGCGTAGCGTCGGTGGGCTGAATCCCCCGTTTGGTTGCCTCAGCCGCGGCTAGGGGCCTCAGTCGCGGCTTGGCCCGAAGCGGTCACGCCATCGACCATCGGATGGGCGTTCCTCACTCTCATCGAAGAACGCTGACAGTGCTGCGTCGGTGTCCTCGTCCAACGGACCCAACGCATCGGCGTCGGGGTCAGCCTGACGGAGTTCCTCGAAGAACCTGTCGCCGGCTCCGTCCACAGCGCTAACCGCTTGGGTGGTGTTGCCGCTCTCTGGCGATTCGATGTCAAAGATGCTGCCGCCGGCCCCCGGGCCAGGCTCATCGAGCCAATCGGTAGAGGTGTCGGGGCTGCCGGCATCGGGAGAGATGTCAAACACGGATCGCGCGACAGAATCTGTGCCGGCATCGGCGTTGGATCCGTCCACGAGCTCGATCACCGGAGCAACGTCGGGACTGGGATCGGGATCCTCTTCCTCCACGGCACGAACAGGCACAGCAGCCGCCACCGGTGCTGGAGCTGGAGCTGGAGCTGGAGCTGGAGCTGGAGACGGCACTACCGAAGCAGATGCCGGTGCCGTCTCGCTCGACACCGCAGAGCGCAGACCATCGATGATGACCAAGATGCGGGAGCGTTCGGCCTCGACCTGGCCCTGAAGCGCAGCGTTGTCGGAATCCAGTTTGGATTTACGAGCCTCAAGAACAGTGATCTCGGCCACCAGCTTCGCTCGGGCCTCTTCGACGACCCGCCGCGCCTCATCGGCCGCAACTTCGCGAATGGCAGCTGCTTGGGTCTCTGCGCCGGCGGTGACGGAAGCCGCATGCTTGTCAGCCTCGGCGCGAGCCGCGGCGGCGTGTTGATCGGCTTCGCCGCGCACACCGAGCGCGTAGTTCTCGGCATTGCCGGTGAGTGAATCGGCAGCGACTTGTGCCGCAGCGAGCAGGCGCTGTGCCGCGCCTTCGGGGTCATGAAGTTGGGGGAAGCCACTAGCCTCGTTCGTCGACGCGATCGTTGGAGCGGCCACGGGTGCGACCTCCACCACCGGGGTGGGCTCAACAGCCAAAGCAACCGGCTGAACAATGGGGGTGGCTACTTCGGCAACAACGATCGGCTCAGGCTCGGGTGTTGCGACCACGGGGTCGAGATCGGGTTCGGGTAGCACGACAGGAGCTGGCTCCACGGCGTCCTCCGGTTGCTCGAGTCGGTCCTGTGCCAACGGTTCGCTGACTCGCGTTGTGAAAACTGCGACAATTCGGTCGAGGAAGCTGTCGACCTGTTCGGGGCTGTAGCCGCCGCGCTTCATGACCGCGAACTCGACATGGCGCACGTCGTTTGCCGTCAACGAGCCATCGAGCGCAAGCGATGCGTCCGCATCAAGGGTGGCCGCGATCCTGTCGAGGAACGCGTCGACCTCTTGTTGGTCGTACCCGCCCTTCTTGATGAACGTGAATTGCGCCATCAAGACGTCGTCTGCGGTCACGGGTTCTGTGTGGCTGGATCCAGTTGCCATGGGCACTGATTGTAGCGGACCGCTCTGCGCCGGTGAGTCATCTCGCAGGTTTGCCCTCGGCTCGAGACGCGCTGAACAAGCAGCCCACCCTGGCTGGCTCGTCAGTCGTACAGCCCAGCCTCTTGCAGCAGCTGGCGCTCTTCGGCGGAGACCTCGACATCAGCCGGGGTGATCAGATACACCTGCTCTGCGACCTTCTTCATGTCGCCTCCGACGCCGTAGCAAAGCCCACTCGCGAAGTCGATCAGGCGGCGCGTGAGATCGCGATCTGCCTGTTGCAGATTCACGATCACCGGTTGCTTGAGCTTGAAGGTGTCGGCGACTTCTTGTGCATCGTTGAACGATGTCGGCGACACGATCAGCGGCTTGGCAGTTGCCGGGGCCGGGATGGGTCGCACCGCCGATGGGCGACGAACCTGTTCGGGCACGTCTTCGAGCGGGATCGGCCGCACCGCACTGATCAAGGCGCGCCGGGGGGCCGCATCGGGGTCCACCGGACCCTCCGGTCCGGTGGGCGCGGGTTCGAGATGAACCTCCCCGCCGCGCGGGTCGAGCGCTCGGACCCGATCGAATTCTTCGTCGGTGCCCCGGTCGAGCGCCTCGAAGTCTTCGTCGCTGCCGAGGCCGAGATACATCATCGCCTTCTTAAACATTGACGGCATCGTACGCTCCTGGTCACGACGAAACAGCTGATGGTCATCTTACGCGGTGTGCAACCTCGACTCGCGCCAACCCAATGACGTTGCCGGAACGCCTCAATTGGAGCCCGGGTTCAGACACTTGGTCGGGGCCCGAAGAGGCCCGTTCCGACACGAAGCATCGTCGAGCCGGACTCCAGCGCACTCTCCAGGTCACCGCTCATCCCCATAGAACACTCGACGAGTTCGAGGTCGTCAGCGGTCCTGCGCAGGAGAGCAAACACGTCGCGAGTGGCAGCGGCGTCTCCCGCTGCGCCGATCATCATCAGTCCTCCCACGTCCAACCCCAAGTCCCGCAAGGTGTCCACCAACGGAGCAACGTCCGCCGTGCCGACTCCAGACTGACCGGTCGAATCAGCGAGATTCACCTGCACCAGCACCGCTGCACCGGGCGAACGCTTCGCTATCTCGCGACCAAGCGAAGGTGAATCGACGGTGTGCCACAAGTCAACGACATCGGCCACCAGACGAACCTTGTTGCGTTGCACATGGCCAATGAAATGCCATCGTGGGCTCGCGGGCCCAAATGCGGTGACATGTTCCGCTTTTGCAGCCAGTTCTTGCGCGTAATTTTCGCCGATGTCAACAAGCCCAGCCCGGAGCGCAGCTGCCACCGCGTCGGCTCCGAAGCGTTTCGTGACCGCGACGATCGTGACCGGGCGGGTTCGATGACGGTCAACCAGGGTGCGCAGGGCCTCGGCGCGTTCGGCCACCAGATCGGCATCAACGGATGGTATGCCGGGGCTGCTCTCGCTCATGTTTGTCCGCCACCATCATCGCCAATCCAAACGACGAGGGCCTGTCGTCCGCGATCACCGCGGGCGCGATGGGACCAGCGCCTGGCGGGATCGGCGGCGGTGCAACTCCCGATGTCGGCCACGAGCTCCACTCCCATTCGGTCGAGCACCGCCGACACACCGGCGGGTATGTCCAGAGCCGGCGTCCCTTGCGCTGTGACTGACCGAACGGTCGGTCCAATAGCCGCCACCGTCGCATCGAGTTCAGCCTGACCGAACTCGTATGCGTCCGGCCGTATACACGGGCCGATGATCGCAACGGGTGCGGACGCACCCATGTCGACCATTGCTTCAACCGTCCGCTCGAGTACGCCGGCCATCAGGCCCCGCCACCCGGCGTGAGCGACGCCTACGACACCGGCAGGGTCAATGAACGCCACGGGCGCGCAGTCGGCGACTTGGACAGCGATCGGCGCGTCTGAGCAACGGGTACAGCCCGCATCGGCCTCCTGGCCCGCGCCCTCACCCGGCGCTGCAACGGTCACGACGCTGGCGCCGTGGACCTGGTGAAACCACACCCATGGCGCGTCGACAATGCAGCGCCGGTGTTGGTCAAGCCGACCAGGAGCCGACCCGACCGACAGGTCACCATGGGAGCGGTCAGTCGCGATCACGTGCGCAATGCGACCATCGTTCAAGGGTCGTGAGAACGACGGCTCAATGTGGTCCACGGCCGAGGCTCCAGCGTTGGCTACTGAAGGAACGACGGTACGTCGAACTCGTCACCGTTGTCTGCATCGTCGTTCTCAGACCCGAACACGTCGGGCATGTCGTCGACGATCGGCGAGGTCGAACGCCGGGGCTCGTCACCTTCCCAGCGATCGAAACCAGCGGCGATCACTGTGACACGGACGGAATCGCCCATAGACTCATCAACCACCGTGCCGAAGATGATGTTTGCGTCCGGGTGCGCGACACCTTGGACGAGCTCGGCTGCATTGTTGATCTCGAACAATCCCATGTCGCTTGAGCCAGCGATGGACAACAAGATCCCCCGAGCACCGTCGATTGACGATTCAAGAAGCGGACTGGAGATGGCCTTGCGTGCCGCGCTCACGGCTCGATCTTCACCGCTGCCGGTACCGATGCCCATGAGCGCAGAGCCAGCGTCCGACATGATCATCTTGACATCCGCGAAGTCCGTGTTGATCAGACCGGGGGTGGTGATGAGCTCGGTGATCCCCTGGACGCCCTGCAGGAGGACCTCGTCGGCCATCTTGAACGCATTGAGGACCGTTGTCTTTTCGTCCGAGACAGACAACAACCGATCGTTCGGAATGACGATCTGCGTGTCGACTTCTTCACGCAGCCGCTGGATGCCTTGATCGGCCTGAACCGAGCGTCGGCGGCCTTCGAACCCGAAAGGTCGCGTCACGACGCCAATGGTGAGAGCGCCTTGCGCCTTCGCTATCTCGGCCACGATCGGGGCGGCACCTGTGCCAGTTCCGCCACCCTCGCCGGCGGTGATGAACACCATGTCGGCGCCGCTCATGACTTCTTCGATCTCGTGGCGATGGTCTTCGGCTGCCTGGCGGCCAACCTCGGGATCACTGCCGGCTCCGAGACCCCGAGTGAGGTCGCGCCCGATGTCAATCTTGACCTCGGCGTCGCTCAACAGCAGGGCTTGCGCGTCGGTGTTCACCGCAATGAACTCGACGCCGCTTAGCCCCGCATCGATCATGCGGTTGACGGCGTTGACGCCGCCGCCACCGACGCCGACCACTTTGATGACTGCGAGATAGTTATGTGGATTATTCACGATTCGGTGCCTCCCGAAGATTTCGGCGCCAATTGTATGGGACCAAAACATCAACTCGACCTTGAGGGTAGAGATTCTCAGCCTCAAGCTGATGTCCAGCTGCATGCTGGAGTGCTCTTGCTTATGTTGCTGCTGTGCCTATTGTTTCAGAAGTCATAGGTTACGAGCACCCTGCCGTACGGGTCAAAACTGGAACCGATGGAGCGCGAACATCAATGGAGTCCAGGCAGGCCAGATCGAGCTGCACCACCATGGTGAGAGCGGACAAGAACTTCTGGTCCAGATCGGTGGCATCGCCCAGGTTCACGCGGCCACCACCGAAGAGCACGAGCTCCAGGTCTGTCTGCGTGGCATGAACCGAAGCCACTTTCGAACGCAGTCCAGATGGGAGGAGCGCCGCAACATCAAGCGCAGGCAGGGCACCTTCACCTATCCAGCCACCGGGCGCAACGGCCCATGTCGATCCGTCCACCACAACAACACCAGCGGGGATAGTTGCGGCTCCATCGAGCACCCGACCCTGAGCGTCGACCAAGAGCCAACCCGACTCGGCCGGCACAACCGCGACTGCGCTGCGTTCGCTGATCGTGAAGGTGACGTCGCCACCCAGACCACGATCCGACGTCACACTCTCCACCCACGGCAATGCAATGATGGCCTCGCGCGCCGCAGAAATATCAACCTGAAGTAGAGCTTGACCCTTGACAACGCCGGCAACATCAAGGGCCTCAGCGACTGCAGTGTT